>CAOKEO010000040.1 GCA_948467495.1 uncultured Clostridium sp.
CTTCGGTTTATTCTCTAAAGGATTTTATTGTTTACTTTTCAATGTACTTTTCTGTCCCCTTTTTGTGGGACGATTTTTATTATACGATAGTTTTTTTTATTTGTCAACACTTTTTTCTGAAATTTTTTATTAATTTAGTAAACTATTTATAAGTGATACATTTTAATTAGAAAGTTAATGATTTTCCACCATTGTCAAAACTATTTCACTTGCCAATCCTGTCTCTACCTCATACTCGACCCTAGCATCATACTTTCTATTTTTATTTTCTTCTATAAAAGAACTTAAAACAGTAGCCACTTGTTCATTTTTATTAAATCGATCTAATTTCAATTTCAATTCTGTATTAGACACCACTTCCATATCCATTAGATTTTCCTTTATGGCATTAATTAAATTTAATATTGCCTGACTATCCAAATTTTCTCCTTGTAAAATTTCAAATTGTGAATTAAACCTATTTTTCTCTGTCTCTGTAATTCCCATTGCCTCTAAAGTTTGACTTTCTTCTACTATATGAAAAGCTTTAAAGAGACTCAACCAATCCTCTATTTTTATATCATTTGTTACAATTTCATTTACTTTTCCAAAAACTCCATTTTTCACTTTATCTAGAATTATTGGCACCTGATCTTTTTCCAAATGGCTTAGATTAATAGCATTTTTATCATCCAAAACAATGGCATTTTCAAAATTATTGACTATATTTATTTCTTTTTCGATTACTGTTTCTATTCTATTAGAAGAATTTTCACATTTGGCAACTGTATTTTTGACAAGTTTATTATCATTCATTTTTTCATTTGTCGTTACACTATATTGTGCCACTTCACCATTTTCCGTATCCTCTAAAGTAACACTTATTTCTCCATTTTCTTTTTTAAAGGTAAAAACTTGACCCTGATTAGCTTTCATATCTTGATAAGATATTTGTACAAAATCTCCTGTTTGAGAAGGTAATCTATCCATTACAAATTCGTAATCTGGATGTTGTACCATAGTTCTTATAGTTGTCTGATTATTTTGATAAACACTTATTTTTGTTTCATCTTGTCCTATGTTGTTTCTTGTAATATCAGCAATCACATCTTCTATTTTTGTTACAAATCTTTCTCTTAAATTTATCATACCTATCATTTCTGAATTCTCAAATATTCCCTGCCATTTATCAATTTTACTCCCAATTATTTCATCTTGTTTAACTTCTTCCAACAATTTAATATACATATTATTAAATTGTTCTTTTGTCATTGTTAAAACATAACAATTCGTTTTTACATTTTTATCATCTATTTGAATCATTTGATTTTTTTGTTTTGAGAAGTTATCTTTTGAAATATTACTATTCATAATACTAATATATTTTGTTTTCAAATTTTGTTTTTCTTCTTCTGAAAACGCAAAAATATCATTGAGCTGATTTTCAAATTCTATCGTATCTGGTATATTTTCTAGTTGTTCTTCTGTATAGTCAAGCTTTCTAAAAAACTCTTTCAGATTTTGATTATCTACTAATATATATTGATTAAACAAATCCGAAAACTTAATACCATAAGTAATTCCATTTTGTATATACTCTATGTTTGCTACATTTTCTTCATTTTTTAATAAACTGATATCTTGATAATTATATTGGTTACTTTTATCAGTTTGCCCACTCACTTTTAAACGCAACTGATTAACAGAATTTTGTGTACTTTCTGAACTTGTCCCAATATTTTCTGTATAATTTATTTTCACCTGCGTTTCCGATGTATATTTATTTTGTTGTAATAATGGAGCATATTCACTTTTTACCATTTCTTGATAGAATGAATCCATATTTTCTACATTTTGTCCTAAATATTTGACAAATAATGTTGAATTAGACTTAAACATATCTGTACTCATATACAATAAAACTAAGGTAACTACTGTTACTAATAACAATATGGTAATCGACACAATTATAATCATTCTTCTTGTTTTTCTTGGCATCATCCCATTTTCCTCCCATTTAAGACAAAGAGGATAGGTCTCATTTGTCTCATTTTTATATTATTTGAGTTTTTATTATCTGATGATGAGACAAATTACGTCTGCCCCTCTTGTCTCATTCTTTGTTTCATTGCTTCGTATATAATGATTCCAGTGGAAACAGAAGCATTTAACGAATCTATTTTTCCCTTCATTGGAATTTTAACCAAAAAGTCACAATTCTTTTTTACTTTTTGCCCCATTCCATTACCTTCGTTTCCAATTACAATTGCAATGGATCCTGTTAAATCTTGGTCATAATAATAAGTCGATGTATTAATATCGGTTCCACAAATCCAAAGACCTTCTTTTTTCAATTGTTCTATGGTGTCTGATACATTGGTTACTCTTGCTATTTTCATATGTTGCACCGCTCCTGCTGATACTTTATTAACTGTGCTATTGACAGTGGCTGCTCTTCTTTTTGGTATGATTACACCATGAACACCTGCTGTTTCAGCTGTCCTAATGATAGAACCCAAGTTGTGTGGGTCTTCAATTCCATCTAAAATTAGCACAAATGGATCTTCTTCTCTTTGTTTTGCTTCTTGCAAAATGTCTTCTATTTCACAATATTCATATGGTGGTACCAAAGCAATCACCCCTTGATAGTTTTGCGTTTGTGCCATTTGCTCCATTTGCCTTTTTTCTTTTTCTACTAAAATCACTTTATTTTCTTTTGCTATGCTGATAATTTTGTTAATAGAACCGTGTCGTTCTCCTTTCGTGATAAATATTTTGTTGATATCTTTCCTACTTTCTAATAGTTCTAATACCGCATTTCTTCCTTCTACTTGGTCTTCGTATGTTTTTTCCTTCATGTTTTGTTTTCTCCTTTATAAAATATCTCTTCTAATGCTTTCGCAACACCATCTTGATTATTATTATCCGTTATATAGTCTGCTTTTTCCTTTAATTTATCATTGGCATTTCCCATTGCAATCTTATAACCAGACATCTCAAACATAGATATATCATTAGTTCCATCGCCTATGACTATAATTTCTTCTTTGTTAATATGCAAATGGTCTGCTAATATCTTTATGGCATTGGCCTTAGTGCAATCTTTTTTCATAATATCAATATATTTTGTTTCATAAATTTCCTTGTCCCTATCAACAACAAAATGACAAATATCAGTAGCATCTAATTCTGGAAATTCAACTTTCAGCTTTTCTTTCATTTGTCTTAAATCTCTTTCATCACCACATAAGGTTATCATAGATGTTGTTGAAATATCGTTCTGTAAATAATATTTCTTTAAATTTTCTACTAATTTTATATTTTGATTTATTTGGTATTGTTCATTTTCATCTGTTAATTGTATCTCATGAGTATTAAATATTCCTTTTAAATGTTGTTTTTTATAAATATCAATCATTTTAAATATTTCATCTTGCTCAATATATTTTTCTACTAAATATTCTTGCTCAACATTATCTTTGATAATAGCTCCATTGGAAGCTATTATATATTGATTGATACTATCGCCAATCGTCTCTAATACTTGTGTAATATTATTTATACTTCTTCCTGTTGTTATCACAAAAAGAACATTCTTTTCTGCTTGTACTCTTTGAATCATTTCTACATTTCTTTTTGAAACTTGTTTTTTATCATTTAACAACGTTCCATCTAAATCAATCATTACCATTTTATACATGTTTTTATCTTCCTTTTTACAATTTTCTTAGATTTATTGAAACATTTCTTACCAGTAGTTTTTATTACTATAATATATAAAAATATTAGCGACGCGCAGTTTGGGAGGACACTAATTAACATAGAACAATTAGATTAACTCTTCAATTTATGAATGATATAGAATAATTTTATATGATTCGTCCGACCAGTAAGGAGCAAATTTTTATATATTATAGTAAGAATAAAATTAATTACTAAATAAATCTAAAACAACATCAATCTTTATTCATCATCCAACTTTAACACAGACAAAAAAGCCTCCTGTGGAATCTCCACATTTCCAATCTCACGCATTTTCTTCTTTCCTCTTTTTTGTTTCTCCAATAATTTCTTCTTTCTCGTAATATCACCACCATAGCACTTAGCCAGTACATCTTTTCTCATAGCTGAAATGGTTTCTCTAGCAATAATTTGTCCACCAATTGCTGCTTGAATTGGTATTTTAAACAATTTTCTTGGAATAACGGTTTTTAATTTTTCCACCATTTTCTTTCCTCTATCATAGCTACTTTCTTTGTGAACAATAAAGCTAAGAGCATCCACTGGTTCGCCATTAATGTGAATGTCTAGTTTTACTAGGTTTGATTTCCTATATTCTTTGAATTCGTAATCTAAAGAAGCATATCCTTTTGTTTTTGATTTTAGATTATCAAAAAAATCATAAATAATTTCATTTAATGGCATTTCATACACCAAAGTAACTCTACTTTCATCTAAATATTTCATATCAATATAAACACCACGTCTTCTTTGGCATAGTTCCATAATATTTCCTACATAATCCTTTGGTGTCAAAATATTAGCTGTTACAAAAGGTTCCTCGATATAAGAAATCTCTTGTGGCTTCGGCAAATCCTCTGGATTGTATAATTCGATTATTTCGCCATCTGTTTTATAAACTTTATAAATAACCGATGGAGCTGTTGTAATCAAACCTAAATCAAATTCTCGATCTAATCTTTCTTCTATAATTTCTAAATGTAATAATCCCAAAAATCCACAACGAAATCCAAACCCTAAAGCAGCTGAAGTTTCTGCTTCATATTCTAGAGCTGCATCATTTAATGCCAACTTTTCTAAAGCTTCTTTTAAAGCTTCATATTGACTACCATCTATCGGATATAATCCACAATAAACCATTGGCGTTACTTTTTTATAACCTTTTAATGGTTCCTCTGCTGGATTATCTTTTAAAGTTATGGTATCTCCTACATGAATGTCTGATAAATTTTTGATACTAGCTGCTATATAGCCAACTTCTCCTGCTTTAATTTCATTAGTTGGCATATACGAACCTGGTATAAAATAGCCTACTTCTGCTACCGTAAAAGCTTTGTTAGTTGCCATTAATTGAATTTCATCTCCTACTTTTATGGTTCCATCTATTACTCTCACATAGGCTACTGCTCCTTTATAATTGTCATAATAAGAATCAAATATCAAGCATTTTGTTTTGTTGCTTTCATCTCCTTTTGGTGCTGGCAAGTCTGTTACAATTCTCTCTAATACCTCTTCTACCTTTAATCCTGATTTTGCTGAAATACAGGGTGCATCTTCTGCTGGTATTCCTATGATATCTTCTATTTCTTGTTTGACTTCTTCTACTCTTGCATTTGGCAAATCTATTTTATTTAAAACTGGTAATATTTCTAAATTATTATCAATGGCTAAATACACATTTGCTAATGTTTGTGCCTCTACTCCTTGACTAGAATCTACAACTAAAATAGCACCATCACAAGCTGCTAAACTTCTAGATACTTCATAATTAAAATCTACATGTCCTGGTGTGTCAATTAAATTTAAGGTATATTCTTGTCCATCTTTTGCTCGATAAATCATTCGCACTGCTTGTGATTTTATGGTGATGCCTCTTTCTTTTTCAATCTCCATGTTATCTAAAACTTGACTTTCCATTTCTCTTTTGGACAATACGCCTGTCATTTCAATCAATCGGTCTGCTAAGGTTGACTTTCCATGGTCTATATGGGCAATAATACTAAAATTTCTAATGTGTTCTTGTCTGTGATTCATATTTCCTCCGTCTCTAAAATCATTTCTTGTGTCATTTTAGCATAAAAGATTAAAATGTTCAATGCTTAATTGATAAAACAAAAAATCTCCACTTAATTTAGTGAAGACTTTTTGCTTTTATCACGCATTGATTGGATAATTATTTTACTGCTTCCTTCTTCATTTTTCCTTCTTTCATGTCAAGTAATACGTAAAAATCTACTTCTGGCTTAGAAAACATATGAGGTCTTTTCAAAATTCCAAATTTAGCATATGGTAGTTCGTCTCTTATCTCAATACCTAATTGGACAATCTCCTCTTTTGGATAATGTTCTCTAATAATTCTAGAAATCTGATTCTCATATTTACATGGGATAAAATCCATTGTTAAATCATCAACCAAAAGTAGACCGTAATCTGATTTTCCTTTGTTAATTTCATAGATATACTTGCCATCATAATAGCATGGCTCAGAAAAAGACACTGTATTTAACCAAGCCTTTATTTCTGTTTTTTCTTGTAATGCTTCTTTTGTTTCTTTTGAAACTTCTGGTTCATATCCTAATGCCCCATCTCTAATGGGAAAGATAATGCAGCCAATAAAAGCAATTGTCAGAATCGGCAATACCACTGGTAGCAATTTTTTTTGCAAACTCACAAATGCAAAAATAAATCGAAAGAAAATTGGAATTGCCATTGGTAATAAATACAAATACCATATTTCCCTGTTGTTCGGGGAGCAATACTCTACAATCCCAAAGATTATTATAGCTGATAACATTACTACACCTACTACTAAACATGTTATTATAGTACCACTTACCCCCTTTATAGAGTTTTCTCCTGTGTGCCGGTCTATCTTTGGAAAAAGAACATATTCTATCGGAAATATAAGCACTATAGCAATAACAACTATTGCTATTTTTAAAGCTATTGTCATAATAACCTCTCCTTTCTTGTAACAATGCGTGATACAATTAATCAATTGATTCAAACATATCATGTTTTCTGAATATGATATTGTTTCCATAATTATAGCATATGATTTTATATTACGTCAATAGCTATTTTCTAAACCCTTACACAAGTTATAAACTTTTTGATAGCCAAGTCTCTCTAATTCTTTTTGTGCTTTTTCACTTCGATGACCTGTACTACAATAAACAATAATAATTTGTAATTTATCTGGCAAAATATCATTAACACTTTGATTAATTTCATATTCTGGAAGTGAAATCGCATTTTCCAAATGTCCTTCTGCAAACTCTTGTGGGCTTCTAACATCTAAAAGAATAGCTCCTTTTTCTAGCATTTTTCCCAATTGTTCTTTACTAATTTCTGTTTCACAACAGCATCTATTTTTATTTAATACATATCTAAATTTGTGTAGCATAACTTTTCTCCTCATAATCTATACTATTTACTCTATTATTATATGCATTTTCTACAAAATTCGTCATTTAATTAGAGTTTTCCACAATGCTATCAACTACTCCTTTTACTATTTTTATTTTCATTTTTTACAAAATCGTTACAGTTGTATTACATCCCATCTCTCTCTTTTACTTTTTCCTAACTAATTTAGACATTTTTTTACTTTAAAACACAGTTTTGTTACAATAATATTACGATAAGATTACAATTATGTATCCCGTTCCACTTTATGTTTCCTATTTTTTCTTTTTGATTTCTTTGTACATTCCATTTTTGGTTTGTGGAAACTGTGGATAACTTTGTGAATAACTTAAAATGCTTACTTTTATTTCACAAGTTGTTCACATTTTAATTTAGTTGATATAATATCTTACCTATTATTTTATTTTTTTACTTTTTATGTGTACTATTTTTCTGTTCATTTTACCAAAATAAAAAATCCAGATAGCTTATTTTAATAGCCTTTCCAGATTTTTATTTTTCATTTATATAACATAATGTGTTTCTTAATGTCCTTTTTGACTCTCTTCTTCTTTTGCTTTTATATGACTAGGTGTCAGGGTTACAGTATTGGTATCAAAGTTGTAAGTAACACCCTTATTATCTACTTTTACACTTTCTTTAAACGAATTCGACTGTTCCTTTTTTCTATCTTCTTCCTCTATTTTCTTTAACATTTCATTTTGTGCCTCTACACCATATTTCTTTTCTAATTCTTCCAAAGTTAAGGTTGATTCTTTAAAACTTTTTACATAATCAATTGGATATTCCCAAAATGTTTTAATTCCCTTATTTTTTAGATAGCCAAAAAATTTAGCATTGTATATCGCTTCATCATTTTGTTTTTCATTAAACATGTGTATTGCACCATCTTTATAAATTCCTAACCCTAGCCATGTTGGATCTATGAGTAGAGTTATTTCTTCATCTTTAAGGTCTACTGCAACCATTTTATGATTTCCCACTAATTTTTTTACAGTTTCTATTAATTTGTTCTCTTCTTTTCCTTCAACTGTTTCAAAATTGAAAAATGTATAATTTTTGTCTGTTTTCTCTCTTTTACTTTCAACTTCTATACCTTGTTCATTATAAGAAGTAGTTGTTTTATATCCATCTTTTATAATAGTAATAACTTGTATTTTTTTATTTTCATCATAGAATCTTTCTTCTATTTCATTTGGTACCTTCCTGTATATGGTTTCTTTTGAAAGTACCAAATTTTCCTTGTATTCACTTATTATAACAGTATCTCCATAATCTATTGTACGTGTTGATAATTCCTCATTGATATAAATTTGTGTCACATTTCCAATTTCATTTATTCTTATATTCCCTTCAATGATATTTTTTGATATATTAGCACATTCATAATCTTCTCCATTTGCATATAAGCTGATTGTTCTAGCATTATATTCTGGATTAATTGCATTTAATTTATCAGCGACATTTTCAGCCATATTACTGCAATTACCAATACCATCTTTATCCATTACATCCATGCCTTCATAGCCTTTAGCATCTATTTTAGGTTCACCATATCCTCGAATCGTTTTATGCATATCTTTCATGACTCTCATAATAATTTCTATATCACTTTGTGTTTGAATATCAAATTTTAAGGAATACTTTTTTACTTTTTCTTTATATTCCTCAATTTCGTTAGCATATTTTTGGGAATCATATAGCATTCTAACATCTTGAATTAGAGATACCATCGGTATTCCTATCAGACTACAGAATCCCATACCATACAAAAATGCTGCGATTCCTCTTTTTAACTTTTCTCGACAATTATAAATGATTTTCAATGGAAAACTTCTCTTTTTTCCCACTTCATTTTCAACATCTTCTACATATATAGATAAATAATCTAATTCTCTTTTGCCATATTTCTCATAAATATCAAAATATTTTCCTTCCTTTTCTAGTTTTCTTATATCTTTTCGTTTATAGTTACGAGAAACATAGTTTCTAAAATATTTTAATCCAAATTGTTGATAGATATCGTCAAAGTAGCCTTGTTTTGCTAATAATTTTACTTCTTTCTTAATATCCTTCTCTTTCATCTATATCTCCTAATCAAAAAATAGCCAATAAATAGCAGCTACCATCTCTAAAATAGTAATAAATGGAAAACCAATCACAAAATTAAGTTTTTGCGTCTTATGACGAAAGGTGTACATTCCTGCAATAGTTCCAATTCCTCCACCTAAAGCAGTCACAATAAACAATGTCTTTTCAGGAATTCTCCATGCCCCTTTGGTTGCTTTTCTTTTATCTAACCACATGATAAAAAAGCCAAAAAGATTTATGGCTAATACATAGAATAAAATATTTTGCACGGAAAATATTTCTTCAAAACGAATTGGCGTTTCTTGTTGTAACATCGTAATTTCCTCTCTTTCCTTTGTATCTAAAATTTTTTTATCTTTAATTTTATTTTACATTATGTAGATTGATTTGTCAACTTTGTACATAGGACATAATATAATTTCCCATTGGCTCTTTTATAAAAGAAAAGTCCTTATTTTAATTGTCATTCAACCAATCAAAATAAGGTACTTCCCTATCTAAGAATCCTATTCCTCTTCGTCCTCTTCGTCCCATGGATTACGAAACAATTCTTTTCCTCCTAAAAGCAAGAAAAATATAGTAGCAATGATAAAATAGGGGTCAAAAATTTCCATTCTAGAGTCCTCCTTTTTTTCTCCATCAATAAGATGGGGTAATCTTCCTTTTTAGGAATACAACTTATAGGTTATTATAATTATACTACATTTCTATTATAAAGTCAACTTTATGTGAATTACTTAATATTTAAAATTCTTTTAATTCAATTCTTTTAGTTGTTAAATATCTATTATTTTATATACAAAAAATCCAGCAATTTCTCACTGGATTTTTTGCTTTCGGATGCCTATTTTAGCCCCCTCTTATCTTCCATCAACTAATGAAATCTAGGAAGATAAGTTGCTGATTACCGTTCAGCTGCAAAATCAGCCAAAATACCAACTATTATTCCAATAACAAAGTAAAGTCCAATTGGTACATACCAAAAAGGAATTTCAAATATAGCCAATATGACAGTTAAAGCAATAACAGTAAAGCAGATGTAGTGGCGAATAGTGTATGTACTTTTGGTCTTCTTAGCTGCTTTTATCGCTGCTTTCTTAGTCAATTTGGAAAGTTTCTTAATTTTTCCTTTAAAAGCGGCGAAAACAAAAACTGCCAATATTTCAACTGCAAAGTAAAATACAATTGGTACATACCAAAAAGAATTTTTACATAAAGATAATATGACAGTTAAAGCAAAACAAGCAAAACCAAAGTAGTGGTGAATAGTGTATCTCCCTTTCATCTTCCTACCTCCTTTCTGATGAAGATATAATATGCAACAACAATTAATATTGCATTATCAGATTATAGTAAAAAAGCTACTATAATAATAGTATATCATAAAAAAGTCTATAATTCAATAGTTTTAAAGCTTTTAAAAAATCATGTGGTAACTACTACGAAAACCAAATTATCCAAACAAACTCATTTGATTACTCTGGCTCATGCCCTCTAGGCAACCAAATTTCTTAAGTAAATCTGTCACAGCGGTTCCCACTTTAGAACGTATTTTTAGGTCATCAATGGACATAAACTTTCCTTCTTGGCGAGCCTTCTCAATCCCCAAAGCTGCCACTGTTCCCAGTCCTGGAATACTATTTAATGGTGGTCTAATACCACCTTCCTCAACTAAGAATTTGGTGCTATGGGATTGATATAAATCAATTGGCAAAAAGTGAAATCCTCTTTCATACATTTCTAACACTAATTCCAGCACAGCATACATATTCTTATCTTTCACCGTTGCATTATTTCCAGCCAAATCAATTTCCTTCATTTTATTTTTTACTTTTTCTTTTCCATATACCATGTATTCACTATCAAACTCATCTGCTCTGATAGAGAAATAAGCAGCATAATAAGCCAATGGTTCATGAACTTTAAACCAAGCAATACGAAAAGCATTGGTTACATAGGCTGCTGCATGGGCTTTTGGGAACATGTATTTTATTTTTTCGCAAGATTTAATATACCAGTCTGGTACCTCATGTTCTTTCATTAAAGCTACATATTCTGCCCATTTCTCTGGGTCTTTTAAGGCTTTTCCTTTACGAACTGTTTCCATGATTTTGAAAGCTGGATTGGGTGGTAACCCTTGTTTCATTAAATAAATCATAATATCATCACGACAACAGATGGCATCCTGCAAAGTCACGGTTCCTGCTTCAATCAAACTTTGTGCATTTCCTAGCCACACATCGGTACCATGAGATAATCCAGAAATTCGGATTAACTCATCAAAAGTGGTTGGTCTTGTATCCACTAACATACCGTCTTACAAATTTCGTTCCAAACTCTGGCACGCCAAAGCTTCCTACTTCTGAATGAATTTGCTCTGGCGTAACACCTAACGCTTTCGTGGAACTAAAAATTGACATAGTTTCTTTGTCATCTAATGGTACTTTAGTTGGGTCTTTCCCTGTAATATCTTGTAACATTCTTATCATGGTTGGGTCGTCATGCCCTAATATATCTAGCTTTAGCAAGTTTTGGTCAATGGAGTGATAATCAAAATGAGTGGTTATAATATCTGATTTTGGGTCATCTGCTGGATGTTGTACAGGACAAAATTCATAAATTTCTCTTCCCTTTGGTACAACGATAATTCCTCCTGGATGTTGCCCAGTCGTCCTTTTAATTCCTGTACAACCACTGGCTAATCTTTGGGTTTCTGCTCGATTGATTGGAATATTCCTTTCTTCAAAATATTTTTTGACATAACCAAAAGCGGTCTTATCTGCTATCGTTCCTATGGTTCCTGCCTTAAAAGTAGTTCCCTTTCCAAAGATAACTTCTGTATATTTATGGGCTTTGGCTTGATATTCTCCCGAAAAGTTTAAGTCAATATCTGGTTCTTTATCTCCATTAAATCCTAAAAAGGTTTCAAATGGAATATCCATGCCGTCTTTATCTAAGGCATGTCCACATTTTGGGCATGCTTTATCTGGTAAGTCAAATCCATTTTTATAGCCATAGTCCGTAAAATCTGAATATTTACAATTCGGACATCGATAATGAGGCGGTAAAGAATTCACCTCTGTAATTCCTGTCATATTAGCAGCAAAAGAGGAACCAACAGAGCCTCTTGACCCCACAATATAGCCATCTTCATTGGATTTCCATACTAATTTTTGGGCAATGATATACATAACCGAAAATCCATTTTTAATAATCGAATCTAATTCTTTATCTAATCTTTCTTGTACTAACTCTGGCAACGGGTCACCATATAATTCATGGGCTTTTTCATAGGCAATATCTTTGATGGTTTGCTCACAACCTGGAATATGTGGGGGACATTTTTCTGGCGAAATCGGACTAATCTGCTCACAGCTATCGGCAATTAAATTAGTGTTTGTGACTACTACCTCATAAGCTTTCTCTTTTCCCAAATAACTAAATTCCTCTAACATTTCTTCTGTGGTTCTTAAATACAAGGGTGCTTGATTATCTGCATCTTCATAGCCTTGCCCTGCTTCTAAAATACGCCTATAAATTTCATCTTGTGGATCCATAAAATGAACATCTCCAGTGGCTACTACTGGCTTATTCAATTTTTCTCCTAAATCCACAATTTTTCGGTTAATATCACGCAAGGCTTCTTCATCTTTTACAATTTCTCTTCTCATTAAAAATTGATTATTCCCTATTGGTTGAATTTCTAAATAGTCATAATCGTTGGCAATCGCTTCGATTTCTTCATCGGTTCTCCCTAATTCAATGGCTTGATACAATTCACCTGCTTCACAAGCACTTCCCAAGATTAGTCCTTCCGAATATTTTTGATACAAACTCTTTAATATTCTAGGCTTTCGGTAAAAATAATCCAAATGCGAAAGAGATACCAATCGATATAAATTTCGTAAGCCCACATAGTTTTTGGCTAAGATAATGGCATGATAGGTTTTTAATTTTTTGTATTCTTCCTTTTTCGCTTCTTCGGTGCTACTTACTTTGTCAATATCATCTACTGTCTTAGCACCACGCTTTTTTAACATGTCCATCATGACGTTAAATACTTTGACAGTGGTATCCACATCATCTAGGGCACGATGGGCAACTTCTACTTTGATGCCTAGATTTTCAGCAATTTTTCCTAATTTATATTTTTTATAATCTGGGAATAAGTCTTTGGCTAAACTCAAAGTATCTAAATACGTAAAATCAAAATCATATCCTAAATTTTTCGCATTTTGCTTTAAAAATCCCATATCAAATGGTGCATTATGGGCAACTAAAACAGAATCTTTAACAAATTCTACTATTTTTGGAAATACTTGTTCAATCGTTTCTGCCTCTTTTACCATGTCATCTGTTATCTTGGTAACTTCTGTTACTCTTTGGGGAATGTGTTTTTGAGGATTTACAAAACAACTAAATTGGTCAAGTATTTCTCCATTTTTTACTTTCATGATACCAACTTCTGTAATTTTTTCGGTCGTTGCGGAAAAACCTGTGGTCTCTAAATCTAGTACACAGTAAGTAGTATCGATATTTTGCCCTTTTCCATTGGTTACAATTTCGTTTTTGTCTGGTGCCAAATAGGCTTCTACACCATATAGAATTTTCATGTCTGGATTATCATATCCTAACATTTTATGGGCTTCTGGAAAGGCTTGTACGACACCATGGTCAGTAATCGCTATGGATTTCATGCCCCATTGCATAGCTCTTTTGATTAAATCTTTAGCAGATGTCATCGCATCCATTTGGCTCATTTTTGTATGCATGTGTAATTCTACTCTTTTTACTTCGCTGTTGTCTTGTCTGGTTTGTTTTTTAAGTCCTTCGGTTTCTATTACCGTATTTGCCATGACGGTTAATTCATTGGAAAAAGTGTCCATTTGAGCTGTTCCAGCCACTTTAACGCCTTTGGCATTTTGGATTCTTTTCATGATTCTTTTGGCTTTTTCTTTTTCTAAAAAAGCTTTACAAGTGATGGTACTGGTACCATCGTATAGGTCAAAACTAAATAATGTTTTTCCTGATTTTAGAGTTCGGTCTTCGGTAAAAATAACTTCTCCTTGTAAGGCTATTTTCCCATCATCGACTCCTAAATCTTCCACTTTTACCAATGGGTCAGTTATGTTTTGTGTACTACCTAAAATCAATGGCGTGTCTTCTTGTTCTTCTTCAGTTGGTAATTCTGGCAATTCCGCATTTGTCTCCAGAATGGTATTGGCAATAACGGTAATGTCGCCAGCATAGGTGTCTAATCCTGCTTTTCCAATGGTTTTAATGGCTTTGGCTGTTTTGATTTTCTCTACCACTACTTGCCCTTCGGCATAATCTTTGGCAAAAGACTTACAGGTAATGGTTCCTGTGCCATCATATAAGTCAAAAATAATCATTCCTTTACCTGACTTGGTTTCTCGTACATCGGTTGTTACAATTCTTCCTTCTAGGGTTACTCTTCCATCATTAGCAGTAATATCTTTGATTTTTACGTGTTTTTCTTTGGCTTTGGATGGTTTTCCCATAATGTATTCTTGCTCTTGCGAGCTTGGCATATCTATTTCTTCTGGTGGAATATAGCCCTCTAAATCGGTTGGGGGCGCATAGTCTACATCATGGTATTCTGGTACGATTTCTTGATTCTCTTTTTCCATAGCATGTTGCCTATTTTCTTCTTCGATATGAGCTATGATTTGTGCTTCTTGTTTTTTTATGCTTTCACTCATTTCCTTGATTTCTTCTTTGGATAAGTCTTCTGTCAAGTCAATGACATAGTCTTCTCCAAATAAGTTTTTTATCGTTCTTTGTAATTCTTGGTCTGTTTTTTTAGCTTTTAAAAAGTCAGCACCTTTAATGTGCATTTTGATATAAATCGTATTTTTTTCTACTTCTACATCACTTTTTAATAGTAGCATGGGTTTGGCTAGTGGGTATTTATGCGACATATAGGCTATGATGTTTTTCCATTCTTCTGGTATGGCTTTTTTTTCTACTTTTTCATGGTATTGTATGGTGACATCAATGTGTTCAATTTGAAATCTTTGTTTTAAAAAGTTTTCAAAATACCAGATTTCTTTGATTTCTATGTATTCATCTAAATATAACATGACTTGCAAAGTGTTGGTCTTTTTTATCATGTTTAGACTTTTGACTTCTGCATATTTTAGATTGGAATTGGTTTTGTAATCACTGAATATTTCTCCTATTTTTTTTGCTTTTTCTGACACTTTTATTTCATTCCTTCCTAAACAGTTATTTTAAGGATAATTTTTTATTTAACACTGGGTAAGCGACTGGCTACCCCATATTAGTATTGTAACATATTTTATAAATTTAAAAAAGCGAACAATTAAATTTTTCAAATTTCCAGGTTACTTTCAGAGGTCATATAATTTAAACAAAAGAAATATATAAATAAAAATTTAAAGAATAAGCGACTGTAGGAACTTTGAGCTAGAAATTCTTAAGATAATTTTATGAAAAGAGTTCACGCCCAGCATGGAAGGGTGCCATAAAAGACACTTTAGAATTTCTGTGAAAAGTGAACGACCCGAGCGATTGACTTATAATTTTCTATTTATATATTTCTATAACATCTTATACCTCTGAATTGTTACATTTCCAGATGTCTACTACGAAAAATTATTTATACATTCACCAAACAAGAGGAAATCCTAGTATAAGATTTCCTCTTGCCTTTTGCTTTTTCGACTCTTTTTTCAAGTGCTTAATGACCAATTGTAACCACTCTAAAAAAATTAGAATCACCTAGTTCCTCAAGTACTTTACTTGTGCATTTCTTATTCTTTATAAGCACCTTGGCTAACTTAATTGCTTCTTTTTTAGTATAATCATAATCTTTATAGTATACACAGACTCCTGCTAAATATATGAGTATTTCTTCACTGCATTTTTCACTTTCAGCCACCGCCAAATTAATTTCAATAAAATCAATATCACACAGTTCTCCAAGTACTTTACTTGTGCATTCTTCATGCTTTATAAGTTTCTTGGCTAGCTCAATTACTTTTTTTTCAGTCCAATCATAATAATCATAGTCCATACAGGCTCCTGCTAAATATATGAGTATTTCTTCACTGCATTTTTCACTTTCAGCCACCGCCAAATTAATTTCAATAAAATCAATAACACACAGTTTTCCAAGTACTTTACTTGTGCATTCTTCATGCTTTATAACTTTCTTGGCTAACTCAATTGATTCTTTTTCAGTATAATCAGCACAGTGTTCTGTTAAATACATGAGTATTTCTTCATTGCATTTTTCACTTTCAGCCACCATCAAGCTAATTTCAATAGGATCAGAATAACACAGTTTTCCAAGTACTTCACTTGTGCATTCTTCATGCTTTATAACTTTCTTGGCTAACTTAATTGATTCTTTTTCAGTGTAATCAGCACAGTGTTTTGCTAAAGATATGAGTATTTCTTCATTGCATTTTTCACTTTCAGCCACCATCAATCTAATTTCAATAGGATTAGAATAACACAGTTCTTCAAGTACTTCACTTGTGCATTCTTCATGCTTTATAACTTTCTTGGCTAACTCAATTGCTTCTTTCTTAGTGTAATCATAATTATCATATTTTGCTAAGATTTGTGCCACACGGATTAAGTCACTTTCAGTTGCATACTTGTATTTAACAACATCCTTGTATGTAAAAACTTCAAGCTTTACTTCTGCCTCTGTAGAGTTTGACTCCTCCACGTAATCATCTGAAATAGAATCAGTGTTTGATTCCTCCACGTAATCATCTGAAATAGAATCAGTGTTTGATTCCTCTACATAATTAGTAGCTTGTGGTTCTTGTGTCTGTTTCCGAATTTCGGAATTCTGTGTCTTGCATGAAGCAGTTAAATTTGTCATAAGTACTATCATACAAATGACCGCAAAAATCTTTCCTTTCATATGGTATTCCTCCTTTTATTTTTAATATTATATGTAACACTAAGTAGTAGAAAAAACACCTTATCACTAATTAGTGATATATAGAAATTTGTTCAGAAATGGTACATTACCCTAGGAAATCCTATACTAGGATTTCCTCTTGCCTTTTGCTTTTTCGACTCTTTTTTCAAGTGCTTTATGACCAAATGAAGCAACTAGTTCCTCAAATACTTTACTTGTGCATTTCTTATTCTTTATAATTGCCTTGGCTATCTTAATTGCTTCTTTTTTAGTAATGCTAAAAAACGCATCATCCTCATAATAGGCTTTTACTTTTTCTGCTAAACTCTTGAGTGTTTTTTCATTGCATTTTTTACTTTTAGCCACCATAAACCAAAATTCAAGAGACATAGAATTAGCTAGTTCCTCAAGTACTTTACTTGTGCATTTCTTATTCTTTATAATTGCCTTGGCTATCTTAATTGCT
>CAOKEO010000041.1 GCA_948467495.1 uncultured Clostridium sp.
GTACGGTGGTGTGAGAGGGGAAAAGCACATTAAGTGTTATCCTCTACTCGATTTCGGAAATAAGTCATGTATTTTAAAGAATGTTAGAAAAACTAATAGTATAGATAAAATTATGGATAAAATATATGCTGCTGCAATAGATTTAACATTACCAACAATTTCTGCACAATTATCAGATTATAGTGATTATAATGTTATACCTATTTTTGTAACATTTGATAAAGGAATAAAATTAATTTTTGATTCTTTAATTGTAATTGAAACTGGACTATGGAATGGAAAAATTATTCCTAAATATGATTTTAAAGTTTTTTATGATTCAGGATGGAAAGATGATGACATATTGAGAATATCTAAAAATTTGAAAATCATATCTGAAAAAAGAGAACACAAATTTAATTGTGGAGAAAAGTCAATGAGTAATGAAACTCATTTCTTGAATATGTGCAAGAAGATGGAAGAAGAACTAAAGAAAGAATATAGTAGTGGTAGCAATTAAAAAATATTGGAGAGGAGATACCTATGTATTTAAAAGGGGTAGAAATAGTAAATTATAAAAACTTAAAAAATTGTTACTTGGATTTTTCAGAGGGAGTTAATACAATAATAGGAGAAAATGACTCTGGAAAATCTAATATAATAAACGCAATTAGAATACTTTTAGATGATACATATTATTATAGTCCTAAAAGGTTAAAAGAAAATGATTTTTCATATGCTTTGGATGATTGGAAAGGACATTGGATTATAATTTCTGCTATTTTTTCGGATATATCTCAAGAAGAATTAAATAATGAAATATGTTCTGAAATAAAAAACGATGAAAATGTTGATTTTGTAAATTCATACATTGGAGGAGAAGAAAATACAGGTGTAATAACATTATTTATTAGACCTCAAAAAGCTATTAGAAAAGAATTGGCTTTGATAACAGATGGAGATGAATTTAAGAAACGAAGAGAAAAAATTAAAATTTCTGATTACGAATTTTACTATACTTGTAGGGCAGTAACAGATTTCTGCGACGAAAAAGTATATAAAGATATTGTAGGAGATATAGATAATTTTATTTATAAAGATCCAGATGATGACGATGATTCTATTTTAGGGGCAAAGTTAAATATCTTAGATATTCAAAACCATATTTCAGTAGTATTTATTGATGCATTAAGAGATGCCTTATCAGAAATGCATAAACCACGTAACCCAATAAAAAGAATAATAGAATCGATAGAAAGTGAAATTGATCCTGAGAAAATAGATAAAATACAAGAACTTATTGCAAATTTAAACTTATCTATTTCTGAAGTTGAGCAAATAAAAGAAATAGGAGGGAAGATTAATTCTAAATTATTAGATATGATAGGAATGGTATATTCTCCACAAATATTACTACAATCGCAATTAAACGATGATATAAATGCTTTAACAAGATATTTAACAATAAAGCCATCAAATCAAAATTCAATTGAATTGCTAGGATTAGGACATTTAAACATGATATATATAGCTTTGAAGTTAGTTGAATTTGAATCAAATAGAACTAGGGAATTATTAAATATAATGCTGATTGAAGAACCTGAAGCACATATACATCCACATATTCAAAAAACGTTATTTGAAAACTTAAAAGTTACAAAAAATTATACTCAAGTTATAATGACAACTCATTCAACACACTTATCTGAAGTATCAGATATAAATAAAATGAACATTCTAAAATCTCAAAATAATATTAGTATAACGATGAACCCTGTTAATAAATTAGATGTTTTTGGAAAAGAAAAGTTAGAATTTAAAAAAATAGCATTATCAAAATGTATAGAGAGATACTTGGATGCTAAACGTTCAGTATTACTTTTTTCAAAAGGAATTATATTAGTTGAGGGGGACGGCGAAGAAATATTAATACCTAATATGGTAAAGAAATCTTTTGGAATATCTTTAGATGAATTAGGTGTTAGTATAATAAATATTGGAAGTACAGCCTTTGAAAATATTGCATGCTTGTTTGATGAACAAAGAATAAAGAAGAATTGTTCAATAATAACAGATTTAGATAAACAATCTGTATTAGAAAGTAGTTGCCATTACTCTAAAGAAGCAGAAGAGTTAGGAAAATCAAGAAAAGAAAAACTAAATAATCTATTTGACGAGAATAATTGGGTGAATTGTTATTATGCTGATAGTACATTTGAAATAGAGTTTATTAAAGAAAAACAAAATATAACATATGTAAAAGATAGTTTAGACGAAATTTATAAACGAGAAACAGATAAGACAAAGCATATAAATAAACTAGAAGGCAAATTAGAAGATGCTGCAGAAAGCATATTGATTATAGCTAAAGGAATAGGAAAAGGATGGTATGCAACTATATTATCAAATATTATTGATAAAGATGTTATAATACCTGATTACATAAGACAAGCTATAGCACATGCTTGTAAAGAAGTTATAGATGATGAAATTAAAATTAAGATGATAACATATGTTTTAAATATTGGGGAGAGTAGTGAAGAAGGAAAAACAATATTAGATTTGATTAAAAATAGAGAAGAGAATAAAATAATTATTGAAAAATATTGTAATGAATTTTCTAATACTCAATTATCAAAGTTTTTTAAAGAAATAGAGGAAAACGATGCAAGATAACGAATTTGATTTTTTAAAAAATCTAAATGATGCTCAGAAAAAAGCTTGTTTAGAAGAAAAAAATGTATTACTAAGAGCGTGTCCAGGAAGTGGAAAAACAAGAACTTTAACATATAAACTAGCATATCTTACAATAAAAAATTTAAAGTCTTATAAAAAGAATATAGCCATTACTTATACAAATCGTGCTGCAGAAGAAATAAAAAGTAGGGTTTCTCAATTAAATATAGATACTGATAAAATTTGGACTGGTACAATACATCAATTTTGTTTAGAATATATAATAAGACCATATTCAATGTATTCAAATTTAATTAAAAAAGGATATGATATAATTGATGAATATACTCAAAAAAAATATATTAAAGAGACATGCGAAAAGTTACAAATTCCTTTTAATAATAATGAGAACATGCTTGAGAATGAAAAAGTATATTGTGAATACAAGAAACTGTTAAAAGATAGAAAACAAATTGATTTTATAATGATACTAGAAATATCATATAATATATTAAAAGAAAAAGACTTTGTTGCTAAAAATATTGCTAATATTATAGGAAGTATATTAGTTGATGAATATCAAGATACGAATTTATTGCAATATCAGATTTTAGAAAGAATTTATTCAAAAAATAAAAAAATAAATTTATTTTTTGTGGGAGATATAAATCAAGCAATATATGGAGAACTGGGTGGCATTGCAAAGAGTAAAATTGAATTAGAAAAAATGTATAACACTAAGTTTACGGAATTAGAATTAAGTGGATGCTATAGATCTACTCAGAATATAATAAACTATTATAAAAATTTTCAAATAGAAGAAACTGATATTGAATCATGTTGTAATTTGAAAAATGAAGATAGTGTACTATATTATAATAAAAACATAAACAAAATTGATTTGGCTAATGTTATATCTAATATAATAAGAAATGAAATAAATAGCGGAATTAATGAAGAAGATATTTGTGTTATTGCTCCACAGTGGTGGCAACTCTTTGATATAGGGAATAAACTAAAAATACTATTACCAGACATTAAATTTGATTCTCCAGAAATAAGTCCTATAAAATATGATCCATTGAATATTTATTATTTAATTGCTAGATTATTATTTACAGAAAAGGGAAAAAGCACAGTAATAAGAAAAAGTAATGCAAAAGAAATAGTTAATATATTAAAAAGTGAATATAAGATAGAACTTCCCAAATTTGTTGATATATATTTTATACTAAAAGTTATTAATTCTTCAAAAAAATATAATGAAGATGGAATATTAACATTGCAAGAATGTATTAAGAACTTATTTGAAAAATGCCATATTAATTTCAAACAAGAAGAAAAATTAGAACAGAAATTATCCGAATTTTTGGAGAACACAAATGACAGAATAAGTAGATATAAGTTAAGTATTACTTTAGAAAGTATTGAAAAGTCATTTAAAATAAAAAGAGGGGTTGTTATAAATACATTTCATGGAGTAAAAGGCGAAGAGTATAAAGTTGTAATTGCAGCAGGATTATTAAATGGATATATACCAAATTGGCATATAATCATAAATAAACCATTAGTGCGTAATATAGAAACAAAAAAGCTATTATATGTAATATGTTCAAGAGCAAAGCAAAAACTGTATTTGTTTTCAGAACAAGGAAGAACAACCCAAAAGGGTATAGAATTAACACCAACTAATGAATTAAATATATGAGAATATTTATCACTACATAAATATAAATTAAAATAAGATTAGATATTATAGATAAAAACATAGAAGAGAAATCTTTTATGTTTTATTTTTTTGCAAATTTTCAAATATTAAGAAATTTCAATTTACTAACAAGAAATACCCACTTAAATTACTTTACATATAGGAGAGATATTTTCAAAAAATAAAAAATTTTGACTAAAGGGGTAAAAAACACATACCTAAAATGCTTTACAAGTAGGAGAGAAAAATTTTTTTTCAAAATGACCTTAAAAATTGGGTGAAAAATTACTGTACAAGTGAGAGGATAAAAAATTTAAAAAAAGCATTACCTTTTTAAAACTCAATTGCCATTATAAATAGAGACAAAAATATTTTTCAGAAAGTGGCATATTTTAAAAATTTAATAGCTGTTAGGAATGAAAAATTTCTCTCAAAGTACATTGAAAATTAAATATTAAATCATTAAATACAATTAAAGAAACTCTTATTTAGTCATGGCACGAGCGAGAAGAAACCGTCCCACGCAATGAGAATAAGTCTGGTGATACAGATAGGTGAAATTCCTGAGGAGCTCATAAAGCCGTTTAATGATTAGAAAGTAAGATATTAAATCTTGAAAATAGAAATTATTACAGTAATTATTATTTGTTTTTCAAATATAAATTGAACTAGAGGTGTTGTATTTGAATGATGAAAATAAATTCGATACCAAAGAAGAATATATATTTAAAACAAATGAGAAACAACAAAAGATTATAAAAACAGTAGATAAAGAAAAGGATCAAGAAATAAATATAATTTTTGAAAATGAAGAAGAAACAAATGTAATGTCAGATGTTTTAAAACAATTAACTAAATTTTACATTGAAGATATCTTAAAACTAGAAAGTTAAATAGTAACAAGCAAAAATGCAAAGAAATTTAATGAAAGCACAATATAAGTAAAATTGCAAATGTGTAAATTAAGATAGTTATAAACTTTTTCATATTTATAAAAGTAAAAAATAAATGATAACCTAAAAAATGAAGAAAGGAGGAGAACAATGAAAAGAGTTAGATGTCTATACAGAGTATCAACAGTAAAACAACTAGACAAAAATGATATACCAATGCAAAGAATAGAATGTATGAAATACATAGACATGATGCCTGACTGGGAATTTGACAAAGAATACATTGAAAAAGGTGTATCAGGATACAATAAAAAACTTGAAGATAGAGATGTTCTGCAAGAAATAAGAACAGATGCAATAAACAAAGAATTTGATGTTCTACTTGTATTTATGTTTGATAGACTTCGGAAGAAGAGACGACGAAACTCCTTTCATTGTTGAATGGTTTGACGAACATGGTATTGAAATATGGTCAACACAAGAAGGACAACAAAAGTTTGAATCAAGAGCAGATAAACTAATTAACTATATAAGATATTGGCAATCTGGTGGAGAAAGTGAGAAAACGTCAATAAGGGTAAGAACAAAACAAAAGCAAATGATTGAACAAGGAATTAATATCATATCAGTACCTCCTTATGGTTATAGAATGGTTAAAACAGGAATTTTTACTAAAAGAGGAGTAGAAAGAAAAACTTATGAAATAATACCAACAGAAGCGGAAATTGTGAAAAAGATATTTAATTTATTTACTGAAGAAGGATATGGTGGAATTAGAATTGCAAAATACTTGAATGAAAAAGGCTATAAAACTCATAAAGGTTTTGAATGGAGTTATAGCACAGTAAACAATATGCTTAGAAATCCTATTTATACAGGATATTTATGCTTTCATAAAACAAGTGTACCAATTGGTGGAGGTAAAAGAAAAAGGGTATCTAATACAGAAGATTGGATTTATTCAAAAGAAAAAATACCAGAATTTCAAATAATATCAGAAGAGCAATTTGAAAAAGCACAAAAGATAAAAAAATCAAGGAAAGATAAAAATAATCAATGTGAACAAGCAAATAAAGAACATTTTAAATATCAGACTAAAGGAGAAATGCTTTTTACAGGATACATAACTTGTGGTGGATGTGGAGCTAAATTAACAACGAGAACTTCAAAAAGAGAAATAAAGTTAGAAGATGGAAGTAAAGGTTACACTAAATATAGTTATTATGCTTGTAATAATAATTCTAGTGGTAGGAAATGTGATTGTAACAAGAAAAGTCATAAGAATAATACAATAGAAGAACCAGTACTAAATGAAATATACAAATATTTTGATTTGCTAGAAAAAAGAGATTTATCAGAATATGTAAGAAAAATCCATAAAAATACAAATGATAACGAGGGAAAACAAATCAAAGAATTAGAGAAAAACATTAAAGAATACTATAATAAAAATGAAGTGTTAAAAGAAGAAATAATAAATGTAATAACTGGTAAAAGTACTTTTTCAAGAGAATTAATATCTAGCTTAATGGAAGAGAATGAACAAAAGATAAAGGAATATCAAAAACAAAAGATGGAACTAGAAAAAATAAAAGAAGAAAAAGAAATCAACTTTGAACAAATGTTGAAAGTAAAAAGTATGATTCCAGATTGGAAAGAAATATTAAAAAATTGTAGTATAGAAAAAAAGAAAATGATACTATCATCAATCCTAAAAGAGATTGTTGTATATGATAACAAAATAGATATTCATTTAAGAATTAGTTTTAAGGAATTCCTAGAAACAGCGAAAAAACTCGATATAAGTAAAATAAAAGGAATGAACCCAAAAATTTTTGAAAACATGAGTAACACGAGAACCTATTTCATTGACACCAACATGGGTACATTTTGATAAGCGTTTTCGGAAAACCAGCTTGTTCAACAGGAGGATTTCCAACATTGAGACGAGGAAGCTTAAGTAATTATGTATTAATTGCTCAAGACGACTTAAATACATTAGGATATCGAACTAATGGATTAGATGGTATCTTTGGTTCAGGTACTTATAATGCTGTAGTTTCTTACCAACGTTCAAGAGGACTTTCAGCAGATGGTATTGTTGGATGTAATACTTGGAGGTCATTGCAAGAAGATGTTGTTGGAACTGGACCAACGAATACTACAATAAATTAATGCCTAAAACTCTAGGCATTTTTCTTATTTTCATTTCTATTTTGCATTTTAATTAAATCATTTGTAAGCATGGCTATAATATTTTTGTTATAATCATCCAATTTTAAATAATTTTCTAAGAATTTGTCGTCAGTAATATTATCTAAGATAGGGGGAGTATCACTAATTAAGTCACTAAATAAAAAATCAGAATTTATATTAAGTGCTTTACAGACATTAATAATGGTAGTGGCACTTCCAAAAGCAATTCCTCTTTCTAATTGACTAATATATCTAGGTGATAAAGATAATTTTTCGGCTAATTGTTCTTGTGTATATTCTGCTTTTGACCTGGCTAATTTGATTTTTTTGCCGATATTTCTTCTTAAAACTTTTTCCTGATTGTTCATGAGGATTTCCTCCTTATATTTTATATAAAAAGTATAGCAATTAGAAAAAGAAAAAAGAACGAACTATTAATAAAAAAACATAAGATAAGTCATACAAATAGTTCTGTTTGCGGATTATATTCTTACGAATTCTTTCAAATTGTTACATCATAAAAAAGATAGAAACTTTCCAATTCAAATGTATTACCTATGAATAGTTACCAAAAAATTAACTATTTAGAGTCTTGTTTTTGGGAGATAAAAGTTTCTATATTTTTTATTTGTAACTCCCAGCTGTGAACAGTCTGTAATCTTATAACAGACTGTAATCTTGCTGGTCCCCCCGAATTGTTACATCATAAAAAAGATAGAAACTTTCTAATTGAAATGTATTACCTATGAATAGTTACCAAAAAAATAAAAAAGTTTTGCAAAAAAGCTTGCAAAATATTAAAACTTATATTAAAATCTAATTGAAGTGGAGAAAAGTGGTACAAAGTGGTGAAAAAGTGGAGGAGGCGAAATTTAGTTGCTAATAGGTGAATATGAGCATTCTATTGATACAAAAGGCAGATTGATTATGCCAGCAAAATTAAGAGTTGATATGGGAGAAAAGTTCATCGTAACAAAGGGATTAGATGGATGTTTATTTGCGTTTTCACAAAATGAGTGGTTAAATTTTGAAACTAAATTGAAAACATTACCACTTTCAGATAAAAATGCTAGAAACTTTGTAAGATTTTTCTTATCTGGTGCAACAGAATGTGAAATAGACAAACAAGGAAGATTTTTAATTCCCAATAATTTAAGAGTAGCTGCTAATCTAAATAAAGAGTCTGTTATTATAGGGGTAGGTACGAGACTTGAAATTTGGGATAAACAAACATGGCAAAATTGTGATGAGGCTATTTCAGCAGATGAGATTGCTGAAAATATGACAATGTTAGGTATATAACTTGTAAAAGTTTATATAGATGCAAAAGAAAAAAATACAAAAGATGAAATTTTAAGTTACAAAAGATAAGTTTACAAAAGAAGACTTTACCAAAGATAAATGTACAAAAGATAAAATTTTTAATTTTCTAAAAAGTAAAAGTTACCAAAGAAAGTTTAACTTAAGAAGCTTAAAAAACCAAAAGATAAAAACGTAAATAGGAATCAGCTGGTAGTTTTCTAAATTACCAGCTGTTTTAGTAAATAAAAGAAAATTCATAGATTTTAGAACAGACAAATCTTATAAGTTTTGGATTTGTCATTCATGTCGTTTATGTCATTGATAGAGAGGTGCTAAATGGAGTTTAAACATAAGCCAGTTATGTTAGCAGAATGTATAGAAGGTCTAAAAATAAAACCAGATGGAATTTATGTAGATGGGACATTAGGTGGTGCTGGACATAGTAAAGAAATAGTAAAGAATTTGTCAAGTCAAGGTGTTCTTATTGGAATTGATAGAGATCAAGAGGCTCTGGAAGCGGCTAAGAAAAATCTAAGTCAGTTTTCTAATGTCAAATATATCCATGACAATCATGATAATATAAAATCTATATTACGACAATTCGAAATTGATAAAGTAGATGGAATTTTATTGGATTTAGGAGTTTCTTCTTATCAGTTAGATGAAAGAAATAGAGGTTTTAGTTACTTGGGAGAAAATGTTTTAGACATGAGAATGGATAAGACACAAGAATTAACAGCTCAAGTGGTAGTTAATAGTTATTCTGAACAAGAACTAGCTAATATTATCTATGAGTATGGAGAGGAAAGATTTTCCAGACAAATTGCTAGAAATATTTGTAAAGAAAGAGAAAATCATCGAATTGAAACAACAAGAGAGTTAACGCATATTATTGAAAAATCAATACCAAAATCAAAACAAAAGGATGGACATCCATCTAAAAGAACCTTTCAGGCTATTAGAATAGAAGTAAACAATGAAATAAAACCATTGTATCATACCATTAAAGATTGTATAGAAAGTTTAAGTGAAAAAGGAAGATTATGTGTTATAACCTTTCATTCATTAGAAGATAGAGCAGTAAAAAAGGCTTTTTTAGATGTAAAGGGAAGATGCACTTGCCCAAATGATTTACCCTATTGTGTATGTGGTGCGAAGTCTCTCGGAAAAATTATAACCAAAAAACCAATTCTAGCATCAAAAGAGGAGTTAGAAGATAATACTAGGAGCAAGAGTGCTAAATTAAGAATTTTTGAAAGATGTGAAAGTATAAAATGTTAAGGAGGTGAGTGACTATGGCAAGAAGTAGATATGAATATGAGACAAGTCCTAGAAAATTGGAACCAGATATAGCTAAAAGAAGGAAAACGCAAAAAAGAAAATTAAAAGTTGTTGAGGATTTGCCAAGACAAGATATAAAAATTTCAAGAGAGCAGAAAAAGAGACAAACCATATTGACTCTAATTGTTATAGCGATTTTTATCGTACTTCTAACCATAAGCTATAGAAACTCACAAATTAATGAGAAATTTAATCAGGTACAGACTTTAAAAAGAGAGTTATCTTCTCTTCAAAAGGAAAATGAGCAATTAAAAGTTAGTATAGAAAATAGTTTAAATTTGAACACAATTGAAAAGCTAGCTAAGGAGAAGCTAGGAATGCAAAAGTTGACAAATAAGCAAACAGTATATATTAGTTTACCAAGAAAGGATTATGTAGAATCCGCTTCTGAGGAGATAATAATACAAAAGCAAAAGAACTGGTTTGAACAGTTTGTCGATAAGATATTTAACCGATAAAATTGTTTTGTAATAAAGAGAAACCTTCCTAATAAAATTAATTAGGAGGTTTTTTTATGAGGACAATTAAGCTTTCAAGTAAAAAGAAGATGAGAAATGCTTTATTTATTGCTTTTCTAATTATTATTTGTTTAATCGGAAGAATAGGATTTATTCAATTGATACAAGGAGGAGAGCTTTCTAGTATGGCCTATCAACAGCAGACCTTAGATAGGAGTATCAATCCCAAAAGGGGAACCATTTATGATGCCACAGGAAAAAATGTATTAGCAGTAAGTAGTACCGTAGAAACAGTAACTGTTAATCCTGGGAACATAGCAAAAGAAAATAAAGAAAAGGTTGCAAAGATTTTGTCTGATATTTTTGAGTTAGATTATGAGAAAATGTGGAAAAAAGTAACAAAGAGAAGTTCAATTGAAACAATTGCTAAAAAAGTAGAGAAAGAAAAGACAGATAAGCTAAGAATTTGGATGGAACAAAATGGAATTACTACAGGAATTAATATCGATGAAGATACCAAAAGATATTATCCTTATAGCACCATTGCTTCTCAAATGATAGGCTTTTGTGGAAGTGATAATCAAGGGTTAGATGGCATAGAAGCAAAATATGATACACAATTAAAAGGAACACAAGGTGCAATTCAGAGACATACAGATGCAAAGGGGGCAGAAATAGGAGATGAGGGAGAAAAGTATGTATCTGCTATTGATGGAAATGATTTAATCTTGACAATTGATTTAAGTGTCCAATCGATTGTTGAAAAATATTTAGAAGAGGCATGTATTGATAATAATTGTACTGATGGAGGAAATGTAGTAGTTATGAATCCACAAAATGGGGATATTTTAGCCATGGCAACGTATCCCAATTATAATTTGAACCAACCTTATGAACCTTATACAGATGAATTAAAAGAAACTTGGGATAATATGGAACAGGCAGAAAAAACAAAGGATTTGCAAGCCGTATGGAGAAATAAGGCAATTGCAGATACGTATGAACCAGGTTCTGTTTTTAAAGTAATAACAGCGTCAGCATCAATTGAAGAAGGGTTAGTAAGCGATATTGACCAGCAAGGGCAGTTTTGCTGTACAGGAGGAATTGAAGTAGCAGGAGTTCGAATTAAATGTTGGAGACATTATAGACCACATGGTTCTGAAAGTCTACGTTTAGGATTAATGAATTCGTGTAATCCTGTTTTTATAGGATTAGGACAAAAATTAGGAGTGAAAACTTATTATAGTTATTTAAACAAATTTAGATTGCTAGAAAGAACAGGGATTGATTTGCCAGGTGAAGCCAATAGTATTTTTCTAGCAGAAGAAAAAGCAGGTCCTGTTGAATTAGCAACAATAAGTTTTGGGCAAAGATTTGAAATTACCCCAATTCAGTTAGTAACGGCGGTGTCAGCTATTGCCAATGGAGGTAATAGTGTACAACCTAGAGTAGTAAAGCAAATGGTAGATAGTCAAACAGGAGAAACGCAAGATGTGCCAGTAAAAATAAATGGAAATGTTATTTCTCAAGAAACATCAGAAAAAGTACTAAGTATGATGGAATCAGTTGTGGCAGAAGGGACACGGAAAAAATGCAAAAGTAGCAGGCTATCGTATTGGTGGAAAAACAGGAACATCAGAGGATGGCGTTAATACCAATAAATATGTTACTTCTTTTTGTGGCGTAGCTCCTATTGATTGTCCACAAGTAGTAGTTTTGGTTACTTTGTATAATCCAACTGGAGAAGGAGGACACCAAGGAGGTGCGAGGGTAATTTTAACAACACACAGTAAAACTACCCAAAAATCAATAATGATATAAACTATCAAATTAGGAGAAAGTAAGTTGCTTTCTCTTTTTACTATGATATAATAATTCAAATAATAACTAATTAATTGGGAGAATATGAAGTAATATTAAAACAAATTATGAAAAATCATGTAAAATATTGGAAAAAATATAAAAATGTGATATAATGGTTTAAATTTAAAATATATAACAACAATAAGGAGGCATATGGATATATTACTAAACAATGAAATTAATTCAAGAACAAAAGAAGTTGATGTTAATATGAATGAATTTATGAATGAACTACAAAACGCATTAGAAAATCCAAAAAATAATATTTCAATCGATAAAAGTTTTTATAATGAAATATATAGTGAAATGGAATTAGCACCAAAATATGAAGAGAGACTAGAAGATATAATAAAAGATTCAATGATAGAATACTCATATGATACTGAATTTCTATATGTAAATTATAATGAGAAAAATAAAAAATACTATGTAGACTATTATGATGGAGATGTTACTAGAATACCTGTAACAAAAAAGGAATTAGAAGATGCACATCACAAAGTAGATTCTTTTTACTTTCTTACATCAGATGGGGAATTTGTAGAAAAAGTTGATTATGTAAGAGATTATATAAAGGAAATTGTAAAATCAAAATTAGAAAAATTGGAAAAAAGAGGTAATGATGAAAAATAAAGAAGAAATCATAAATGAATTTCTAGACAAAGATATAAATAAATTAGATAGTTTTACATATGTAGTAAATAACGATAAACCATTCTTTAAAAAAGAAGATTTTGAAATAATCGAAGGAATACCACAATATTCTGAAGCAGATGTATTTAATAGAGCAGGTGGAGGAATAGCAATAATTAGTAAATATACTTTATCAATAATGATAGAAAAACATTTAAAATATCCTGACCCAAATGGATGGACAGAAAAAATCAACAATGCTAAAATATTTCAAAGATGTCATGCGATAGCATATAGGTTATCTGCAAAAAAAAATCACAAAAATAATATATTTATAGGAACAGAAGACTTAAATAGAAAGATTATGAATGATGTTGAAAAAGAAGTAGAACAATATATAAAAGAAAACGAAAATGAATATATAAGAATTATATATAGAGTTACTCCAATATATAAAGATAAAAATCAAATTCCAACAGGAATTTTAATAGAAGCAAAGAGTTTAGATACAGAATTTAGTCTATGTAGATTTTGTTATAATATTAAAGGAAAAGTTAAATTTAAATATAGTGATGGCAGTATAATTAAAGACAATCGAGGAATTGAGAAAACAATACAAAGAGTAAAAATAGCAGTAGAACAAAAGAAACAAGAAAAAAGCAGAAATATAAATTTTGAAATTAATTCACAAACGAAAACATATCACCTAGAAAAATGTAAAAAATTAGATAATATTAATCCTAAATATATAAAAGAAATTACAACAAAGGAAAAAACTCTAATAGATAATGGCTATTCTGCTTGTAAAACATGTAATAGTAACTAGTGGTAACGAAAGAATTGATAAAAAGGAAAGAATAAGTCAAAAGCTTTTAGGAATAATAAGCAAAAAGGAAAAAGAAACAACTAATTTTAGGAAACTATAACTGGAAATTTAGTACATACTAATTTCTAGTTATTTTTTTGTACAATTTTCCTAAAAATGATACCTTTTTAATTTCTGGATGTCATATACATAACAGAGAAATTTAAAAATTTTTCTAAAATTTTCCGATTTTTATAAAATAAATGACATATATCTAGTAGAGAGATTTAAAAAAATTACATTTTGAATAGTAATTTGGAACTTACCTAGTAGAAGGGACAAATTAGTAATAAAAATTTTTTTGACTAATAAACTTAAGTAAGCTGTTAGCAAGGTACGAGCTTTACAGATTACTATGCAGTTGTGAAGCAACTGTAAACATATAAATTTGAGAGGTATGAAATTTTGAGGGAACAAAACAAAATAATTCAATACTTATTAAATACAAAAAATCCATATCAAATAAAAGTAGGAAAGACGGCTATAGAAATGGAATATTCGGATACAAACAAAACATTTAATCAATGTATGGTAAACATATTAAAAGGAAAGATAGGAAAGTAAAATTGCTTCGCAATTTTACTTTCGAAACTGTAACAAATAAATTTTAACAGTTTCGGCGAAAAAGGCTGACGTTTGCTGTTGAGCACGTTACAATATATGAGAAGGGAGGTAAAAATTTAATGGCAGGAAGAAAATCAAAATATTCTTCTAATGAAAATAATACTATAAAGAATAAGATATGGTCTGTTGCATTATATATAAGACTTTCACAAGAAGACGAAGACAATCGGAAAAGAAAAACAAGAAAGTAATAGTGTAACAAGCCAAAAAACACTATTAAATGAATTCATAGAAGAACATGATGATTTGATAGTTTATGATACTTATATAGATGATGGATTTACAGGAACAGATTTTAATAGACCTTCATTTCAAAGATTACTAACAGATATGAGAAATGGAAATATTAATTGTGTGATTGTAAAAGATTTATCAAGACTTGGAAGAAATTATATAGAAGTAGGAAATTATATAGAGCAAGTTTTTCCATTATTTAATATAAGATTTATTGCCATTAATGATTTTGTAGATAGTTTTAAAAATCCGTCAAGTATAAATACGATATTAGTACCATTTAAAAATTTAATTAATGATGAATACTGCCGAGATACATCAATTAAGATAAGAACATCTTTAAATGGAAAAAAGAAAAAAGGAGAGTTTATAGGAGCATTTCCTTCTTATGGTTATATAAAAAATCCAAAAGATAAGCATAAGTTAATAATTGACAAAAGTGTTGCAAACATTATAAAAAATATATTTAATTGGAATGTGAATGAAGGATTAGGAAAAATAGCAATATGCCATAGACTGAATGATTTAGGAGTATTGAATCCTACAGGGCACAAAAAAATAGAATTAGGGCAAAATTATAACAACTATGGAATACAAGATAATACATATACTTGGACACCTTCTACAGTACGAAATATTTTAAATAATGAAGTATATATAGGTAATACAGTACAAGGAAAAAGAAGAACGAAAAGCTATAAAGTACATAAAGTAGAACAAGTGCCAAAGGAAGAATGGATAAGAGTAGAAAATACTCATGAAGCTATTATTGATAAAGAAACTTTTGAAAAGGCACAAGAATTAAACAAGAAAGATATGAAAGTTTCGCAAAAAACAGGTGAATTATCTATATGGGCGGGACTTCTAAAATGCAAAGATTGTGGTCGAGCAATGAATAAAAAAAGTAGTACTAATAAAAGTGGTAACAAGTACGAATATTATATTTGTAGTACCTATAGAAAAAAATCAAATAACTTATGCACAAAACATAGTATAAAAGTGGAAAATTTAGAGAAAGCAGTGTTAAAAGCTATTAATTTTCATATTGATTTATTAATTGACACAGAAGAAATTGTAAAACAGATAAATGAAAGTGCATATCAAAATACTAGAAATGAAAACATCGAAAATATGATAATTGCTAAACAAAGTGAAATTGCTAAAATATTAAATTTTAAAAGGAGGCTTTATGAGGATTGGAAAAATGAAGATATAACAAGAGAAGAATATTTAGAATATAAACAAAAATATGAAAATGATATAGAAATGTTAAAGCAAAATAGCGAAAGGCTTAAAAACGAAAAACAAAAGTATGAAACACAAAACCAATCTCATAATGAATGGATAGAGAAATTCAAAGAACAAAAAAGAGTTATTGTACTTTCAAGAGATATAATGATGGAATTAATAGATTGTATTGATGTACATGAAAATGGAAATATAACCATAAAATTTAAGTTTGAAGATGAATTTAAAAGAGTATTGGAATATATAAGAAATAATAAATTAGGTGTCATCCAAACTCAGTGTTAGATATTTGCAATCTTATGTAAAATATGGTATAATTTAATTGGATACTGTTGTGTATTTAGAACCTAAGGAGGGTATATTGATGAAAACAATGGAGTTATTGAAAGACATGAATCTGTTGATGAGAAGTTTGCACGAAAATGGCTATCTGATTGCAATTATTACTTTTGGTTGGATTGGTTGTGTGATAAGCAGTGCTTTTTCGTGTGGGATGATTGATTCTGATTCTAAAATAATACGGTTCTTAGGACATGTTATAACTGCTATAGTAGTTATAGTGTTTGGAGCACTAGTTATATTACTCTTTTTGTTTTATATGTAGTGTTAATGGGAGACGTTTCTTGAGGGAAACGTCTTTCATATGTGCGACAGGCATGTCGTTTAGCTAATCGGTGAAAGTCCGTATTGGAGGTA
>CAOKEO010000042.1 GCA_948467495.1 uncultured Clostridium sp.
TGTTCGCAGCTGGGAGTTACCAATAAAAAATATAGAAACTTTTATGGCAAAAAACAAAACGTCTCAATAGTTACTAGAACTTCTATCTTGATTACAAATGTGAATTATTTGTGAAAAAGATTGACTTTTTCTAAAATGCATCTTAAGATAAGAATATATTTTAATTTCTATTTTTTAATTTTAATTCGAGAAATTCCAAACTAAACAGAAAATAAGAGAAGAGAGGTGATGAAAAAAAGAAACCACATAACTTTACTATAAAATAAATATTGACAAAATGATAAAAAGAATATATAATACAGAAAGAAGGGATACATTGAAATTTATTACTTATCAGCAATATATAGAATACTTAAGAAATAATAAAAATTTAAAATTAAGAGAAAAAGATGTTACCTATAAAATTTATTCTTTAAAGGAAAATCAAATTTATCATCCAAAAAGAATAGAAACAATTGATAAAAAACATGATAAAATGTTTCGTCATATTTTAAGCAGAAAAAAAGAAATGATACATTTTTTAAATGAATTTTTAGCGTTAAAAAAAGTCATAAAGCCAGAGCAACTCATGCAATGTCATACCGATTTCATAACCAAGCAATACAAAGAAAAGCATTCTGACCTTATCTATCAATTAAAACAAAAACCAGTGTATTTTTTAGTAGAGCATCAAAGTACCATAGACCAAGATATGCCATTAAGGATATGGGAGTATGTGGGCGAAATTATGAGAAAAGAAAGTATTGTGCAAAAAACTTATTTAAGAAAAGACAAAGTATATCCAGTGGTAGTGCCAATTGTTATTTATACGGGATTTCAAAAATGGAATGTTAAAACAAATTTTGCACAAAGTCAGTATCAATCACAAAATTATGAAGATTATAAAATTAATTTACAATATAATTTAATAGCGGTACAAGATTATACATTAGAAGAATTGTTAGAGAAAAGAACTTTATTTGCTAGTATTATGATAATCGAGAAATGCAAAGAAGTAGAGGAATTAAACCGACAAATCAATAAAATTGTAGAGGTAATAGATGACCCAAAAGAGTTGCAAGCATTAGCAGAAATAATTACGAATATCATCGTATTTCGTATTGGTCAAGAAAAAGCAAACGAATTATTAGAGAAAATAAGAAGAAAGGGGGAATTAGGGATGAGCCCAGTAACTAAAATGCTATTTGATTTAGAGTATAAGAATTGGAAAAAGGGTCTAAGAGAGGGAATCAAAAAAGGAAAGAAAGAAGGCAAAGAAGAAGGCATAAAAGATAGTAGAATAAAAACCATTAAAAATATGATACAAAGTGGCGAGTCAGAAGAAAAAATTATGAAATATACAGAAATTAGTAAAGAAGAATTAAATAAGATAAAAAGAAAATTAATTGCTTCTTGCTAATAAAAAATAGATAAACTTTTAATCAAAATGTGCTACCTCTGAATAAATAAAACCGAATATTAATAATTCGGTTTTTTTCTATATTAGAAAGTCATACTGACTTTCTAATATAGAAAACCAATTGTACACAATTTTCCATACGTAAAATTGACACACGAACAAATTCACCAAAAGCCAAAGAGAAAAGTTAAAATTATGCTAATATTAAAGCTTTCCGATTTGTTCTTGAAAAATAAAAAAAAGTATAGTAGAATAAAGACAATAAATATTTGTATTAGGAGAGGAATAGTCTAAAATGAGGTATGAAAATAATCCTAATAAACTGGGAAAAATTACACTGACAAAAGATAATTATTATGTTGTACTTGATTTTGATGGAACCATAACTAGTTCTGACAGTCTTGATTCATGGATGGCAATTATAGATTTTGAAATTTATGGAGAAGAGTGTAAAAAAGAAATTCAGAAACTAAATGGAAGATATAAACCGATAGAATCGGATTATGAATTAGATTATGATATAAAAAAGCAGCATATGGCAGACTGGTATCGAAAAAGTATGGATATCTTATACAAATACCAATTGACATTTTCTAAATTACAAAAAGCATTGCAAAAGGAAAAGCTAAAGCTTAGAAAAGGAACAAAAGAATTTTTAAAAAGTTTACATGAGAGAAATATACCAGTTATTATCTTATCAGCTGGTATCAAAAATACCATAGAGGAATTTTTAAAAATGCAGAAATGTTATTATGATAATATCTATATTATCAGTAATCAGATTGAATTTAAAGAAGATGAAATGCAAGAATTTACTGGTACGATTCTTCATTCTATGAATAAGAAATTAGAAGGAAATTTGCCACAGGATTTACGTGATAGGATAAATCAAAAGGAATATGCGGTTTTATGTGGAGATATTATTGAGGATATACAGATGGTGAAACAAGAATATTTAGACAAAACGATAACAATAGGATTTTTAAATAGTAGAGAAAATGAGAACTTAAGATATTATCAAGAAACTTATGATATCATATTAACAAAAGAAGAAGCTTGTTTTCAAGAAATAGAAAAAATAATGTTACAAGTTACCGTTTAAATAAATATTAAATGGTAACAAGATAATAAAGGAAAGGAAGATGTGTAAAATGAAGAAATTTGGAAATGTATTATGGGGAATTGTATTAATTGTAGTGGGGGTTATCTTTGGACTAAATGCTGTAGGATTAACAGATATTAATGTTTTCTTTCGAGGTTGGTGGACTTTATTTATTATTGTACCAAGTTTTATTGAGTTGTTTAGAAGCACTAATAAAATGTGGAGTTTTATATGGTTAGTAATAGGAATTGTATTACTATTATGCGCACAAAATATTTTATCTTTTAGCCTAATGGGAAAATTAATCTTTCCATTTATTTTAGTTATGGTAGGAATTAGTATCCTTTTTAAGGATATGTTTAACAAAAAAATAGTAGAGAAAATAAGAAAATTAAATACCAATAAAGGTGATTTTGAAGAATATTGTGCGACTTTTGGAAGTCAGCAAAGTGATTTTTCTGGGCAAGAGTTTCAGGGAGCCAATTTAGATGCTATATTTGGAAGTGTAGAATTAGACATTTCAAAAGCAATTATCAAAGCAGACCAAGTCATCAATGCTAATAGCATTTTTGGAGGAATTGAGATAAGAGTACCAACAGGAGTTAATATCAAGGTAAAATCAACACCAATCTTTGGAGGAGTTAGCAACAAAGCTAAGACTGAATATAACGAAAGTTTACCAACTATCTATATTAATGGTGTGGCTATGTTTGGAGGTGTTGAGATAAAATGACGTCTTTTCAAAAAGTAATCAAATATGGAGCGATAGCGTTTGCCGTTTATTTATGCTTTATGATTATTGGTGTGATTATTACTGCCGTTACTACTGTTTTTGGTGTCACAACAGGAATGGAGTTGTTTGAAAAAAATAGCAATGAAGCTATGATAACAAAATGGGAGCAGGAATATTCAGATATTACGAGTTTGGATATTGATTTAAAGGTTTGTAAATTAGCAATTAAAAAGGGAGATACTTTGAAGGTAACTGCTTCTGAAGTTTCTGACAAATTTAATTGTAAAGTAGAGGGAAAAAAACTAAAAATAGAGGATGAGGATTATCATACACATTTTTTTCATCACATAGAAGATGTGAAATCACAAATCACAATTTTTATTCCAGAAAATATAAATTTTGATGAAGTTACGATTGAAACAGGGGTAAATGAAACCAATATTGAATATTTGAAGACAGATAAATTGAATTTAGAGATGGGTGTTGGAAAATATCAAATTGATTCTTTTTCAGCTAAATATGCTAAAATAAAGGCAGGAGCAGGAGAAGCTAATATTGCTAATAGTGATGTTGAGGAATTAAAATTAGATGGCGGAATTGGAAGATTATCTTTTACTGGAAAAATTACAAAAACAGCAGATGTTGAGTGTGGTGTTGGTGAATTAGATATTAATTTAATTGGTAAAGTTAGTGATTATCAGGTAAAGGCTGAAACAGGTTTAGGGAATTTTAAAGTAGATGGACAAAAAGTTAGTGATAAACAAACAATTGGTAGTGGTGATGTTACTATTAAAGTAGAAGCTGGTGTAGGAGAGACGGTTGTGAATTTTAAATAATTACTGTTAAGAATATAAACTTTTTAAGAAAAGATATTAGGTATTAAACTTTAGATGAATAGTAGTAAGTAGTTTTAGAAAGAAATGAGGAATGAAAATGAAGAAAATTGCCATTTTTGGCTCAACTGGTTCTATTGGAGAAAGTACACTAAATGTCATTCGAGAAAATCCTGATTTATTTCAAGTAGTTACCTTAGTGGCAGGAAAAAATATTGAAAAGTTAATGGAGCAAATCCAAGAATTTAAACCTCAAAATGTGTATATTATGGCAGAAGAAAATGCTAGTAAAATAAAAGGGTTGTATCCATCTTTACATGTTTATCATGGAGAAGAAGGAATGGAAGAAATTTCGCAATTAATTGATTTTGATATTAGTGTGTCAGCTTTAGTTGGAGTTGCTGGGTTAAAACCAACTTATAATATGATAAAAAATGGAAAGACAGTAGCTTTAGCAAATAAAGAGGTGTTAGTAGCTGGTGGAAAATTAATTATGGATACAGCTAAAGAAAATAAGGCTATTTTATTAACAGTGGATAGTGAACATAGTGCGATAATGCAATGTTTACAAGGTGAAAAACAAAATAAAATTGATAAGATTTTATTAACGGCTTCTGGAGGACCATTTTTTGATAAAGAAATTACAGATGCTATCACGGTAGAGCAAGCTTTAAATCATCCAACTTGGAAGATGGGATCTAAGGTAACCATAGACTCTTCTACTATGATGAATAAAGGGTTCGAGGTAATGGAAGCAAAATGGTTATTTGATGTAGAACCAAGTCAAATACAAGTAGTGGTACATCGTAAAAGTATTGTACATTCTATGGTACAGTTTCAAGATGGAACGATTATGGCAAATTTGGGACCAAAATCCATGCAAATACCAATCGCTTATGCTTTAAATTATCCAAATCGTTTAGCCAATCCTATTGAAAAGATTGATTTATTTAAAATTGCTCAATTAAATTTTGAGAAACCAAATTTAGAGAAATTCCAATGCTTGCAATTAGCTTTTGAAGCGATTGAAAAGGGGCATAGTTATCAAGTGGTATTAAATGCTGCCAACGAAGTTTTAGTAGATGCTTTTTTAAATAAAAAGATTACTTATACACAAATTCCAAAAGGAATTAAAAAGATGCTAGATGCCCATAATTTAATGGAATTAAACACAGTTGAGGAAATTTTAGCATTAGACCACAAGGTAAAAGAAGAAACAAAAAGATTGATAGAAAATAATATCTAAGTTGATAGATTAAGGTTTTTCTATCAAGTCTTTCCAATACTTTTTAGGCATATATTGCATTTGACATCTTGGGTTTTTTCTCTCTGAAATAGCAATGGTATTAAAAAATAATTTCCACAATTCCTGATATTTTTGTTCTTTGGCAGAAATAGCAGGAATTTTTAGGTTAGTGGCATTGACAATTTGATATTCTTTTCCATTGTATAATAAGCAAATATTTCTTATTTTATCATGTATGATAAAATTTTGGGTTGGTAAGCGATTGATAAAATGATGGGCTAATGGTTCTATGATATTGTTATCTGGATGAAGGGAGGCATAATATAAGTTATTGCCAACCTCTTGAAAGCGAAGCAGTCCTTTTAATCTATGGCATTCACCAAAGGCTCTTTTTTTCATTGCCATGACTTGAAAGACATACGAAATCGTAAGTCGATTATTAATGTTAGGACCAAAAACAAAACCATCACACAAATATTTTAGTAGACAAATTTCTTTGTTTGGTTCATTTGAAAGAAAAGCATAGTAAGTATTGTAAAGAGTTGTATAACCAATATTTTTTTCAATTCCAGTAAAAACTCGTTTGGCTTTTTTATAGTCTGTCTGAATTGAAATGGTATTGTCTAAGAAATTTGGAGTATAATCATTTTTGGTTACTATTTTTTGTGGTAGTGTTTTGGTAGCATAGCAATCAAATACAATTGTTAGAAAGCCATCTAGAGTACCATCATATAAGTAGGTTTTGTTTATAAGCTTCCAGTTAGACATTTTATTTTATCCTCCTTGGTTGGCTGTAAATGCTCAAAAATAGACAATTGTTGATATTGTGGGAGAGGTAAAGCATTTCGTTCTTGTATAATGAGATTGGTTTCAATAAAGTTTTGATTGAAATGATAAACTTTGTGAAAATATTTTCCTTTACAGGTAATAAAGTATTTTGCTCGTTTTAATATCACTCCAAGCTTTTTCAAAGATTCAAAGTCTAATAGGAATTCACGTCTTGCTCGTATTATTTTTTTAGCTGAAATAATACCAATTCCAGGAATGCGAAGTAGAGTAAAGTAGTCTGCTGTGTTAATTTCAATTGGGAATTTATCCAGGTTTCGCAATGCCCAATCGCATTTAGGGTCTAACATATGGTTAAAGTTAGGGTGGGCTTCGTTTAATAATTCATCTGCTTGAAAACCATAATAACGAAGCAACCAATCTGCTTGGTATAGTCTATTTTCGCGAAGAAGGGGAGGGGCTTCTAAAGTGGGTAAATTTTTGTCTTGGTTGACACTAACATAAGCAGAATAGTAAACTCGTTTCAATTTTAATTTTTGGTACAGTCCTTCAGAAAGTTTTAAAATTTTTAAGTCACTTTCAGGAGTTGCTCCAACAATTAACTGTGTGGTTTGTCCAGCAGGTACAAAGCTAGGCTTAAATTTACTTTTTTCTAGTTTATTTTGTTTGATATTATTTGAAACATAAGACATGGGTTCTAGAATGCCAGTTTTTTCTTTTTGTGGGGCTAGTAATTTCAAACTGTCATGAGAAGGTAATTCAATGTTGATACTAAGCCTATCTACCAATGTTCCTAAAATGTCAATTAATTCTTTGCTACAACCAGGTATGGTTTTACAGTGAATGTAACCATTGAAATGGTATTTGTTTCGCAAAATAGAAACGGATTGAATGAGTAATTCCATCGTGTAATCAGGAGATTTTACAACAGCAGAACTTAGAAAAAGTCCTTCAATATAGTTTCTTTTATAAAAATTGATGGTTAAATCAGCGACCTCGTGTGGTGTGAAGGTTGCTCTTTTGACAGAATTGGTACAGTGATTGATACAATATTTGCAATCATACATACAAGCGTTACTAAATAGTATTTTTAGCAAAGAAATGCATCTTCCGTCTGCTCCCCAGCTATGACAAATACCAGCCACATGACCATTTCCAATTCCATTGTTTTTGTTTTTTCGATTGCTTCCACTTGAACTACAAGAAGCATCGTATTTAGCTGATTCTGCTAAGATTTTTAATTTATCCATTGTTTCCATTTTCTTATTCTCCAAACTAATTACCAAATATCTGTTCTTATTATATCACATAAAGATGAAAAGTCAACCATTTGTTTGGAAAAATATAATAAATTTGTAACTACTATGAAAGCAAGTCGTTTGTTTTCGTAGTAGTTACTTAAATTTAAGATTTTAGATAAATAGAAAAAAGACGAGTCTTAAACTCTTTCAAAAATGAGGCAAATAGATTTACCGATTTGATGCAATATAGCACATAATTATAGTTGCCACAAAAGTCAGCATCAATTAATATATATTTGACAAAAAATCAAATGAAGATGCTAGCATTTAAAGGGATTGACAAATACTAGGAAATAATGTAATATATAAGTGTTATTTCGAAATAAAAAGATTAAATCAATTTTTAAAATCTAATTTTCAAAAAAAGGCAAAACACAAGAAAAAGTGCAATAAAAGAAGAAAATCACCAATAGGAATAAATCAAAACAGTAATTTACCCAGAAATAAAAATTGACATCAAAATAAAAAGGAGGTAAAATTGAAACGAAGAAATAAAATAAAACCATTTACCTATCATGAATACATATATTATAAAGTGATTTTTCAGAAAGATAAATATAATAAAATCCCTATGCTATGTGATGTAAAAGAAAGTTATCACTACAAAAGAGAGATTAATAATCCGCATGATAAGATATTTAAAGATGTATTAGATGATAAAAAAGAAGTAGTAACATTTTTAAATAGAATGTTAAAATTAGAACGAACCCAATATGCCCTGCAAGAAAAAGATTTAGAAAAATATAATAGAGAATTTATCACAGAGAATTTTCAAAGTATAGAATCGGATGTGATTTATAAAAAGAAAGACCAAAATATATTTTTTTTGATTGAACAGCAGTCAACAATAGATTGTGCCATGCCATATAGAATATTGAAATATGGCATGGCTATCATGGAAAGTGCAATCAATAAGAAAAAATTAAGGCAGAAAAATTATAAATTACCAGCTATATTTTCTTTTGTCATTTATACTGGCAACGAAAAATGGAATGCTACGAATTATTTAATTGAGAAACAAGAAAGATTACTTGGTTGTAAACCAGAAACTTTTGCGAATTTTCAATTAATAGATGTAAATGATTATACAAACCAAGAGTTGTTAAACAAGGAGGGCTTTTTAACAAAAGCAATGTTATTAGAAAAGGCAAAGAATTATGAGGAACTAGAAGAATATTTGGAATTAGTTATAAAAACACAGATGGAAGAACGACAGAAAAAACTGTTACAAAGGATGATTAAGTATGTTTATAAAAATAAACTAGATAATAAAAAGTATAATAAGTTTATTCAAGGTTTACAAATCAAACAAGAAAAAGGAGGAGATAGTATGTTTGCAGAGATATTAAGTAAAAAGATTGATGAAGTTTTTGAAATGGAAGAGAAAGTAAAAGAGAAGGAAACAAAAGTAAAAGAGAAGGAAACAAAAGTAAAAGAGAAGGAAACAAAAGTAAAAGAGAAGGAAACAAAGGTAAAAGAGCAGGAAACAAAAGTAAAAGAGCAGGAAACGAAAGTAAAGGAGAGAGAGCACAAAGTAAAGAAAAGGGAAATAGAAATCCTACAAAAGAAAAACGACATTATAAATCAAGCAGAAAATGAAATGATTATCAATATGATAAAAAATAATATAGATGAAAATACAATCTTAAAAATTATTAATATTGATAAAAATAGATTAACAAAAATAAAGACACAAATGATGGTAAGTGAAGAGGGCGTTTTTTAGCAAACTAAAAATATTTTTGTTAGTTTAGTAACCAAAAGGAAAAAATAAATGAGGAAATCCCTATGCCAGGGATTGTTACCATACATCTTATTTAACTTTTTTAAAAAACCACCAACATTTTTTCTTAATAAATGCAGAAAATTCAGAAGGGGTGTTCTTTTTGAATTTAGTCTTATCTAGTAAAAAAGCATGTTTTTTATCAAGATACAAATAAAAGAAATCTACTGTTTCAAACACGCGATGCAATTGATAATATTTTATTTTAGAATATTGCTTGTCATCTTCAACAATAAAATATTTAAGATAAAATGTAAAAGTAAACTCTTTTTCTTTCTGGATTTTTTCACTTTTATATTCATTTGAGACTTCTGTAACAGGTCGAAAAAATCGCCAAAGTACAAAACCAGTTAATCCACAGCATAGCACAATAGCAATTGTAAAGTTATGATATTTAACTTGTAAAATTAAGCTACATAAAATAAAGATTGCTATTATGGCAGTGTATGCCATATAAGCTAATTGATATTTGTTATTATGAAAGATTAGAAATTTGTCATATATGGCTTTTGTATATTTCGTTTTATTTTTAAATAATAGTTTCAAATTTATCACCAAGTCAATTATAACATATCTTTTGAAAATATGGAACCAATTCCTCCTATTCTTAATATAATTTAGGGATAGGAGTGATTGGTTATGGCATATTCAGATCGAGAATTATTAGCAAGAATTGTACAATGTGAAGCAGGAGGAGAAGGAGACAATGGGATGAAAGCAGTTGCTTCCGTAACTATGAATCGTGTATATGTATCAAATGGGGAATATGCTAGAGTTTCACAAGGGGGAAACATTAGGAATATTATTTTTCAACAAGGGCAATATGATTGTGCAAGAGAAACCATACGAAATCAATACAATCCGCAAAATATCTACAATATGACACCAACAGAAGTGCATTACAATATTGCGGATTGGGCGTTAGCAGGAAATCGATTAAATGAGATAGGAGATTGCTTGTGGTACTTAAATCCTTTTCGACCAAGTTGCAGTTCTACTTTTCCAAGTAATGGTTCTGGGACGTTTCATACAAGATTAGGAGAACATTGCTTTTATCGACCAACTGGTAAGTATGCAGATACCTAAATGTTAATGATTTTTATTTAAGAATAGTTATTATTTTTACACTTTGTGTCGCAACCTACATGCGTTAGTTAATTGCTTATTCAGTGTTGTAACAATAATAAATTATTTCTTGGATTGAAATTACAAGAAAATAGTTATGAGGAGGATTTTTTATGGCAAATTCAGAAGAAATGGTAAACAAAAGAGAAACGAGACAGGTGGAAGTCAATCAAAATTCACCAGAAATTTTAACTAATCCAATTTATACACCAGCATTTTTAAGAGAGCAAATAGGAAAATTAATGAGAGTAGAATTTTTAATTGGTACCAATAATTTAGTAGATAGAATAGGGATTTTACAAGATGTAGGTGCAAGTTATATTTTATTGCGTTCCTTTGAAAACGATAGTTTAGTATATTGTGACATCTATTCCATAAAATTTATTACTATTTCTACTACAGGAACGTATGGTAGTATGCCTAATAATAGATACCCTTATTATTAATTGCATAAAGATTTAAAAGATGTTATAATGTTTCAAAAAGATAGGAAGAATCTAAAGTATGAAATATGTAAAATATACCAATACTAAAATAGGGAATATGGCTATCATAGAAGAAAATAATAGCATTATAGAAATTCAAATGAATAAGAAAATAGAAGAACAGATAAGCCAAAAAGATACACCACTTTTAAAAGAAACAGAAAAACAGCTGCTAGAATATCTAGAAGGAAAAAGAAAAGCTTTCGACGTACCTTTAAATCCTAAAGGTACAAAATTTATGAAAGAGGTATGGACAGCCTTACAAGAGATACCTTATGGTCAAACTAGAACGTATGGACAAATTGCTAAGAGAATAGGAAAGCCAAAGGCGGCAAGGGCAGTAGGAATGGCAAACCATAGAAATCCCATTCCTATTATCACACCATGTCATAGAGTGATTGGTAGCAATGGAAAATTGGTGGGTTATGCATTAGGTATGGAAATGAAAGAATTTTTATTAACGTTAGAAGGGATTGATAAAAATGAATTATGATGTTATTATCATTGGGGCAGGACCAGCAGGCATATCAGCAAGTCTATATACACGGAAGGGCAAATTTAAAAACATTAATTTTGTATCAAGAAGAAGGAGCTTTAGAAAAAACCAAAAAGATTGACAATTATTATGGATTTGAAAAGGGAATTGGAGGAAAAGAACTATATCATGCAGGGATTAAGCAGGCTGAAAATATGGGAGTAGAAGTGAAAAAACAAGAAGTTACAGGGATACAAATGGTACCAAATGGGTTTACCATCCAAACGGAAAATACTACTTTTTTAACAAGAAGTGTCATTTTAGCTACTGGCAATAAAAAGAATAAACCAAAGATACAAGGAATAGAAGATTTTGAAGGGAAAGGAATCAGTTATTGTGCAGTATGTGATGGTTTTTTCTATCGTAACAAAAAGATAGCTGTTATGGGAAGCGGAAAATATGCTATTTCAGAAACCAATGATTTAATCAATATAGCAGATACGATTACCATTCTAACCAATGGAGAGAAGGCACCAGCATTTAGAGCGGATAATGTAACAGTTGATACCAAAGAAATCAAGGCAATTAAAGGAAACAAGAGAGTAGAAGAAATCGAATTTAAAGATGGGGCTATCTTAAAAACAGATGGTATATTTGTAGCACAGGGAGTAGCTGGTAGTTTAGAGTTTGCTAAAAAATTAGGAATTATGACACGGAAAAGATAATATAATAGTAAATGAAAATATGGAGACGAATCTAAAAGGAATCTATGCTTGTGGAGATTGTACAGGCGGTTTGTTGCAGGTTTCAAAAGCAGTGTATGAAGGTACAAAAGCAGGAATGCAAGTAATTCAATACATAAGAAAAATACAAAATGGATAAAATAAAATAAATGTCCCCAATCAAACCTAGAATCAGTGGAGACAAAAAGGAGGAATAGAAAATGAGTGTATTAAAAATAAGTAGTGAAAATTATGAAGAAGAGGTATTAAAAGCAGATAAGCCAGTTATCATAGACTTTTATGCAGATTGGTGCGGTCCATGTAGAATGATGTCACCTATTATCGATGAAATAGCAGAAGAAAAACAAGATTGTATCAAAGTAGGGAAAGTGAATGTAGATGAGAACCAAGATTTAGCAATGAAATATGGTGTTATGAGCATACCAACCATAGTGATTATTAAAAATGGTAAGGCAGAAAAAACTTTTGTTGGAGTTAGGGACAAAAGTGAAATTTTAGGAGCAATTGGAAGTATTTCCTAAGGGCTCCTTAAAAATTAGATTTTTCACTCATGATATTTTTGAAGTCATTTGGTAAATCGCTTTGAAAAACCAAATTATTTTTAGAAATGGGATGAACACATAAGATTTTATAACTATGCAAAGCTTGTCTATCAATTAGACTAGATTCAGTACCATAGAGAGTATCACCAAGTAATGGATGCCCAATGGCAGCCATATGAACACGAATTTGATGGGTTCTTCCTGTTTTTAATTTACATTTTATAAAACTATGATTCGAAAACTCTTTTATAACTTCATAATCAGTAACAGAATGCTGTCCATGATTTTTATCAATACATCTTTCGATTATACTATCTTTTTTTCTAGCAATTGGCAAATCAATCGTGCCAGTCTTTTGTGGTAAAATTCCATGAACCATACATAAATATTCTTTCTGAAAAGTTTTGTTAGCCATTTGCCTAGCAAAACATTCTTGTACATATTCACATTTAGCAAAAATGACTAAACCAGAAGTTCCTATATCTAAACGATTCACAGGTCGTATTTTTTTGGCTAATCCAATGATATCAAAATAAAATTTGATACCATTGGATAATGAGTCTGTGTAATGATATCGCGAAGGATGAATGGGAATGCCTGATGGTTTATTGATAACTAAGAACCAATCATCTTCATAAATAATATCTAAATTCATTTGTGTGGGAAGAATATTAGAATTATTTTCTTGAATAGAAAAGTTGATTTCTATGATATCTCCTAGTTTTACTTGATTTCTTGTATCGCATTTGTTTCCGTTAAAACTTATTTTTTCGTTTTTTATTAGCTTAGTTAAAAGTCTTGTGGAAATATTTAATGAATTTTGTAAAATATTATGAATGCTAGTATTTGCATCACTTTTTTTTATTTTATATCTTAATTTCATAGAAAAATTCATTTCCTTTCTTACTTCATTAAAAGTCAACATAGAATAGGGGGATGTTAAGTTAAAAGTATTTTTAGTATATACTTATTATATAAAAAAAACAACTAGAAATTTAATTCCTAATTGTTATCATTTTTTTTGTGTTTTTATAAAAAATATTAAAGTGGTAGAAAATTGATTAAAAATTGTTAGAAATAGTAAATATGAAAGTATAATATTTACTATCTAAGTTAATAAAAAATAAATTATTTACAAAATTCAATACATGTTATAAATAATATGTGTTATAATAATGAACAAAAAAACGAATGGAGGCATATTTTTGGATTTAAACTTATTTGAAAATCTTAAAAAAAATATAGAAACTAATGTTACTGTCAAAAATTTTATAAATGAACTAACTAATTTTTTAAATAATATAAACTCAGCTAAAACACAAGATAATCTTACTAATAATGAAGACTTAAATGTATATGTTTATAATGTTCAACCAGGAATTATAATTGATTATGCTATAGGTGAAAGTAAACTGGCAAAATAACAATTATCATCATAACATGGGGGCTCTGCGAGGCAATAAAATTTATTTTTGGCAAATAAATTTTATTCAAATTAACTCTATACAAAATTATATTGCTACTAGCAAATATAATTTTATTTCGTTAATTTGTTTCTTGTGTATTTTCTTCGCAGAACTTTACTGGCTTAACACCTACTGAAATAGGTTTAGGCTCTTTCATATAGATTACACTATCGTTTGTTTCCTCTGGTATATAATCAAATGCTGTATCAATTTCTTGCATTTGAAATTTATCTTCTTCATTGATGTAAAGTATTCCAAATTTATAAGTTTCCATTTTATTATCTGGATCTAACTTATAATAATCTTCTAAAGGAAATACCCTAACAATAGCAGAGTTATCTTCAGCAAAGTTAAAATAAAACATTTGCTTATCAACGTAGTAAGTTGCTTCAGTATAATGAACATCATAATACTGTCTTAATCTCATAATGATTTCTCCGACTTCTTCCTCTGGTAGATAATTACTAAATCTAACATTACCAAGCACATTGCCTAATATCATAGGTTTTGTAGTATCAATATAACCATTATCATATAATTCCTGACAAGGTTTGCAAATTGAGTCTCTAAAGTTAATTTGTGTTACAACTACTTCGTTACCAACTAAAGCAAGTTCTATATTATCAACATATTTCATTATTAAATCTGCTTGTTCTTGTCTTGTATAATCTTTCCAAGTTTTAGTTCTTGTTTGATATTCCTTATCTAATTTGACTTTATTTATAAAGTCAATATCTCTCTTTAATAAAATGTCTTTTGGTGTGAAATTTAGTTCTTCGGTGCAATCAGTAGTTTCCAGTTTATTCTGTAATTCTTCAATAGCTTTTTCAACTATTTTCTTTTCTTCGTTATATTCTTTTAGTTCAAAAACTCCATTGATATATGCTTTTTTAATTCTTTCAAGTTTATTATTTTGCTCTTTTATTTCTTTTTCTAATTGTTCTTTAGGCTCATCAAATTTTTGCTTTATCATAGGCAAGAAGAATTGATTTACAACAGAGTCATATTCTACTAATTCACTAATAAATTGATTAAAATAGTCATTAATAACTTTCTCTTTAAATTCAATTTTGCAATCATTACAATAATAGTAGAAATAAGAATTACCATTTTTCTTTGTAGTCGCTTTTCCACCTAATATTCTATTACATTTAGGACACTTTAATTTCTGTAAGTATAAATATATCAATGTTCTTTGATAACTTCTTGAATTTTTCTTTTTCTGCACTTGACAATCTGACCACATTTCTTTTGAGATAATAGGATCAACCACATCTTCATAATAAGTTGGGTGCTTTGTTCTTTTTCCGTGAATAAAATCGCCCTTATATATTTCATTTTCAAGAATAGTTTGTATAGTTGAATCTCGCCAGTTGTCTTTTTCTAGTACTTTTTCTTCGTTAAATAAATTGCTTATTTTTTGATAAGAATAGCCGTTATAATACAAGTCAAATATTCTAACTACAATATCTTTAGTGGAGTAGTCTATTACTAGCTTTTTATCTTCGTGCTTATAACCTAATGGGGCAACGTGAGGAATATGTCCTGATTTTATTGCTCCTGCTAGTCCTACTTTTGTTCTTTCGCTAGTTCTTTCAATCTCGTTTTGACTAACACTCATTAAAAGTCTTGAAATCATTTTACCATTTGCAGTTGTAGTATTTATTTCGTCATTAGCACAGTCAAGATAAGCATTATTGTCATCTAAAAAGGTTATTAGTTTTTCCCAGTCACATATACTTCTAGTTATTCTGTCTAGTTTTAGAGCAACAATAGTATTTATCTTTTTAGCTTTAATATCAGCTTTTAATCTTTCAAACTCTGGTCTATGATTACCAGTTTTAGCACTTATTCCAGCATCTTCATAATAATCTACTATTTCATAGCCTTTGAATTTACAAAAAGTTTCTAGTCTTTCTCTTTGCTCTGGTAAACTAAATCCGTTCCCTAGCTTGATCTTCGGTGGAAACTCTCATATACAATCCACATTTTTTCTTTTCTTCGTTCAATTCTCACTCCTCCTTATAAAACAAAAAGAGACATCAAAGTACACGAGTACTACTGACATCTCTTAAATCCATTTATCATAAACTAAAATACAATAATGCAATATAATATAATTTTTTCAAAGTACTCATATATCTAACTCTTGCCGAGTCAATATAAATTTTTATTGATTATATTATACTACGATTTTAAGAAATGTCAAATATTTACAATTATATGTTTTTCAAAAATTCTTCTAACTCTGATAATTTAATCTTTTTAGTCAAGTTAGTGATATACACATCATTGGAGTAATTAAACACTAAAAAAGTAATATTCTTGATAATCACTCTATGTGGCTCAATATATGTAAGATTAGTTTTCTCTAATTTTCTAATACTACCATTGATAAAGGTAGGAGTAACTTTAGAAAACTCACATATAAACTCTAGCCTTTGTTTTAGACATTCCTCAAATTCTAGTTCTTGCTTAATTATCTTCATTTCAAGCACCATCCTTGTATAATATATTTAGGTTTTTAATAAAGGATTTACCTATAAACCT
>CAOKEO010000043.1 GCA_948467495.1 uncultured Clostridium sp.
TTTGAATATTTATGATTAGAAAACTTCTATTGTTGTTTTCTGATATTACTATATAAAATATTTAAAAATGTATAACTAATTTTTGAATTATTTTTAGATTCTACATTTTATACAATAAAATTTAAATATTTTGTGTAATTTATACAAAAATAAAAGAGAAGAAGAAAACTTCTTCTTTATATATTTATATGTAGTATTCAAAACTATATTATCTAGTTAATAAAACTTTTTCAAATCGAATCACTCACGCGCGCGATTTTTTTCTGAATCAGTTTGTAAAATCTCTCTCATATTTCTCTCAATATTTCTCAAATTGAATCAGTCTCTTTATCTCTTTCTTTATCTCTCGATTGAATCAATATAAATCTTCTTCATATCATTCAATATAATTTTTTCAAATATGTTTCTCTTGAATAATTCCTTGAAATTTCTTCAAAAATTCAATAGGGGGGTGGGTGAAGAAATGTGCTACCTGCTTCGGCGGCATTGGCTCTATACCATATTTCTATATTTCTAAATTAGGCCCCAGTTTTACTTCTCTCCTACCCTCTCAAATGCCCTCTCAAATTGCCTAGAAGCCCCATATAGACACTTTCAGGAGTTAATGCAGGAATTCATAAAGAAGCACATAAAAAGCCAATATAAGCCAAATATGAAGGTTCTTGCAGGAGTTAAAATGGGTACTTTATATGAGAAAAATTCCAGAATTTTAACAAGATATATATAGCATATATTATAGATGATATTTTTTACAAAAAAATAGAGGAATAACATTTCTGCCATTCCTCTATAACAATAACACAACAAACCAAAAAAAGAGAGTACATTTATTTCAAATGTAATATATTATATACACTTCCATTTTAAAATATTCCATTTTTTATAAAAAAAATTAAACTTTTTTTGTATAAGAAAGTTTAATCCAACCTGCTCCTGATTTTAATTTTCCCCAACCATTATTTTCTTCTACAATAGTATATTTCTCATTTTTCTTCACTGTTGTTACTATTTTATAAATTGTTCCTGCTCCTTCTCTTACATTCAAACTATCTGCTGTGATTTGAACTATGTAACTTGTACTTTTAGTGAAAACAGTATTTCCTTTACTATCAAATACAGAATAGCCATCAGGACAATTATTTTTTGCATTTTCTAAAAATGCATATGCCCCAATCTGGCTCGCTGCATCACTCCAAGACTTCCTAATTCTATAAAGTTCTTCGATAGTTGTTGTGGAAGTGCTTGTATTTGTCAATCTATTCTTAAATTTCTTCCAGTCGATAAGTCTGCTCTCATTTACACACCATGGGTTAGGACAAACCTTACCTGTTACATTGTGATGCATAATTACATGATCGGCATCAATATTATAAGTTTTCATCAGATATTTTGCTAACTCAACTGCATTGTTTATTGTTGCTTCTGTTAAATACCAGTCTGTATCTTCTGCATTTAATTTATTAGTATTTGTTTTATTAGAACACATTTCAATAGAAATAGAATTGCTATTTTTACAAATTCCATAGAATTTTGCACTTTCAGAGGTATATTTCTTTGTATATTTACTTCCTCCAACTGCCCAACAGTATCTATTATTTAAATCTCCATTATACTGCACAATATTTTCATCATCTACAATAAAATCTGCAGATGCCTGTGTGGTTGTTGTAGCAAAATAGTTTGCTGTATTTTGTGCTATTCCTGCTTTGCTTGATATTCCTGCTGTATAATGCAATACAATATATTCAATTTTTCTATTTTTTAAAGCTGTTGTATTATGTGTACTTGTTTTCTTTATTATATTCATATTATTTTCCTCCATTTCATCAAATCTTGTTAAATTATTTGTTTCTATAGTTTTCATTATTCTCTCAACATAGTCATGTTGGGTAGCATACCCATTCTCTTTAAGGGTTTCTAAATACTTTCTAGGTTCTGTTATTCTTTTCAGGTTCTTATATCTGTCTATGTTCAAGAACTGGAAGTACCCAAGTACTCCTAACTCTAGGTTCTCAAACATATACCATGCTGTATTAATTGGTGTATAAGTTCCATCTGCATTTTGTTCGCTGCTATCATCATAAAAGAAGCCTGAATAGCAATTTACTCTATTTGGTCTATATTTCAGTCCAAAAAAGTTATTCCTTTGTGCTTTATATGAAGTTCCATAAGCACTCTCCAAACAAGCCTGTGCTATAATTGGTGAGTAAACACAAATCTCAAATTCTCCTGCATATTTCTTCACTGCTTCTGCAATTTTCTCTATAAATTCTTGTTCATCCATACAAATTCTCCCATAAAAAGGGGGAGCAGCCTAAACTACTCCCTCATAAAAGTGTAATATGCAACTTTATGTTATATTATTTCATTTTGTTTCATTTTTTGTTATTCCATCTTCTGTTTTTTGTTTTGTTTTTACTAAAATATCTTTCAAAAAATCAGGACAATAAATTCCTAATTCAATGAGATTTTCTAAAATACTAACAGATTCAGAACAGGAAACACAAATCATAATTGAATAAAGTAAATAAGGCATCTGTACAACAATAGAAATTAGCAATGCTAAAACAATAAGCAAAAGATACCCTGCTTTCTTTACTAATCCCTCTCTGAATATTTTGCTATCCAATGTATGATTTTTTATAGCTTTTAATACTCCACTAGCTATTTCTAATACTAAAATAGCAATAAAAATCCATATTAAATATTGTGTTTGTTCTGTTAGTACTGTGTTAATCAATTCCATCATATCTGTTTTCCCTCCAAATATAAAAGAGGTATGTTTGATACATACCCCATAAGTTAAAACAGAATAACTAATTATTCTATTTCATTCAAGTTTGTTATTCTGATAGAGGATAAGTTATGGTATATCCTTTATCATAAAAGTGTTCTGCTACCATAAGTCCTCTGTTATTAATTGAAATAGTAGAATTCTTCTCTATTTCAATATAATCCTGTTTTGTTGTATTATAAGCATATGTAACATTTCCATCACTGTTATTTGTAGCTTCAACAGTATATACATTTGTTGTTTTTCCATTATATGTATAATTAAATTGCTTAAACATAGATGAAGCATAGCAAGATACATTATCATCATTCAAAGCATATGTGCAAATAAGGTTATAAGTTAATTGCTTTATGTTACCATTATCATCTTTATAAACTTCATCTGACATATGAATACATATTTTATCACCATGCTTAACATTTATAATGCCATTAGATGATTTATAATATTTAGTGTCATTATTTCTAGTTATGCTGTAAATAAATTGAGTACCATCAGGAATTGCATCTGTAATATTATAAACATTGTCTGTTCCAAGCCCTGTAACTGTACCACTTATTGTTACTTTAATTCTAAATTCTTTATTTTTAAGATTTATATAGTTATCAAATAATTCATCTGAAGATAATGCACATAAATTTGTAGAATATTCTGGCATTATACTCCATTCAACTTTTTCAGTAATTTCTCCATTACTTGTAAATTTCCTTTTTTCCCAACTTTCTATACCTGCATAGAAAATCATAGGATTATCTAATGATAAATCATATGTAGGTGTATAAGTTTCTTCCTGTGTATTTTCTTCTTCTCCAACCTCAACTTCTGAATTTTGCTCTGAATAATCTATAATCAAACAATTCCTATAAATTGTATTCAGTTCTATATTTTCTAATGTATTATCAGTCATAACATCAATTAAATTAACAGTATCTTTTATTACATCACCTTTTAGCATCAAACATATTGTATTATTACCATTATGCACATCAAAACTTTTATAAAAATCATTATTGATATATACTGATAAACTGTCAAAAGCATCTTCAACATTAAAATTTAAAAAATATTCTATTTCTGTACTCTCATTACATTCTTTAAATTCTATATCTGTACTTCCTGTTTTTCTATAAAAATACAGATTTCCAAATACAGTAGAATTCGCAGTATTACTATTTTCTGTTTCAGTAGTGCTTATATCCTGCTCATCTACATTAACACTGGTAATAGTACAGGAATTATGGCCTGTATAAGTAACACTACCTATAATAGCATTTCTAGTCTTTCCTCTGTAATCATTGAATGTAACTATATCTCCTATTGTATATTGGAAATAATCTGTTGCATTAATAGTACAAGGTAGATATTCCAATTGCGATCTATGAGCAAGTTTATTAATTATTTCTTGTATTTTATCACTAGATGCTTCTTTTAATAGTGGATTATCTTTAGAAATAAAGATACTTCCTTTTGGGTTCTTATTTGTTGAGAAAACTTTACTCCCTCTAATAAAATAGATATTATCTACAACACTATTTTCATATTCTGTATTGTAATCTACTAAATGTTCAATTGTAATATCATGCTTTTTATTATTGAAGCTAAACCATTTAAAAGCTAATTTATCATTACTATCCATATATGCATAAAATCCTGCCAATTCCAAAGCATAACTCAAACATTGTCTGCAAGTCTTACCCTTTAAATCTTCTACACTTCTAATGTTAAAACCACCATTATTCATAACAAGTACATTTAATTCTATATTGCATTGTTTTCCAATATCCTTAATGAAATCATATAAGGTTATTGGAGTTTTACAAGGGTGCCAAGTTTTATCTAATTTTATAATTGAATCATATGCTTTTATAGTAATGAGCCTGTTCTTTTCTTTTACACTATCTATATATACTTTTATTTTCTTTTTATCTTCATCATACAAATCTATTGATATATTTTTAAAAGAATAAGTATCAAAATATCCATCTGTATTATCTAAAACAATTTCAACATATGTGCTTGCAATTGTTCCAAAACATAACTTATTATTTGTCGCTGTTCCTTTAATGGTCTGGTCATATATCCTATTACTGGAATAGGATATATTCAAACCATTAGAAAATTTATAGTTAATCATTTTATCTTTTCCCCCTTACATTTCAACAAAGCTAATAGGCAATTTCCAGATAATAGAACCATCTGCTTCAACACACATGATTTCTTCATCTAAATCTGATTCAGGGTACATAAGAGCCTGTTTAGTTGCTCCACCTGTGCTTGCTGCAGGATATGTACATATTGCTTCTTTTGTATGATTTAAGTATTCTTTTATTGAAGCAAGTACTTCATCTGTCAATCCATACAAAGTAAAATCTAAAGTTTCTTTTATTGCTATTACATTATAGATCATATAGCCTGTTACTTTGCTTCTTTCACCATCAGTTACTTTCTTTGTACCAGGTTTATAGCTTTTAAAATCAATAAATTCAGCAGGAAATGTGATATTTCCATACCTCACTCCCAACTGGTCATTTGTTCTTTTCATATCACACCCCCTATGCTAAAGATACTCCTGTTCTTCTTACCTCACCTTTTATAAGGTCAACAAGAAAAGAACCAAATTCATGCTCTCCAACCTGTAATATTATTTGAGTTGGAGCAGTTTGAGAATTAGCACTCATTTCTTCCTCCCTTATAGTTTGTCTTAATTTATCATCACCAACAATATGTTCAGCTTTTCCTGCTTCTGCAACCCTAACAATAGCCCCTCCTGCCTGTGGATATACATATCCACCATTAGCAAATGAAGGAATATTTCTTGCTATGCTTGTAGTACTATAAGAAACAGCCCTACTCTTAGTCCAATCCATAAAGCTACTATTACTGCTGATAGTACTTCCTATGCCATTCAATGTATACTTCCACAATGAAGGATTAAGAAGTTTATTCTTTATACCATCAAAGATAGTAGTACCGATCTTAGTGCCTGCACTCTCAAAAGTAGTTTGAGAACTGTTAATTGCACTTACTAAAGTTGTATCTACTTCTGCTGTGATTGACTTAGTAGCAGTATCAACAGTATTTTTTATTGTTTCATTTTGAGTTGACATATTTGAATTGATAGCATTGCTATATGCCGCAACAATAGCACCATCATTAAGGGTATTTACACCATTAAGCAATGAAGCCTTATGAGTATCAGCAATTGATGTTCCTGCTTGTTGAGCAGTATTTCTCACTGCTTCATTCTGTGTTGACATATAATTATTGATATTAGTCGCACTTGCAGTAAGTATTGGACTAAAATCAAGGCCACTAAGAATACCATTAGAATATTGACTTCCTACATTCGTTCCTGCACTGGATGCAATTTGTCTATTGCTTTCAGTATCAAATTTTCCTGTTAAATCAAAATTCATTCCTGCTATTCCATTACTAACACCATCAGCATAAGTTTTTCCTGCATTTTCTCCTGCCTTTTGAACTATTGTTATTTGTTTATTAAAAGCAAGATTAAATCCTTCTGTAATCTTATCTCCTATCCATTTTCCACCTGTTTCTGCTAATGCAATAACATCTTTTGGAATCAGTGTGGATGTACTAAGAGCAAAAGTACTTAAAGAATTTTTGTTTTCATTAAAAGCATCTGCTCCACCATTACCAAACAAATAATTTAAAGTATCATTTTTCAATTCAGTAAATGCATTTTTAATTCCTGTTATAAGCCCTTTACCAATCAAGGTTCCAACCTGTATAATCGTAGGAGCAATAGCTTCTACAATCTTTGCCAATGCAGAAGGAATATCATTCTGCACAAAATCAGAATTAATTATTTGATTTAGTAATTCTTTCAATGCAGGAAGGATATGCTTAGAAATCAAGCCATCATCACCAAAAGAAGCATCAAATACTTTTCCTAACATATCTGTTAATGCTTTACTAATTCCGAATTGTGCATCTGCATCTTTTATGAGTTGTACCAATGCATCAAAAGCGCCACCTAGATCGAACTCGCTTAGCCTGTCAAAGAATACTTGCAAATCATCACCCAATGGAGCAAGTTTCTGTTTCAGTTCATCTATCCATTCAGTATCAATTCCATTGAAATAATTTGTAATATCCTGCAATTTGGAAATTATCTTATCTCCTATTGCATTTCCGAATGGTACAAGTACTTCTTCGTAGAATTTAATCAATGAAGGAGACAATGCATTCCATATTCTTGATATTGCCATGAAGAATGAAGATAATGCACTTGAAATAGCAGGAAAAGCAGAATTCATAAACCACTCTCCAATAGGTTCAAGCACATTTGAGAATATCCACAATCCCAAACTCATAATACTTTCCAAAACTGGTCTTAGTGTAGTTAAGATGCTATTTATTCCACCTCTTACACCTTCCCAATTAACAGCATTATTAAATTTAGTTAATGTATCTATAATACCTGTTAAGATATTGTTAGTCCAAAATGCTACTAATGGATTAATAAAATATTCTTGTATATCTAATCCTACATTGACAAAGAATTCTGCTACTGGTTCTAAACTCTTAAACCATTCTCTGAAAGATTTATTGAGTTTTTCCCACTCAATCATATTTATCAAATCTGCAATATTGTTTATCAATCTAGGGATTCCATTTTCACTCTTTAAGAATTCTCCGAATGGTTTAGCAAAATATGTATTAAAATCTATCCATAATTGAGAAAAGAACTTACTTACTTTTTTCAAACTATCCTTAAGATTTGAAATTGCTTTATTTATTAAAGTTTCAGTTTCCTCAACATATTCGCTTATTCCTTCATCTTTTATCAGGTTGAATCCACCATCAGAATTAGAATTTCCACCACTTCCACTATTGCTATCATTATCAGTTAAATTATTTAGCAACTTATCAAATGGTAGTAAACTTCCTCTTATCTTATCTGCAGCTTTACTTCCTGCTTCGCCAATACTTTCAGAAGCATCATTTAAGCTATCTGTTTCATCTCCTATCGCATCAGAAATACTACCTTTGCTTTCAAGAATCCAACCAAATCCAAGAGATTTTAAGAAGCTATTCATAGCACTTGCTAATTTATTTAAAGCACCTAAAATCTTGTTTATAATAGTTAAAACCCAATTGAATGTCATAATAAGGTTTTCACCTATTGTTGCCTTAAGGTTTGAAAACTGCTCTTTTATTAACCTTACCTGATTTGCATATGTATAAGCAGTTTTGGAGTAATCACCCCACATATAATCTAAATCATTTAATACTTTGTGAAGTCTTACTGCCGCTTTAGCATTAGCATCTAAAGCACTCCAATTTTTATTAAGTGAAGCAACATATCTATCTAATTCAGAAGAACTTTCATCAAGAGTGATATTCAAGTTTTCAAGATATTTACTCATGCTCTGTACATAAATATCTACACCCATATTCAAACCTGTTCTAGTTTGACCTCCAAAAACTACTGATTTAAGAGATTTATATACATCTGCATAATCCATATTTTTAAAAGCAGATAAGTCACTTGTAAGATGCAACATCTTTGTTGACATATCCCAAATAGCATCATTATTATCAATACCAAGTGATTTCCACATGGAAGAATAATTAGAAAGATAATCAGTAGCATTTATAACAGAAATACCTAAATCCTTTGTTACATTATTCATGTATTCTGTGTACTTACCCATCTTCTGAATATCACTAAAATACTCTGGAATAATCACTTTGAGGATGTGAGTACTTTCTGTTAAAGAAGAACCCAATTCCATACTTTCTTTTACAAAGTTGATAATGGAATATGCATTAATCTTTTGTCCTAATATAGAAACAAATTGCTGTGCTAAATTATTGCAATAATTAAGAGCAACTCCCAATGCTCTAAATGTCACTGAAAACTGCCCTATCTTATTCACTGCTTTACTGATTGTATTAGGTAATTCCTTAAAGAAATTGAACATTTTCTTTATAACATCTATTGCACCTTTTACAATCTTAATAATGATATTAATTGCACCTTTTATAGCTGTAACCATCAGATTAGCAATTGTACCAAGCAAATTAATAACTGCTCCTGTGACTGCTCCTGCCACTGGTCCACCAATAGCAGTAGCAATCATCCTTCCAAGAGAACCAACTATCTGTGTTACTTTAGATATAATTCCACTTCCACCAACATTTGATAGGGAATTAATGATACTGTTTGACATTCCGATCAATTCCCTAGAACTTGCTATTCTTTCTCTTGTTGTTCTTATGGTTGCAGATAGTAAATCTCTTTCTGCCTGTATCTGTCTTTGTGTATTTTTAATGTTATTCTGTGATGCAGTATCATTAGCTGTTCTTGCTTCTTTATATGCAGCACTTAAAGCCCTTTGTTGCTTTCTAACATTTTCAAGCATGGACTGATACACTTTCAATTTACCTGTATTAGTAAAGGCCTTATCCAATTGTCCTTTTAGATCGGTACTTTCCTTCTTAAGATTTTTAACTTCATTCAGGTATGAAGCCATGTTCTTTCCTGCTAACTTCATAGAAGAAATCTTATTTAAATCATTTGAAACTTCTTTTATATGTCTTTCAACTAGAGTAATCCCACCAACATCTTTTACTAATGTTTTTACAAGTGATCCTTTTTGTTGTATGTTATTAATTCCATTAACAGTTTTTTCAACTTCTCTATAAAATGCATTCATTCCACTTTGAGCATTCTTTGTAGAATTATTTACATTATTTACTTTTTGTGATAAATCAGAAAATGCTTTAGATGAATTCTGTGCATTATTTTTCATATTTTCTGTATTTGATTGAGCATCAATTTTTATCTTTTTACCCTTGATATTCTTCAAAGCACTATCAATACTATTCTTATTTATTTCAATATCAACTTTTAGTTTTAATCCTTGTTTGGATAAATTCTTAAGTTGTGATTTTATGCTTGCTTTAGAAAGTTCTACATTTAGGTTTAACTTTCCTATTGTTTTTCCCAATTGAGTTACTTGTTTCTTTAAACCATTAGAATTAATTTTTGCATCTAAATATATTGTTCCAACACTAGGCATATAAACCCTCCTTTCTTTTATTTTTACAAAAAAAATGGAGATGAAATGTTATTCTTCATCTCCATACAAATCTTTTAATGTTAATTTTCTTGTGTGTTGTACACACTCTGGATGTTTCTGTCTCCATTCTAACCATAAGTCTTTTTCAGCATTACTTAATTCAGAATATTCAGTAGAAGGAGTGCTTCTTATCCTTACAATATTTCCTAAAGTGCTTTTTTCTTTTGCAAGTAATCCATAAACAAGAGATATAAATTCTGCATATTCCATATCATCATTATTTGTTTCAAATAATCTTGTAGTATAAATATCTGCAAAATCAGCAACAATAATATTCCAATCTTCATCAACATCAAAATAAGTAATAGGATTACTGTTCGTCAAATCCACGAAAAAATTCTTCCATATCCTCTGGTTCTACACCTTGTACAATTCCCATTATAGTTTTAAATAAATCTATAAAATCAACATATTCAAAATCATCATCTACAATTTCATCAAATGCCTTTTTGCCAATAATTTCAACTAAAAGTCCTTCAATAGTTTCAATTTCATCTTCTTCATTTTTCAAATTTTTAATTACCTTTGTAAGTTTCTTAATCGCCTTATACCCACAATTAATAGGATATTCTTTTCCATTGTAATCTAAATATCTTTTAGTGATATTTTCATTTTTCTTATTATATTGATAAACTTTTTTATCATATTCTGGATTATATGTTTTCTTTGTCATATTATTTACTCCTTTCAATTTCAATATAAAAGGGGCTTTTATTAAGCCCCTTCTTCTGTTTCTAATGTATCAGTGACCTTGCAATCAGCACTATATGTTAATTTAGCTGATACATCAGAGACTTTATTTCCTTCATATGTTTCATCAGGTATTTCTACTGTTGCACTTCCATCATATTTAAATCCATAAGGATTAATAAATATAACTCTTGTCATTGCACCATTACCAATGTTCAATGCAGGAAGACTAATAAGATATCTTCCTGCTGGATCATCCTTTACTGATTTAAATTTTATTTCCAATAAATCTTCTTTAGAAATTACCATAGATGCTTTTCTACCCTTACCAGGCAAAGGATACCATTCATCTTTTTCATAAGAAGTTGTATGAGCAACACTTGTATAATTAGTAATTATTTCCATCTCATCATCAGAAGAATTCACTCCATTCATACCAATTTTTAATATTGCTTCCCAAGGCATATATACTTCTGTCATTGTGCTTTTATCTCCTTTCACATAATATAAAAAAGTAGTAATTACTACTCTGTGTAAATTAATCTAAATCTTATTCCCTGTTGAAATACTCCTGTATCTGTAACAGGGTCCTTGTTATAGTCCAATGGTTCACCATCTATTAAATCAAGATAAAAAATCTTAAATTCTTTGAATTCATATCCTTTATTTTCAATTATTACATCATTGAATTTTTCAAGTGCTTTATATATCTTTTGTGCCGCAATCTCTGTCTCATTGTAATTTTTATTCCAATGGATAAGAATTTGTATCTGTTTTCCTTTAATAGATATTGGTTTACCATTAACATTTACTTCTTTATCTCCATAGTCTTCTTTATAGAAGCCTAATGATTTTTCTTTCTTTTGATCTAAAATCCCGCAATAATAATTGATTGTTTCATCTTCAAAAATATTGAGAGATTTTATTAAGTCTTTTACATCACTAACTAACATAATATCTCTCCTTTTAATAAAACCAATCTGTATTTTTCTTTAAGCAACTAACATAAAGACCAACTAATATATCAGGATTATTTATATAATTTGCAAGCCATTCTGATTGTGCATTTGTATTCCAATCATTATGAACTTTGTTATTGTGATATGTATTTTGCCCATATACATCATGCCAATGTCTACCATTCAATTCAGGATGCAGATAATATATAATATTTGCTTTTGTATCTTCATATTCTAATCTTACTGTATCAGAACCAATATTTTTAACAACTGCACTTTCCTGCAGTTCTCCTGTCTGATATGGAATAACTTCATCATCTTCAATCTGTTCTTTCAATTCATTCATAGCAATATTTAAACAAAATTGCATATCATTAAATATTCTGTTATCTAATTCAATTCTTGCCATATCATCACTCCAGTTCAAGCCTAGTACAGATTACATTTCCATTGTTATCTCTATACTTAGTGCAGTTTGAAATACTTCTAGTACTTCCTAATACTTCTACTTCTCCTGAATAAATTGTTTCATATTCAGGAAATATGTCATAATTAAATTCACAAGTACCAACTATCTTAGATACAACACCTGTCATTGAAAATACTCTTTTTGCACTTTCTTGATAATTACATAATCCTTCAAATTCTCCAATTACTATACTTTCTCCATATTCGCCTATTTCATCTTTAAAAAATCTACCCTTAATAGGTATCTTATAAAACTGATCTGGTGCAGATGGAACATTTTTAGGCAAATTAAAAGAGGGAATAGAATATAACATTAATATCTACCCCCTCTATATGTTAATCCTGTAAGTTCCAATTTCTTATAAGTATTCTTAAGTATTGGTACTCCACTTATAATTACATAATTACAGTTATTCAATTCAAATCCTGTTCCATTAACTTTATACTCATTAAAGATATTAGTTAAAAAATCTCTATTATTATATTGGAATTCAGTCAATTCACAAATTACAGTATTAATCTTTTCCTTTTGAAAATCTGTCAAATTATCATAACCAAATTTTCTAATCCTGCCAAAAGTGAGAATATCTATGTCATTAGCAGCTTCATCTAGCAGGATTTGAATTGTATCTTCATCTAATTCTGTTAGATGATTATAATGTGTTATGTAATATTCACTGTCTACATAGCCCATAGATTTATCCTCCAATCATTTAATAATTAAGCATTTGGAATAACAAATTGTGCTCCTACTGCTTTCTTATTAAGAATAAATGCATCGCAGAAGAATTCCTCAAAGTATAAAGCCTTACCCTGACTATGTACAGAAGGTGCTTCAAGACCAGAAAACTCATAATTGCATACAGGAAGAATAAGAGAAGGATGTACCAAAAACATAGAAATTTTCTGTCCATCTTCTGTTACCATAGCAGATGTAGGAATATCTCTAACTTCAACTTCATCTATTCTGCTTACAGTTCTTCCAAGTACTTTTGTTCCAGATACTCTATAAATATCTTTGCAGTTATCAATTAATGTCTTAGTTTTAGTATCAGCATAAAGAATTCTTCCATATTTAGGAACAAAACCATCATCTTCTATGTCCATTAATTCATCAAAAACAGTAAGTACATTATCAACTGTTAAATTCTCTTGTTTTACATTTGCATCTTCAAGAACTGTTTTGCTATCATTGTAAACAGCAGTAAGCAACATTTTATCAAGATAAGGGAATTTATAAGTTACATTAAATTCCTCTGTAGCATTTTTAATAGTTGCTACTGTGTTGCTCTGAATAACATCCATAGGGTGAACTAATGTATCCCAAACCTTATGATTTCTTAATTCCTTGTACTCCCAGTCATTAGAATGTTTTCTTGTAAATGTTCCAACAGTATCTCTGTCACCATCTCTTAATCCTTCTGTTACAGTTACACTAGGAATATAAATTCCATTTGCTTTCATTGTGTCTAACTGATATTTCTTAGTGTTAGGATTAGCCCACAATTCACCAAACTGTAAAACATAAGGATAAGACTGTGCTAATTCCCTGCCATACTCTTTAGCATAGTTAATTGCATTAGCCATTGTTTATAATCTCCTTTCAAAATATTATTTTCTTAATGGAGTAAAGCCAAAATTGAATAAATTCTTATTTTCTTTTACTCCATTGTTTTCACCTGAAAACATTCCAAAATTTTCAGGTTCCTTTGTTTTTATAAACTCAGGCAATTCTTTCAATACCTTATCAATTGAAGCCTTTACTTTATCTGCATCAGCTTCGCCCTGATTGTTAAAAATATCTGTCATATCTGCCAACTTCAAAACATAATCTTTTCTTTCAGGTTTAATATCAAAACCATTAAGAACAGAATTAATTACTTCGTTATTTTTGATATTTCTAATTTCATTTTTCAGGTTTTCATTTTCTTTTGATAAAGTCTGTAAGTCATTACCTTGTTTATTCTTATGTTCAGTAATGAGTGTTTGAATTTCATCTTCACTCAATCCATATTTCTTCTCTAACTGCTTACTTGCACTGTTAGTAAAGAAATCATCTGCTCTCTTGCTTAAACTCTCAAAGAAAGCATCAGCATTAAAAGCATCTTTTACCTGTTCTGCAGGCTTCTCCTGTGTTGCAGTTGTTGTTTCCTGTACATCAGGTGTTAATGTTTCGTTTTCCATAGGTTATCTCCTCTCATTTAAAGCATGGCTGCTATTACTCTTTCTTTTAAGTCTTTTAAGGTGGACTAATTGGAGAAGTGGGATTTGAACCCACACATTCCTGCTTCCAATGCAGGTTGGCTTCCAGTTACCTCTATTCCCCAAAAATAAAAATGTGTGATATTGTAAATACTGTATTTACTGTGCTCTACCAACTGAGCTACATCTTCCAATTAGAAGAAGGAGAGACTTGAACTCTCGACAACAGGATTAAAAATCGCAAAATAACTAGAAGGAAGTCTTTACTTAGCACACGAATTTGCAAGCATCAGCTTACAAATACTCCATTAGGGACTTGAACCCTAAACCTTCTGGTTAAAGGCCAGATACTCTACCAATTGAGTTAATGGAGTAAAAAAGAAAAAGTGCAGCATAAAGCCACACTCTCACTTAACATACATATAAAAATTTCATAGATTGTTAAACACACTTATTTGCATAATAATATGCTATTCCAATTGCATCAGATTCATCATCTGTTTTTATTGATATATTGTATCTTTGAGAAAAAAAATCCTTAACTGCTAATTTAGCCCCTTCTCTCTTACCATTTAATTTAATAAATGATTTCCAAGATGTAGGATAAACTATATCAGTCTTAATTTTGTTATATAAACAATAACCTTCTATTCTACCTTTTAATGTTGCTAACCATTTTAATGTAGCCATATTTTTTCCTGCATACACTTCTTCAATCACAACAAAATCAGGTTTATAGGTAGCAATTAAATTAATCACAATATAAAATGCCCTATCAACCCATTCATATTCATACTGTTTCTTTTCTGTACTTTTATGTATTTCTTTACAACCGCTTACCTCATATTTCTTATCATCAAAAACACAAAATCCAATATTAGATGTCGATTGATCTAATGCCAATATCTTTATTGCTTTTCTTTTCATATTTCCACCTCTATTTCACTCTGTTTTCAAAATTAAAAAATTTAGTTTTATTCATAAGAAAAAAGTGATAAACACTTACTTCCATCCAGAACAATTCCTTCATTCAGTGCTTACCACCTCTGTATATGAATAAAGAAAAAGAAAAGGAAAAATAAAATGAAAAACAGGAGTTTTACTCTCCCCTTATGTATACATTCTAACTAATTTAAAATGCAACACTTATAAAAAAATGTGTTTAAAATATATAAAATATTTTATCACTTGTTCTTATTTTATGTTATAGAATTAAAAATATTTTATACAATGTAATATGAAAGGAGAAATTAAAATGATAAAAGATAATATATATATTTTAAACTTACAAGCTAGTAAACTTGTAAATAATAATTTTCAGATTAATAACAACAACTTAGAAAAATACCTTATTGGTATAATTTCATTCAGTAAATTCCTAATAAAGATGCAGGAACTAAATTTTAAAATTGTATATGATAAAAGACTAATGAAGTA
>CAOKEO010000044.1 GCA_948467495.1 uncultured Clostridium sp.
ATTATATCACTAGGAGTTTGAGGTTTCAATTTTCATTTAAGTTAACAGATTGTTTAAAATACTAAGGAGAAATAAATGAAACAAGAAATTGCAATGAAATATAATAGAAGAATTTTTCCAATATATAAAGGATTTGGATGGGATCCACTATTTTACAGTGCAATTATATTTCTATTTTTAACAGAAGTAAAAGGAATTGAACCTGCAAAAGTAATGTATGCTGAAGCTATATATTCACTATTTTTATTATTACTTCAAATACCTGCTACTATTATAATTGAAAAAATTGGAAGTAGAAAAGCATTAATTTTGGGAACTACTTTTGCAACCATTCAGATAATAATGATGATTTTTATAAATAATTTTACATTTTTAGTTATGGCATACTTTATGTCTGCATTTGGCAATGCTATAAAAGATATTGCTAGAAATATATTACTATATGATTCTACTAAAATATGTAATGGTAAAAATTCATTTGCAAATATAAATGCTAAAGGGTCATCTTTAAGTTATGCATTAAGTGCAGTTACATCAATATTTACAGGTTATTTGTTTGTTATTAGCCCATATATTCCACTTGTTTTATCTAGTATTATATCCATGTTAGCTGTAATTATAGCTTATAGGTTTGAAGAAGTAGAAATAGAAAAAATGAAAGAAACAACTATATCAGAATCAATAAAAGATATTAAACAAGGTTTTAAATTTATTGCGAATTCAAAAAGGTTAAAAGCATTATTTCTGTTTACCTCCATATTTGTAGGTGTTCTAATGATGATTTCTACTTATGAAAAAAGTTTATTAACAGATTTACAAGTAGCCCCACAATATTTTGGTATTATTTTTGCAATATTAACTCTTGTACAATGTTTTTCAGTAAGATATCAAGATAAAATACATAATACTTTTAAAAATAAGACACTAGCATTTATATCTGTACCAATATTTTTATCTTTTATTATTGCTGGAATGGTTGCTAATTTAAATTTGAACTTTTCTTTTAAAATTATAATAATTATGTTTGCATTTTTTATACATCATTTCTTTAGAGGACCTTATTGGGTGTTAGAAGATAAGTATGTTACTAATTTCACGAATACTAATATTAGGGCTAAAATTTTATCTACAAGTAATTTAATAAAAAATATAGGTGAAATAGTTATTAGTTTTTTAGGTGGATTACTATTAGAATTTTATACTACGAGTATATCCTATTTAATAATAGGTGTCATTGGATTAATTGTTATTTTATTTGTATTAAAATATATGAAGAAAAGAATTGGATTAAATCCAGAACAATATAATAAGGAAGATATAAAATTCCAAGAATAAATCCTATCATAAAATTATAATGTGCTTTATAAAATCAAGTCAAGGTTAAAATGAATGTGCTATCGCTTAGACCTTGACTAAATTTTAAAAGCAGATTCTTTTTTCAATTAGGAGGATTGGATTTAGGTCAAGTATTTACACACATTTTTGAGAGTATAGAAAAAGTTGTGTAAATCGGATCTCCTTCCGATTGATAACTTGAAAAAAATTAATATTTTAATATCTAATTTTATTTTAACTATATTTTTATAAAGATTATGCTGTTTTTTCATAGTATAATCATTTGATGTGTATTGACTTCCTAAATCTGAATGAAATATCATTCCTTCTTCTATTCCTACATTACATACAGTATTGTTTAATGCTTGTATTACTAAATTAGCTGTCATATGTTTTCCATATGAGTATCCTATTATTTTTAAATCATATAAATCCATTACAATTGCTAAATATGTCCATCCTATTTCTTTTGTATAAATATATGTTATATCTCCAACCCATTTTTCTTTTGGCTTTATTGCTTTAAAATTTTGTTCTAATAAGTTGGTTTATTTGTATCATCTACTTTTTTATTTCCAGCATAATTATATTTTTTTAATACTTATCTTTCATCCTATCAATAAATTTTATTTTATCTTGTATTTTTGTGTGAATATGACCATTGCTTTTTTTAATATTTCATTTTCTTCTTGTAATCTCATATTTTCTTTTTTTAGTTTTAATAATTCATCATTATTAGTTATAAATCCTGCTTCTGTCTTTATTTTTCCATATTTCTTTATCCAATTATATATCAACTTTTTTTGTAAGTGTAAAATTTTGTGTCTATATTTCTATTCTAACACCAGTTCACTTCTTGGTGTATTAAAATTTTATAGATAATTTAAAATTGTGTACTATTATTTTTTATAAAATTATTATAATGCGATTGACAAAAGAACGAATGTTTGATAATATATAACAAATAAGAAATGAGGTCGATATTATATGGATAATAAATTAATTGGAAATGAAAATAATATTGTATTTTATACTGATGATGAAGGAAATACAAAAGTAGAAGTTGTACTACAAAACGAAGATGTATGGCTAAATGTAAATGCAATAGCTGAATTATTTGATGTACAAAGACCAGCAATATATAAACATATTTCAAATATTTTTGATGAAGAAGAGCTATACGAGAAATCAGTGTGTTCCATTTTGGAATATACTGCATCAGATAATAAAAGTTATAAAACGAAATATTATAATTTAGATATGATTATTTCCATTGGATTTAGAGTAAATTCTAAAAAAGCTATAAAATTTAGAACATGGGCAAATAAATTAATAAAAGAATATATGATAAAAGGATTTACATTAGATGATGATAGATTTTTAAAAGGTGGCAAAGTAAATGCTAAATATTTTGATGAGTTATTAGAGAGAATAAAAAATATTCGTACAAGTGAGAGAATGGCTTATCAGAAAATAACAGATTTATTTATAGCAACGGCTGTTGACTATAATCCAAAATCAGAAGAAGCATATACTTTCTTTAAAATTGTGCAAAACAAGTTACACTATGCTATTTCTGGACATACTGCTGCTGAACTTATCTATAATAGAGCTAATTCAGATAAAGAACATATGGGACTTACAAATTGGAAAAATAGTCCAGATGGTTTAATATATAAATATGATGTAACAATAGCTAAAAATTATTTAAATGAAGAAGAATTGAAAAAATTAAATGATTTAACTAATTTCTTTATAGTATTTGCTGAAGATGAAGCAAAAGAAAGACACATAATGACAATGCAAAATTGGATTGATGCAACAGATGATTTATTAAAATTTAGAAGAAAAAAGATATTAGAAAATGCAGGTTCTATATCACATAAAGAAGCAATAGAAAAGGCTGAAAATGAATATGAAAAATTCAAAGTAAAACAAGATGCTCAATATATTTCTAGTATGGATGAAATGTATCAAAGATATTTAAATGAAAATAATAATAAATAAAATTAAGTTCACTTAGTGTACTAAAGTTCACCGAGTGAACTTATTAATTTTACAGTCAATAGCACTAAATTTTTTTAGTGACATCATCATGGAACAGAAGAATTAGCACACTTAGAAATGGTAGGAACTATCGTACACCAATTAACAGATGGTGCTTCTATTGAAGAAATAGAAAAAGCAGGCTTAAGTGCTTATTATACAGATCATGGAGTAGATGTCTATCCATCTTCAGCAGCAGGTGTACCTTTTACAGCAGCCTATGATGCTGTAATGGTAAGGAAACCTTTCTACTTACTTTTTATATTTGAAAATACTAGCTTTAAATTTATGTTTCGATTACTGTCAAATTCGATTTTATCTATTAATTTATACAATAGCTGTTTCGTTATATTATTTGAATTTAAAAACTCCTCAGATAGCTTTTTTATTTGATTGTAGCTTATTGTATGTTTAGATTTTTCTATCTCTATTTGTTCTTCTATTTCATAAATTTGTTTTTTGTAATTTTGAATTTCATTTTCTTTTTGTTCTTTTATAGATACAAACATCTCATCATCTATTTTTGATTCTAATTTATCATTGTATGCAACTTTTATATGTTCATATAGCTTATCAGTCTTTTTTCTCAATAAATCTTTTTTATTTTCTAGCCTTATACATTCTGAATTTATATTTTTTTCTAAATTTGCCATTACACTTTTTATATCATTATCATTTATATAAATGCTTTTACATTCATTTTCTATAATAGGCATAATTATATGATATAGTTTTTTGCTACTGATTGATTTCGTATTATTACACTTTTTATTACTTCCTTTATTTGCTTCTGAACATATATAAGAATTGATTTCACATATCCCATTTTTTGTGGTTTTTTCTTTGTGTTTTAATGTTGATATACTTCCACATTCCCTGCAAAATATTAGACCTTTAAAAATATCATCATACTTTCTATTTCGGTTGTTTTTAAACTTATCTTTCATAGTTTGGCATTTATTAAATGTTTCTATATCAATAATTGGACTATGTGTATTTTCTACAATTATTTGCTTGTCTATAGGGTTTAAAATTCTTTCTTTTCTTCTAAAATTAGGCTTTACAGTTTTTGCTCCTACCATTGTGCCTATATATACTGGATTACCAATTATTCTAGTAATTGTAATTTCTGTCCAACCTTTGTTATTAGATTTTACACCTTTTACTTTTAGATATTCTCTTGGTGGCATAATATTTCTATCATTTAAACTTTTTACAATTTCAGTTCTAGTATAACCTTTTGAGTATTTTTCAAAAATTTCTTCTATTACCCATGAAACCTCTTTATCTATAACCAATTTATTCTTATTATCTTGGCTTTTTTTGTATCCATATGGAGCTGTATTTCCTTGAAATAAGCCTTGTTTTGCTTTTGCTGTCTTTACTGCTTTTATTTTTCTCGATGTTTCTTTTGGATATAATTCACTTATTACTGCTTTAAAGGATACTAAATCATCATCTTCATTGTAATAGGTATCTATATTATCTTGTGTTGCTGTTATAAATCTAACTTTTTTTGATGGGAAATATTCTTGATAATATCTTAATACCATATTGGTATTACGCCCTAATCTTGATAAGTCCTTTACAACTACCATATTCACAATGCCATGTTCAATATCTTGTATCATTCTTATAAAATGTGGTCTATTAAAATTTGTTCCTGTATAACCATCATCAGGATAATTATCAATTATTTCAAAGGTATTTTGTGGTTCTCTTAATTGTAAATCAGATATGTATTGTGTTAATATTTTTTGTTGATTTTTTATACTTTCACTTTCTTTTTTTCCATCATTATCATCTTTGGAAAGTCTTTCATATAAAGCAACATAGAAATGTTTGCTGTTTACGCTGTCTACTTTGTTCAATCTTGCCTCCTTCTCTTAAAGTTAGACAACCATTTAAGTTATTCACCTTATATTACTATAACTAAAGTAATGTAAATTGTAAATGGTTATTTAATCTTTTTCAAGGATTTTATTTGCACAGTATTCCTCAAATATTTGTAGTATGATATTTTTTAAATCTTGTTCTTCGTATTCAATTTTAATGTTGTAATTTACTTTTTCCATATACATACACCTCTTTTAATTAATTATATGAAAAGCATTTTCATATAATTAATTAGTATTTTTTTGAGATAGGTTTATGCATAAAACCTAAGCAAATATTATATTTACACGCGTGAAAAAGCAGAAGCCAGTTTTTCTGACTTCTGCTAAAAATAATATTTGATAATAAAAATATATCATATAAAAAATGGTATGTATACTGCAGTATTTTGCAAGGTTTTTGCAAAATATTATGTTGATATACAATTTAAAAACAAATGCAAAAAGCTTTTGACTCTTTGCATTTGCTTGTAATGAAATTTTTCTTTTACTTTCGGTTATTTACAAGAAGGCGAGCAATCGCCCTTGCTTCACTGTGAATTTCTTGCTGTAAGTCAAACTTCCCTTCTGAAAAAGATATCTCTGACTTTAATATCATATCTTCTAATATATCAATCTCTTCTTCAATAGGAAGTTCTTCTTCAATTACCTTAAGAAACTCTTTTAGTATTTTTATCAACCTCTTACTTGAAAGAATTTTATTTCCCATCAAAATACTTGCATTAAGTGCAGCCAATTCAACTTTCTTGTTTTCATTTTTGTATGTTAGTGTATCTATAACACACTTCGCATGAATTGAGCAAATTGGTTCTGTCTTATATTCAAGTTTCTCAATAGTTTCTTCCAAATCCTTTTTTACCTCTTGCAACCGTACTCCTAGCTTTTCTGCCATTGTATAACCTACCTTTCTAAAAAATTATATTCGAACATTACACTCTTATTATATCATTTTATGTCAATAAAAGCAAGTATAAATCTTATATTTCATATTCCCAAAAACTTAACTTTCCATTTACATATATCGGTTCTATTTCAATAATTTAATCATTTGTTTCATTTGACTTTCATTATATATAATTTCTTCAATTGAACATTTTATTTCATTTTCAGCTAATTCAATTTCTTCTTTATCACATTTACATTCAATACATAATGCTCTTTGTAAATTATAATTTACCCAAGCTAATCCACTATAAATGTCTGCGTATATAAGCTTATCTATATTTTTATCAATGTTTCCTTTGTAATATTTTTTATATTCTTCAACTATTATTTTAAATTTATCATAATTCAAATTCCCTATATCTCCATCTGACCAATACCAAGCTACTTGTATTAGTTCTATTGTAGGATTTATATATCCACTTGCTTCCCAGTCTATAATAAATGGTATATTTTCTTGCCATATTACATTTTTTCTGTCTAAATCTGTATGACTAATTACTAAATGTGTTTTTGCATATATTTGTCCGTCATTTGCTTTTTTATTTAATTCATATAATAAACTTATATTATCTTTTAACAATGTTGCAAAAGTAGTATTCTGACATTCAGCCACTTTCAAATATTTGTTCCAGTCAAATTCTTCTACATTAATTTGTTTTCTTTTTTCATCTTCTATATCTGAAAAATCTATGTTATGAATCTTTGCTAATATTTTGCCAATTATTTTGCAATGTTCCTCTGTAATTTCTTCATTTTTTAGTATCTTTCCATCTTTCCAATCAAATATCATAAAATAGTTGTTATCTATCTCTTCTATTACTTTTCCATTAATTTTATTTGTTCCAATAGCAGAAATCCCATTCATTTTCGCAATATCTGTTACTTTTTCTGCAAATAAAAAATTTGAATATGCTTGTTTTCTTTTCATTACATTAGGATTTAATTCTTTTACTGCATAAATCCCTTTATCTGTAACTACTTTATACATTCTATGAGATAAACCACCTGTAACTTTATCAACTGTAATAATTTTATTTCCTATATTAGTTTCTTTAATTAATTTTTTTATATTATAATAGCAATCTATTTTTTTCAAATACAAAATATAATCAGAAGGATCAAACTCATCTCCGTGTCCTTTATCTATTGCTTCTATAAAACCTAATTTGAAATAAATATGTTTTGCAATATCATTAGTTTTTTCTACTCCAATAGTAAATTCTGTATATCCATCTTGAATAAGATTATCTATAACGTAATTTAGTAATTTTTGTCCTAAGCCTTTTCCTTGATAATTTTTATCTATTCTAAATGCTTCTAAATAAACCCTTTTTCCTAGAATTGTTTCTGTCTGTAAATTGTGATTTATATAGTTAATTGTTATTTCTCCAATAATTTCATTATTATCTTCTATAACAAATACATCTATTTCCTTTTTATCAAATTGTTCTAATCTTTGCTTTCTATATTTTTGCCATATTTCTTCATTATCTGGAAATAACTTTTTTAGTTTTTCAAATTCTTCTTTCTTTATCTTTTTATAATTCATCTTCTATCCCTCTTTATTTGTATCTTTTTCTTACTTTATAACTTCATATTTTAATTGAATGTATGAATCCTCTAACACATTACACTCAATTAGTTTTAATGCTTTCAATTTATTTAATTCTTCTACTTGCGTAATTGCTTTCCCATCTATTAATGTACTAGTATCAGCTCCACCAACTAAAAGTGGTGCAATTACAATATGAACATAGTGTTTCTTGTTATCTGTTACTATAAAAGTCTTTTCAGTCCAATTACAAAGATATTTTATTCCTTTTTCATTTAGATGTGGCTTTCTATCCAATATAACAAATCTAACTTCAACTTTATTCGGCTTTTCTGTTCTATCATTTACTCCTATTTTGCCATTACTCTACCAGTATTTAGTGAATACCAATCTGTTGTTTTTTCAATTTCATAATATTGATTTAATCCTTCTTTTACTCCATCTATTTTACACCAATCTTTGTCAGCGTCTAATTCATCATTATTTCCACTGCTAATTTTTCCATCTAAGGACATTAGCATAAACAATGTATTTATAGGTCTATTATTCATTATAAATCTCCTTCTTTCAATATTATTTCTTCTTTTTATTGTGTTTTTCTTTTAATTTTAGTCTTAGACATATTATACCATATTTTTACTTTCTTGTATTCTCTTCTTATATTTTGTCAAAATCACAAGGCAGGATAAGGAAAGCAGAGGCTTTCCTGTCAACACTTAGAAAGACAAGCTTTCTAATCCTCTGTTAATACAAAAATATTGCAGATAATATGCAGAGTGCATACATTTCAGTGTATTGAATTTTATCAAATATGCTATTTTACTATATTTACATGATTAACCATATTTTATATATACAAATTTTATTCATAGTCGCAAAAAATGCGAATATGAATTTTGATATAAAAAAGCAGTATGCTCTTTATAGAACATACCAAATAACTATTCATTAATAAAATTTTTTAAATTTAATTTAACTTCATTCCAAACTATCTGTAAATTATCAATTAATGGACTCATTTTTTCCCAGTTTAATTGAAAAGAATAGGCATGTCTATAAAAATGTCTAAATGTTGCATATTCTCTTAATTTTAGATACAATTCCTCATTAAGAATTTCATTTCTCTTGCTATTTTCACTTGCCATTTGATGTAACAATTCTTGATGAGATTTATTACCATTTGGAACATTACCATCTATATTTTTAGCTATTATTTCAAAAATATTTTCTAATCCATTATAAAAAGAATGTAATATGCTACCTAATATAGTCATATCAAATAAATCTGGAGTTTGCATCTCTATTTTCTTAAATATCAAATCATATTCCGAAAACAATTTATCTATATCTTTTATTTTAAATCTAATTTGTTTTTTTATTAAATTATCCAACTTTCAATAAACCTCCTACTCTCAATAACATTTGAGAAAAGCGATTTTGTTTGTCATCTAAATCTATTAAATCAAATTCATTTTCTAGTTCAAACATCAATATGCTTGCAACCTTATAAAAATCTTTTTCATTTAACCCTTTAACTGCAATATCTATATCTGAATTTTCATTAAATTTCCCATTTGCAATAGAACCGAAAATAAATACTTCTTTTGCTCCATTTTCTTTTAATATTTGTGTTGCTTTTTTTATATCTTCTTGATATGAATATGGTAAATTGCTTAATTTATCAACCATTTTTCATACCTCCTTCGCTATAATTAGTATAACATATTTTTATAAAAAGTAAAATATCTTTTTATATTATTTTCAATATTCTCCAAAATATAGAATATTAAATATTTTACATAAGTTCCATTTTGGAACTTATGCTATATCTTCAACTTGTGCAAAAATTGCACAAGTTGAAATTATAAATTTGCATATAAAGTTTCTAAAAATTCTGGCTCATATTCTCTCCCTTCATAATTGCTAATTCTATTATATTTTTTATAATTTTTATTTTTACTTTTTAATACATTAACATTTTTGAGATTATCTTGTTGAACTTTTTGATAATACTTATCTTGTACTTTTTTGCAATGGATATCATCATTTTTGCGTATAGGCTTAATTTTTCTGTATAAAATCTCTTTGTGATTATTTTTATAGAAATAGTCATTAGTAGTGTAGCCTTTTTTATTTAAACTATTTACAATTCTTGATATTTGATTTTTAGTTACATCAAAAATCTTATGAAAATTTTCATTATTCAATGTGCATTGTTTACGAACATTGCTATAATACAAAGCAATTGAATAAATAAATTTTTCTTTGTCATTCAATTTATTGTCTGATAATACACTTATTGGAATAAATAGACCTTTAAATAATACTTTTTTATCAATATCTTTTATATCTACTAATGGATATAATTTTCTTTCTTCTCTATTATTTCTAGGAATAATATGGATATACTTTTTATCTTGTAATGTATTTATTATACTTGAAATTCTTTTAGTTGACCTATCTAGTAAATCTTCTAAATATTTATTTCTTATACTGCAATAACCTTTATTATTGCTAAAAAATAATATTAATGAATAAATTATTTTTTCTTTATCTCTTAAATTTTTATCTGTTAAAATTTGATATGGTATCCATAAACCATCTATTTTAAATTTGTTTTTCATAACCTATTTCTCCTTTGTTAAAGTTAAAAATAGGTTTTATGCATTTTATCTCAAAAATTAATTTCGGTGAATGGTTGTCTACTCTAAGGTTTTATCATTCTCCTTACCATTACAGCATCATATATTGCATGTAAAGGTGACCCAATTGCAAACTTACAAGAAGACTTAGCAGCAGAACAAAAAGCAAGAGCAACTTATGAAAAACTAATTGACCTTTGTCGTGACAATCCAGATGTGTTAGATCCATTAAGATATTTAAGACAAAGAGAAGTTGTTCACTTCCAAAGATTTGGAGAAGCACTTAGAGGAGTACTAGACAAATTAGCAGAAAAGAAGTTTTATATGAATGATATGAAACCATATGATAATGACAATAGTTGTAATTGTAATTAATAAAAGTATGAAAAAAGAGACTTCAAAATGCCTCTTTTTTCTACTTAATTGTTCTATATTTTAATCCAAATAATTATCTATATTTTTAATAAAAATCGCACTTTCTAAAATATCCAAAATGCCATAAGTAACAATAATTCCCCCCACAATTTGTAACATGGCACCATTATTTATTAAAATATAAATTCCAGCAATAATCATTGCTATAGCAAACAATAATGTCAATAGCCATAATCTTGACTCATAATCTTTCCATACCAATGTTGTTTGTAAATTCATAATTCCACTATAAATAATCCAGATGGCAATTAATATCCTAAAAACAGAAAGTATAATATTAGCACAAAACATGATAATAATTCCCGTTATAATTGCTACAATAGCAATTGCTAATAAATAATTGTCATTTTTACCAGATGCAAAATAATCAATTCCTTTCAATACTCCCATTGCTACACAAATAGCACCTAGTAAGATAGAAATAATTGACATGATTGATTCTGGTCTTGCTATTAGCATAATGCCAAATAATACAAACAACATAGATACAATCATATCAGTCCAGCTTGATTTTTTCAAAAATTTCTCCATATAAATCCCTTCTTTTCTCTGTTTTTTATTATTATCTATACTATATCATAGTATTTTTGAATTGTACATAATTTTAAGAATTTTTTAATCTTTCGCAGTAACGATTTAGAGGTGATATATTTCAATTAGAAAGCTTCTATATTTTTTATCGCCCCAAAATAAAATCTATGAATAGTCATAGTTAGTTTCGCAAAACAAAAATAAAGCTTATATTTTGATATAAGCTCATTTTTGTTTTATTATACATTTTCCGTTTCTTTTTTAGCGACGGCCTCTTTTCCATCATAATATCCACAATTTTTACAAACTCTATGTGGCATTACCGGTTCATGGCAATGCGAGCAGCTTGAAAGTGTTGGCTTTTCTTTTTTCCATGTTGACCTTTTTTTATGTGTTCTTGCTTTTGACCATCTTCTTTTTGGTTGTGCCATTTTAATTCCCTCCTTGCTTTTAGATATAGGTATATATCTGTTTCAATTTTTTCATTATTTTTAGTGACTATAAAATTATACAAGTAAATTTCTATTTTGTCAATAGTTGTTTTTCATCATTGTATGAAAAAATGATATTTACTGATAAAATTAAGTGTTCACATATTTTTGATATAACTGCTTCATATTTGCCTTTGTCAAAGTTTGAGCAATCCCCTGTTCCGCCACTTCTGTCAAAACAGCCGTTGTGAAATCTCTAATCTTAGGGTTCATTTCTAATTGATTTTTCTCCTTCTCCTCCCAATAAGACAATTCAAATTCTTTTGTCCAGTTCTTACCTTCATACACCATACCAGCTGCTATTTTATCACAAATCATTTCTACTGCGTACGGATAAGGGATAATAGGATTTACTTCTGGCGCATTATAGTCTGTCCAATATTGTACATGATGCCTATTTCTTCCTTTATGATGTAACCATGCTTCTGAATACCCTTTGTCTCTTTTTGCTTCTCTAATAGGAGAATGATTGCCTACATAATAATTTACACTTTCCCAAAATTCAGTTGGTGAATATTTGGATAAATCGTGCATGAGCCCTCTCCATGGCTCTCCTATTTTACAACATAATTTGAAAACAATCCATTTATGGTGTGTAATTAGTTTGAAATGTTTGATTATATTTTTTATTTTCATTTTTTTCCTCCCAAATTAGTCTACTACAACTTTTTGGGAAAATCAATAAATTTTATTGTGTTTTTTGCATACAATATAAGTAATTATGATTTTTATTTTAACAAAATTCTTATTTTTATGATAACGTGTGTTATGAAATTACATACTGTATGAAGCCGCCCCCCCGATTTGTCATCAAGAAAAATAAAATTTTTGTTAGAAAAATAAACTAAAAAATAAGTGGAGGTTATTATGTGTGGATTTGTTGGATTTTCCAATCAAAAAGAAAAAGTTACACAAGATAGAAATGTCATAGAAAAGATGAATCAAGTACTTACGAAAAGAGGTCCTGATGAAAATGGTTATTACATAGAAGACCATATTGCTATGGGACACAAAAGATTAATTGTGATTGATCCAAAAGGTGGCAAACAACCAATGATTGAAACATCTTCATATGGTGATTTTGTTATTTGCTATAATGGTCAAATCTATAATACAAAGGAACTTAGAAAAACATTAGAGAAAAATGGATTTACTTTTCAAGGTCATTGTGATACTGAAATTTTATTAAAAAGCTATATTCATTATGGTAATGATGTGGTTCATCATTTAAATGGTATTTTTGCTTTTGCCATTTGGAATGCAAAAAAACAAGAATTATTTTTGGCTCGTGACCATTTTGGTGTAAAACCTTTATTTTATACCATAAAAGATAATACTCTAATTTTTGCATCTGAACTAAAAGCCATTTTTCAATATCCTGGTGTTAATAGAGAACTAGATAAACAGGGCATTTCTGAAATGTTTGGTATTGGTCCTGCCCATACGCCAGGAACTACTGTTTTTAAAAATATTTTTGAAATCAAACCTGCCCATTTTGCAATTTTTAATGCTTCTGGTTTGCACCTAGAAAGATACTGGAAATTGAAATCAAAAGAACATACTGATACTTTTGCCCAAACTTGTGAAAAAGTAAAATTTTTATTAAATGATTCCATTACTAGACAATTGGTTTCTGACGTTCCTTTATGCACCTTTCTTTCTGGTGGGTTAGATTCTAGTATTATCACCAAATTTGCTGCTGATTATTGTGAAAAAGAAGGATTACCGCCTTTAGATACCTATTCGATTGATTACGTAGATAATGACAAAAATTTTATTAAAAGTGATTTTCAGCCAAATTCTGATAACTATTATATTGATTTAATGAACAAAAATTTACACACCAACCATCATAACATTGTAATTGATACACCAGAACTTGCCTCTCATTTAGAAGATGCTATGATAGCTAGAGATATGCCAGGTATGGCAGATATTGATTCTTCCCTACTATTATTTTGCAAAAATGTAAAAGATGAAATGACGGTTTCTTTAACTGGCGAATGTGCCGATGAAATTTTTGGTGGCTATCCTTGGTTTTTCCGTGAAGATGCTTTAACCAGCAATACTTTTCCTTGGTCCATCGCTCTTGCCGAAAGACAAGATTTATTACATCCTGAAATCAGTAAAAAAATCAATTTAAAAGAATACGTTGATTTTCGCTATCAAGAAAGTTTAGCAGAAGTAGAAATTTTAGATTCTGATTCCAAAGAAACAGCTGAAAAAAGAAAAATTTCACATTTGACTTTAAATTGGTTTATGCAAACCTTGTTAGACCGAAGTGATAGAATGGCTATGTACAATGGTTTTGAAATTCGTGTTCCTTTTTGCGATTATCGATTAGCCGAATATGTATGGAACATTCCTTGGGAAGTGAAGGCCTTGAATGGTAGAGAAAAAGGATTACTTCGCTATATCGCACGAGATTTTCTACCAAGTGAAATTGTGGATAGGAAAAAATCTCCTTATCCAAAAACTCATAATCCTACTTATTTAGCTAAGGTCAAGTCTATGTTGACAACTATTATGAAAGATAAAAATGCTCCGATTAATAACCTGTTGAATCGTGAATTTATTTTGAATATTTTGAATATAGATGGCAAGGCTTTTACTCGCCCTTGGTTTGGTCAGTTAATGACAGGTCCACAATTAATGGCTTATCTTTGTCAAGTTAATATGTGGCTTGAGAAGTATCAGCCTAAAATTGAATTATAATTACAATCGAGTAGAGGATAACACTTAATGTGCTTTTCCCCTCTCACACCACCGTACGT
>CAOKEO010000045.1 GCA_948467495.1 uncultured Clostridium sp.
TAGAGGATTTCACCGGGATTATGAAGAAGCGGCGCCGGGAAAGGTCTGTTATACGTTTGAGGAGCTCTTAGAGGCGTTTCGAAAGAAAGATTTTGAATACGAAAAAGTAGAACGGTATGTGGAGCATCATTTTGATTATATCGACAGCGGCGCGTCTGACCGGGTAATCGACTGGATTGTGCTGGGAAAGATACCGGAGGATATTCAGGCGGATTTAGACCGCGTCCGAAGAGAAAACGAACACAGAAGGACACTGGATTTTCTGCCGGAAGGCTACTGGCGGGATGTGAAGCATAAAAAGGCGGTGAAGGAGGAAGAAGCATGAACATAGCGGTAGTGTTTGCCGGGGGAAGCGGCGTGCGCATGGGTTCGGGGATCCCGAAGCAGTTTCTGGAAATCAACGGAAAACCGATTATCGTTTATACGCTGCAGTTGTTCCAGTACCACGATAAAATCGATAAAATCTATCTTTCTGTTTTGGAACGGTATATTCCGTATATGAATATGCTGATTGAAGAATACCGTCTGCAAAAAGTGGCGCAGGTGCTGCCCGGCGGAGAAACGGCGCAGGATTCGATTTACCATGCCTTAAAGGCGGCGGAACGGGAAAATCCGCAGGATTCGATTGTTTTGATCCATGACGGCGTGCGTCCGTTTGTCTCTTATGAAGTGATCAGCAACAATATCGAAAGCGTAAAAGAGCACCTATGGCAGAGGCTCTTTGTTTTGACAACTCAACTGATGTAACGTGTTTTGCTTTGTCACACAAAATACCAGTAATGGCTCCCATGCCAGCTCCTATTTCTAATACTTCACTATTTTCTTGGAAAGGATACCAATTGACAATATTCTTTCGGATGGGGGTAATGTGGTAAAAAACAGGCCATCTCATATCTTTTTCAAAGATTTCTTGATAATTTTCTTCTCCTTGTTCTTTTAAATATTGTATGACATCTTTTTCAACATCTCCATCACAATAAATGTCTTCTCCTGTATAAAAATCAAAATTTACTTTCATGAATCACTACTCCTAATTACGTTTATTTCACTCTTTAAATCAATAATTCCTAAGCAATCTCGATAACCAATGATTTCGATAAAAAGAGCATCGTATTTTCGGTCAAATGCCTCTAATTCCCCTTTGTCATTAAACTGTGTACAACCAAAAGAAAGGGTATATTTCTCTGGTGCTAGGGGAAATGCTTGCTTAAATTCTACTGTCACTATATCTCCTTTTTGGTAGGTTCCTGTTATTACTTTATAAGCTTTTGTATTACAGCCACCTAATTCTAATCCTTTAAAATCTTTCACTGCCAAAGCAAAAATAGGCTCATCAATCAACTCATTAAATTTCACTTTTATTTTCACAATGTATTCATCTTGATTGTTGATAGTAGTTTGATAATCTCCTTTTGTATCAAAAATACCATAGTCGATAATTTCAGCTTTTCCACTTCCATAAGTCAACATATCTCGATTTTCCATAAAATGGTCTTTCCATACTTCGCCATCCTTTTGAGGCACAATTGTTTTTTCTTCTTCTAATAATGTGATATTATCTTTTTGAATTGGCTCATCTTCCACACCAACAATGATTTTTTTATATTGATCCACACCTGTTTTTACATCACCATCAAATATCTTATTACCTGCCGAAATAATAATGGCACGATTACAATTTCGAATCACATCTGCCACATTATGGGTTACAAATAAAATGGTTTTTCCTTTTTCTTTAAACTGTTCAAATTTCTTAAAACATTTTAATTGAAACGCCATATCTCCTACCGATAAAACTTCATCTACAATTAAAATATCAGGATCCACATTGATAGCACAGGCAAATGCTAAACGAGCAAACATCCCAGAAGAATAGGTTTTTACTGGTTGACTCAAATGTTCTCCAATATCGGCAAAATCGATAATCTCTTGTTCTTTAGCTTTTACTTGTTCAGCGGTTAATCCCATAATTTGCCCATGTTGATAAATATTTTCATAGCCTGTTAATTCTGGATTAAAGGCAGTTCCTAATTCTAATAAAGAACTAATTTTTCCCTTTATTTGAATTGAACCTGATGTTGGATTTACGACCCCTGTTATCATTTTCAAAAGAGTGGATTTTCCCGCACCATTTTTACCTAAGATACCTAGTACCTCTCCTTTTTTCAGTTCTAGATTAAACCCTTCCATAGCTGTAAAAGTATCATGTTTTTCATAGTTTGGTAATATCATTTCTAGTAAACGGTCTTTTTTTCTAGGATACATTTTATATTTTTTGCATAAATCTTTAATTTCAATTACGTTTTCTTCCTTGTTTTCCATTTTTCATCTCTCATTCCTTTCTCAAGGCATAACTTTTCTTAGATTTGCTCTATAAAACATCGGCAAAATCCTTTTTGGTTTTCTTAAAAATATGATTTCCCCATACAAATAATAGGAACGTTATTACCCAAAATATAAGGCTATACATTCCATATCCTTTTGTAATGATTGCCTCTCCTATGAACGCTTGTCTTACACAACCCACTAAATACGTAAAAGGAATACATTGTAATAATCTTTGTATCATGGGATAATCGGCTACCATTCCCAAATTCCATACAATCGGGGTAAACCAAAAGAAAATTTGCATCATAATATTTAATAATTGAGAAAAATCTGGTATCACGGTTGTAACAGCAGAAGTAAATCTCGTAACGGCAATAATAAAGCAGTAAGCAGCAAAAATGGCATACAATAATACCAAAAAGTTTGGTATATAACCAAAACAAGAACTAACGATAATCGATATCACAAATAAAAAGAGTGATACAAAGGCTGATGACATAATGGATATCATGGGAATAATATCAACGGGAAATACTACTTTTTTTACTAGATAACTATAACCCCTAATAGAATTACTGGCACTGATAATGGAATCATTGATTGTCATCCACATAGACATAGCTGGTAAAAACCAAGAAACATAAGGATATTGTCCTGAACTTCCTACTTTTAATATGTATTGGAAAACAATAACATAGGTAATCATAAATACAAATGGTTGCATAAATCCCCAGATAGAACCTAAACTTGTATTGGCAAAACGATTTTTAAAATCATTCTTTCCAATGCCCCATATTAACTTTTTATTTTTTATCATTGTTTTTATAAATTCCATTATTCTCCTCCTTTATCGCCTTTTCATCAGTTTGAGTATCCAATATCTTACCTGAAATAAGCCTTTTCCCATCCATGGCAAATTCATAATGATAAAATTTTCGATATAATATAAAAAGGTTTCTGTTTGATACAATCGATGAAAAATCCCCCAACCTTTCCCATTAAAATGTTTTTTGTTTTTTAACATACTAAAATAGTCGTAGGCTTTTTGATTCAATTGCTGTAAATCTTCTGGAAATCTCTCTTTCTGTTCTACATAAGCCCCAAAAACGCCTAATTTTACTTGGATAAACCATTGTCTTACCTGGTCTAATTGTGTAAATTGATGGGAAATTTTTTCCGTTCCTACTTCATTATCTTCATGTTGTCTATATTGAATGTATTTTTCTGGTAAATAGGCTAGTTTTCCTTCTAAACTAATCACTAAACCAATCCAATGGTCATGTAAAACATATTTGGAATTGGTTGGTAATGGTAAAATTTTTTCGATCCATTTTTTTCTTGATAAAATGGTACAACCTGTTACACAGTTATACAGATAATTTATTTTATCGGTATTTCTATACTTTTCTATTTTTCTACTTAATTTCATAAAATCATTAAAAGAAGGGTATATCATTTGTAATTCATTGTCTACTACTTCTAAATCCGTAAATACTAAATCTGCTTTTTCTTTCTTGAGATGTTCATATGTTTTTTCTATTTTTTCTGGCATCCACACATCATCTTGGTCAGATAACATATAAATGTCATTTTCTACTTTTTGTAATAAAAACTCAAAATTTTTAATACAACCTAAATTTTCGTTTTGTTCATATACAATTACTCTTTCCTCTTTTTGTTCATATTGTTTTAAAATTTCTCTTGTCTTATCATTTGAGCCATCATCTGATATAATTAATCGTATATTTTGATACGTTTGGTTCAAAATACTATCAATTTGCTCTTTTAAATACTTTTCTCCATTGTATGTGGCAAGTAAAACATCAATTTGCTCCTTCATATCTTCACCTACATTTTTCAACAAGTTTTTGTTCTTGTTTATTCTATCCTCAAATTGCCTTTTTGTCAATTGTTTTGGCTATATTAAATCAATTAGTATTATATCTTAAATATTAAATATCCCAAAACTGGCAAATGAAAAATCATCCACTCTTTTATCATCTTTTTAGCCAAATTCTTGCCAGCCAAAAATTTAAAATATTGAAAAATATGGACATTGATATATTTTGACTTTTCCAAACTTGTATAATATTTTATTAGTTTTTCTAAAAATGCCTTATTTTCTTCCTTTGTTACATAGGTTAAGCACATATTTGCTCCCTCTAAATAAGCTTTATCAATTACTTTCTCTTTTCTATATTGCAAATAAGACTCATAGCTTGTCCCATTTTCTTTTTTCCATTGGCTCAAATTTTGTGCTAAGCTTCTTCCCCCAAAAACATTATCGGTATGAAGACGATAGCCAAATAATGGTTGTTCAATATAGGCAATTCCTTTTCCTTCATTGGCAAGAAAGGATGCTAACCAATCATGTGCTATGACTTCTTTTTTAAATGGTATCATTTTATTTTTCACATCATCTGTTAGGATTTGGGAACAACCAATACCAACACATCTTGAAATAGCTAATTTGTCTTTTCCATGAATAAGTGGAACATTTTTATATCGGAAATAATTTTGCTGTATGATTTCTCCTTTTTCATTAATCTGATGAGCATTACAATAAACTAAATCTACGTCTTCTTCTTTTATTTTTTGTAAGCTTTTTTCTATTTTTTGTGGATACCACACATCATCATGGTCAGCAAACATAATATATTTGGCATTTGCCTGCTTTAGTAAGAATTCAAAATTTTGGTTATAGCCTAGATTTCTTTCTTGGCTATATACTATCATTCGTTTATCTTGTTTTTGATATTCTTCCAAAATCGTTTTTACTTCTTTTTTGGTAGAATCATCATCACTAATCAATAGTCTAAAATTTTGATAGGTTTGATTTAATATACTTTCTATCTGCTGTTTTAGGTATTCTATTTCTGTATTATAAGTGGTTAATAAGATGTCTACTTCTTCTTGCATTTTATCCCCCTTTTGTTTTTTTATGCTTAAATTTTATCATTAATTGTTTCTATAATCAAGTTATCCGTCTGAATTCCTATTTTAACTACTGTTGCCTATTTTATAACTTATCTTATAGAAATGAGACAAAAGAAAACTATTCCTTTGTCTCATTTTTCTATTTAAACTGATTATCGATTTCCTTCAAGATAACATCATGTGCACCACCTTCTGTGATACTAATATCAGAAACTAATGTTAATCTTGCTTTTTCGTGAAATTCTGGGATAGAAATACATCCACAGTTACACATCGTAGATTTTATCTTAGCAACAGTAATCGCCAAATTATCTTTTAATCTACCAGCATATGGAATATAAGAATCAACACCTTCTTCAAATGATAATTTATTTTTAGTTGGATCTTCTAAGTATCTTTGCCAATTTCTTGCTCGATTAGAACCTTCTCCCCAGTATTCTTTTACAAAAGCATTTCCTTTTTTAATCACTCTTGTTGGACTTTCATCAAATCTAGCAAAATATCTTCCCATCATAACAAAGTCTGCACCTAAAGCCAAAGCAATTGTGATATGATAATCATGTACAATTCCTCCATCAATACAGATTGGTATATAGATTCCTGTTTCTTCAAAATATTCATCACGTGCTGCTGCTACATCAATTAAGGCAGAGGCATTTCCACGTCCAATTCCTTTTGTCTCACGAGTGATACAAATGGAACCTCCTCCTACACCAATTTTAATAAAATCGGCTCCTGCTTTTGCTAGATACATAAAGCCATCTCTATCCACTACATTGCCAGCTCCGATTTTGACATCCTCTCCATATTTTTCTCTTACAAAATCTATGGTATTTTTTTGCCAAACAGAATAGCCATCCGAAGAATCCATACAAATCATATCTACTCCAGCTTCTACTAAAGCTGGTATTCTTTCTGCGTAATCTCTGGTATTAATTCCTGCTCCTACAATATATCTTTTATTCTCATCTAATAAGGAATTAGGATTATTTTTTCTTTCCTCATAATCTCTTCTAAATACTAAATATTTCAATCTTTCTTCATTATCTAAAATCGGCAAACATGCAATTTTGTTCTCCCAAATTAAATCATTGGCTTCTGATAAACTAATCCCTGCATGAGCCCATACCACTTTATCTTTTGGTGTCATAAAGTTATCAATTGGCTCTTCTAGATTATCTCTTGAAACTCTATAATCTTTATCTGTTACCAACCCTATAAATTTTCCTCTTGCTGTTCCATCATCTGTAATGATTACAGTAGAATGTCCTGTTTCTTCTACTAAATGAATAACTTCTTTTAAAGAGGTTCCTTCTTTTACATTAGAATCACTAATAACAAATCCTGCTTTATGTTTTTTAACATGTCTTACCATTCTTGCTTGTGATTCAATGGATTGTGATCCATAAATAAAAGCAACTCCTCCTTCTCTTGCCAACGCAATTCCCATTTCTTCTCCTGATACCGATTGCATAATAGCTGAAACCATTGGTACATTAGCATAATATTTTGACTCTTCCCCTTTTTTGTATTTGACAAGAGGTGTTCTTAAAGACACATTTGTTGGTATGCATCTTTCATCTGTTAAATTTGGTAATAATAAATATTCATTAAATGTTCTTGAAATATCTTCTACTATTTTTGCCATTTCATAATCCCCTTTCTTTTTACATTTTTTAATTTCATTTCATAAAATTATACTATATGTTCTTACATTTGTAAATAGTCGAAATAAAAAAATGCCTCTTGGCATATCTTCAGATGTCTTGTTTTTGAGCAATAAAAGTTTCTATATTTTTTATTCGTAACTCCCAGATGCGAACAGTCTGTAATCTTATAACAAACTGTAATTTTGCTGGTTCCCCCGAATTATTACATCATAAAAAATATAGAAACTTCCTAATTAAAATGTATTACTTCTGAATCATTACCTCACGGCAATTTTCTTTTCTGATTAAATTAATTGGCTGGATAAACACTTACTTGTTTTTTATCTCTACCTTTTCTTTCAAATTTTACTGTTCCATCTACTAATGCATATAGTGTATCATCACTACCTTTTCCTACATTTATACCTGGATGCATTTTAGTGCCTCTTTGTCTTACTAAAATATTTCCTGCTAAAACAAATTGCCCATCTGCTCTTTTGACACCAAGACGCTTAGATTCACTCTCTCTACCATTATGGCTACTACCTTGACCTTTTTTATGAGCCATGCTTTCTCACTCCCTTCAGTTTTCTTTTTATATTCGTTTCATTTTATTTCTAAAACTTAATTTTAAGCTTCTACTTTTTTTGTCTCTGTTTTTTTAGCAGCTGTTTTTATGGATGTAATTTCTACTTTTGTGTATGGTTGTCTATGTCCTTGTTTTCTTCTATAGTTCTTTTTTGGTTTCATTTTGAAAACAATAATTTTTTTTGCTTTACCATGAGAAACTACTTTTCCTTCTACTTTTACACCTTTTACATAAGGATTTCCGATTTGTACTTTTCCCTCATCCGATACAAAAACTACATTTTCAAAAGTAATCTTTTTCCCTTCTTCTGCATCTAATTTTTCAAAAAATACAACATCTCCTTCTGCTACTTTGTATTGTTTTCCACAGCTTTCAATGATTGCGTACATTTAAAATGCACCTCCCTTATTTGTATACTCGCTAATCCTTAATTTTCAGGTAATTAACTTTTAGTTAATATTTAGGTACCTTGACTAAGCGGATTACAATTTGTGATTTTATCATAATTCTACTTGTTTGTCAATTGTTTTTGCAAATTTTCTAAAGCTCTTTTTCTGTGACTCACCTTATTTTTTTCTTCTTGCGATAATTCAGCATAAGTTTTTCCATTATCTAATTCAAAAATCGAGTCAAATCCAAATCCATTTTCCCCTCTTGGTTGTTGTGCTATTTTTCCTTTCGTATTTCCTTTTGCTATGATAAACTCACCATTTTCATAATAAACTACAACACACACTACTTTGGCCTTTCTCTCTTCTTGTTTTAGATGCTTCATTTTTTCCAATATCACTTTATTTCTTTGTGTTGGTGTAGATTCTTCTCCTAAAAATCTCGCTGTGTGTACACCTGGCCAATTATTAAACGCTTTTATACATAGTCCACTATCATCAGCTATACATGGCATATTTGTTACATCTCCTATTTCTCTTGCTTTCTTTTTAGCATTTCCTTCAAAGGTGTCTTGGTCTTCTTTAACTTCTATTTTACAATTGATATCTTCTAAGGTCACTAATTTATAGTCTTTCAAAATTTCTTGAATTTCTCTCAATTTTCCAGGATTGCTCGTTGCTACTAAAATCTTTTTCATTCTCTTCTCCTTGTATTATCTTTATCTTCAGGATTAGCACTTTTTATGTAACCATTCAGAAATGATACATTTCAATTACAAACTTTTATTGCAAAAAATAAAACCTCTAAATTGTTACCTTTTTATTTTCTGTCTTTTTTATGTTTGTTTCCCTTTGCCATATTTATCTTTACTATTTTTGTACTCAATTCCCTGATTTCCTTAATTCTTTCTTGCTTTGTATTGTAACATAATAAATTATAAAAATATATAAATCTAATTAAACTTTTTCAAGTTTTGTTAGAAAAATTTTAAGTAAAAAGCAATATATCTATTGAAAATTTAACTTATTGTGTTACATCTGATGTTAATAAAGATGGAAAAATGTATGTTGTGGCTCAAAATGGAACTGGTGCTGGAAAAAATTTTTCTTTAGATGAATTACCAAGCCGATACAACTAAAGGCACAATATTGAGACAGAAATATGGAAAGTTTGTAATTGATGAAGAACTAACAAAAAAATCAATTGAGGAAGACAATAAAATTGAGTATGAACGTCAAAAATTACTTGCTGAATATAAAACTGAAGGGATAGATTATTTAGTTACAGAAATAGGAGATGATTATGTAATGTTACAAAATCAAGCAACAGGTTTGGAATTTGATTCTTCCGATTTCAAGCAACAAGTTTTTAATGCTTTATATGAAGGGGCTATTTTAACCTGTCAAGATGGTAAATATGTTTTGAAAAAATAATTGAAGTATAAATGAATTTAGTATATAATAATGTCAAATATTGGTAGGAGCAATTAAATAGAGAAGAAAAATATTTTTAACAAAATAATTGGATTTATGATAATTATCTTATTATGTACTTTTTTAGGATTATTGTCATATTTCCAAAACAAACCATTAATAGATATAAATGAAAATATATTAAGAGTTTATTATTTTGATGTAGGACAAGCAGATTGCACTTTAGTTGTAAATAATGGTCACACTATGCTAATAGATGGAGGAAATGAAGCTGACAGTTCTTTAATAATTAAATATTTACAGAAATTAGATATTTCAAAATTAGACTATGTTGTTGCTACTCATCCAGATACAGATCATATAGCAGGTTTAGACAAAGTCATACTTGCTTTTGACATTGGATGCATTTATATGCCTGTAACAACAAAAACAAATAAAGAAATGAATGAATTATACGATGCAATAGAAGATAAAATCGTTATACATCCAACTGAATTAGATTATTTTTATTTAGGAAATTCTAAATGTACAATATTAAATTCTGGAGATACTTCAAAAGTATCAGATAATAATTCTTCTATTGTAATTCAATTAGATTATGGAGAAACTAGTTGTTTATTTATGGGAGATGCTGAAAAAGAAGTTGAAGAAAAAGTTATATGGAATGAAATTGATGTTTTAAAAGTATCTCATCATGGTTCAAGTGATGCTACAAGTCAAGCATTTCTTGAAGCAGTTAAACCAGAATATTCTATTATTTCTGTTGGTAGAAATAATAACCATAATCATCCTTCAAACGAAACATTAAATAATCTAAATGTTATAAATTCTACGATATATAGAACTGATGAAGATGGTACAAATATATTAGTTAGTAATGGTTCAACTTATTACTTTGACTTCGATAAAACTAGCTTAGATGGAAACAGATAAATACTTAAAATCTAATTTTGCATATTCAAAAATTCAAACTGAACAGAGTTTATTACCTGTTCTAATCTTTCGCCACAAAATCGATTGTCGGCGAAAGAAAGGAAAGATTATGCAAGATTTTAATAGTTATAAAATAAATGAAACACTATCACATAAATATTATCAAATACCACTAGTTTTAAGTGGGTAATATATCTGCCCAATTTCAGAAAACTTTTCAAAATTTAATTGTAGTTTTTCTCTTTTTAAATAAAATTCAGCTATTTTTTCTTTCAAATTTTTATCTCCTTTATTATTTTTCTTCCTAATTTCATCATTTCTTTAAAAGTATTTTCCTCTAAACTCTTGAAATTAATCTTTTCATCTGATAACATATTCATAACAAAAGCACCTCGTATTTTTATTGTTTTCGCTAAACAAATTATATACTTAGTGCTTTTGTTTTTCTATATTTTTTTTATTTTCTTTCTATTTTTTCCCCAGATTATTTAACTCATATAGTTTCATCATTTTATTATAATTTTAATGTTATCTATTTAAATAACACTAAAAAAATGGTATTATATATTTGTACTTTTAGCGAAAGGAGGAACACTATGGATATAAAGGATTTCGAAGAAGTGATGAAAAATGATATAAAGAACATTTTTGAGCAAATATTATCAATTCATAATTACATATTACCTATTAGTTCACGTTCAAGAAGTGGTGCTGAAATTAGTGATTATTTAGAAGATTATTTTGTAAAATTACTTGCTGATAATGATCATCCTAGAATTTATAACGCAGATTCTGCTCCAAAAGGGAAAACAAAAAATCCTTTTGATTTTAGATTTTATTACAAATACGATAATGATGATTTCCATTTTGACGATGTAATATGGGGAGATATAAAAGCTAGTAAGTTTAGTTACAATGATAGCAATCCAGATTTAGGCACACCAACAAAGGTAATTAAATTTATGCTAGATGGTCATTTTTATCTAATGTTTGTATTTTTTGAATATGTATCAACTGATGATAATAAAACAAAATTTATACAATTTGATAATAATGAATATGTCAAAGTTGTTTTCTTAAAAGACATTCATCATAGTGTAAGAATAAATCCAAAACCACAATTTCAAGTTAATATTCATGAACCAGAAGAGTATAGAACTAAGGAAGAATTTCTTGATTTATTTTTGCAAAAATATAAAGAATCAAACAATAGAATTATAAAAAAAGCAACAAAGAAAAATGAAGAACTAGATTCTATATTTGATAAAATCAAAGAAATTCAACTTATGAAAAAGCAATGATTTAACTCATTGCTTTTTCAATATATTCTTCTTGTTCTTCTGAAATTCCATATATTTTATATACTAATTTATTCAATTCTCTATATTCATTTTCATTAAATCGTTCCTGTAATTTATCTGTTAAATCTATAATCTTATTAAAATCTTCATTATTAGCTAATGCTATTGGTATTCTCTTTAAATCTGAAATCTTTATTTGTGGAGTTTTCCCATTTCCACCTCTAATAACATTAGTTGATGAAGCAAAATATGATATTAACTTACTATTTAATATTCCATTTGTATATTTAAGTTTATCTGTTGATTCTTTGTTACTATTTTTTAAACTTAAAATATATATGCTATTATTTGCAGCATATTTTTCTTCTGTATATGTAGCTATTATTTCACTTGCACTTTGTCTTATAAATATCTTGGGAGATTTATAGCATTCTTTATCTCCTAAAGTTACTCTCTTTTTATTTTTTATTCCTAAAGCTTCTAATTCAACTTTAAATTCATCAGAAATTTTAAGTTGCAAATCATAATCATATTCAATATATCTAAATGGACTAGGTTTTGCAAATTTATATGCTATCCCTTTAGAACCCTCTAAATAAGGAAATATTTCATTATCTGTTTTTTTGTCCTTTTCAACAATAAAATCATCTGTTCTACCTGTTAATGCACAACAAGTTCTTAATGATTTTCCTGGAAAGTAATCATCAAGTTTTTGGTTTTTTTCCATTATATTTATAATTTCTTTTTTTACTCCATCTAATGGCAATAAAAAATTATACTTTTTATCTCTTTTATTCCAAATACTTTGACTAAACAATTTTGTTTTTTTTGTAGAATAATCAAAATATTTCACATTATCTTCAACATCTGATTTTTTATTAAGTATTGTTAATATGATTTGATTACTTGCAACGTTTTCAAATTCATTTATATTTGTTGTTAATTCTTCAATAGTATAATTATCTAATAAATATTTTCTCATATCCATATAGGCATCTTCAAAAAATGAAATATCTAATATAAAAGATAATTTCCCATTTTTTTTCAACAAGTCCAAAGAGTTTTCTATAAAAAACATTGATAAATTAAATTTATTGTTTTTCTTTTTGTCAACTACAAACTTAAATGTATTAAAATATGCTCTTTTCTCCTCAGTCATATTTCTACTTCTTCTCCCATATAAAGTAACAAATGGGGGATTACCTATAATTACATCATACTTATTATTAATATTCTTATAACAAAAATCATAATTATATATTTTTAATTTTGGAAGTTTGAATCCATTGTCTTGAATATATACATCTTTAATGTCCTCTATCAAGCTACAAAGAATATTTGCTTCTGTAATTTTACAAGCCATATTATCAATGTCATTTGCTTCAATATTCCTAAAAATTTTTTTTAGTAGTAATGCCTTATTTAATTCTTTACTATTGTTTTTAATCTTTTTAATAATTTCTATTAAAAACAAGCCAGAACCACAAGAAGGCTCAAGTATATGTGTGTCTTCATCTATTTTTACATTATTAATCATATAATCGATAATATCATTAGAACGAGTATAAAAACTACCACAATTCTTTTTATCCTCTGATGACATCATATTTTCGTATAAATAACCAACAATGTCATTTTCGTTTGTACTGGAAAAATAATTTATTAGAGCTATTGCTTCTTCACTATCATAATCATATTCGATTTCTTTAAAAATATATGGATAAACATTCTTTAATATATCATCTCCATTAAATTCTTCTGTTCTAATTTTAGATATTAAAAAGCAATTTATTAAAATACTGAATATTTCCTCTACTGAATATTGTTTTTTTATTTTATTTATAAAATTTAAAATATTTTGATTACTCATTATTTAATCTATTCCTTTCACTTATTATCTTATATCATACATTTTTTATTTTTTCAATACTATTGCGAATATTTGTTTTATTTTTTTTAAAATTATTCTTATCCATAAATCAATTCACTAAAAACAATTTCCTCAACTTGAACCTTAATAGAGTTCATAGTACCCACCCAATAAAGCATATCAGTATTTTTCATATCTTCTGTCAAATCGCTTTTCTCTTTTAACTCACTAATAATCTGTTGTAATCTATTGTCTGCTGTTTTTTGTATTTCTTTTAAGTGTGTATTTAATGTTCCGTCCATAAGCATTATAGTATAATTAGCTTTCTTGTGTTCTTTCAAATATTTTAATCTCATTCTTCCATATTTATTTAAAGTGATTTTTTCTTGTTTAGGCATTTCTAGGTTTGGTATATAATAATCTCCCTCTAAATGATATTCAATGCCTGTTTTCTCATCAATTTTTGTTTTTGGTAATTCATTATCCATAACTTTTTCCTCCTTTAAAATCTGGTATCATTATTTTTCTTTTTATTCTTATTTTGCTTGTTTTCATCTGGTATAGTTACTTTTCTAGCAATATTATTTGCAATTTCATTATCATTGTTGTCAAATATGCCATTTTTATATAAGTCATCACTAACAATTTTATAATTATTATCTTTGTCATAGCAAATTCTTTTGTGAAAATGGCTCATAATATTATGCCAAAAGCCTTTTAATTTCTGTAATTCTTGTTTTAGTTTTTCCTTTTCAGTTTGTAATCTGCCTATAATCTTGTCTTTAGTAGATAGTTCTTCTTTTAGACTGCCAATTTCATTATCTTTTAGTTCTATTTCATATTTAAGTGAACGATTTTCTTTTTCTATTTCAAAGCTAGAGTGTTCAAAATCTTTAATTGCCATATTTAAGTCATTTACACTTCTTACAGTTTTAGTAATATCTTTTACATCTTCTGTATAAATCTTGATTTTCTGGACATCCTCGCTTGAAATAACCATATTATTTTTATTCATTAAAGTAGGTTTTAAATTATTTAATATTCTATTTACATACACACTATAAAATGAGTACATATTGAAAACTCAAATTT
>CAOKEO010000046.1 GCA_948467495.1 uncultured Clostridium sp.
TTGTTTGTATAATAACTATATATTACAATTGCCACAAAAATACAAATAGATGGCAATATCATGTAAATACTTTGAATACATATTACTAGTAATAAGACAAAGATAATAGCCAAATATATCTTTGTTCTAGATACTAAAGTTTCTAAGACTTTTCTGTTATTATTTTGCATAAATTTCTCCTTTATTTATGAACATTCTAATACTACTTTATTTTACTAGCAAATGCCCTATTTGTCAAGCAAAATAGGACTTTAACTTAGCTTTTTTGTAACTATTTAGTTACTACTACGAAAACCAAAAAATGAAATCGCAATTCCTTATTTAGGTATCTTTACGATTTCATCTTCAAAATTTATCACATTCTATCCGATAACTCTGAATTCGAAGAAACATTCATCTAACCAATTACTAAGTTACTCTGTTTCTTGTTCCACAACATCTTCTTGTATCTCTTCTGATTCATTTTCTGTATTAATATGAATATTTTGGTATTTTTGCATTCCAGTACCTGCTGGAATCAACTTACCAATAATAACATTCTCTTTTAAGCCAACCAAATCATCTGTCTTACCTTTCACAGCGGCTTCTGTAAGAACCCTTGTTGTCTCTTGGAAAGAAGCTGCCGATAAGAAGCTATCAGTTGCAAGAGAAGCTTTCGTAATACCAAGTAATACTCTCTTACCTGTTGCAGGACGTTTTCCATCTGCTACAACTTCTTTATTTTTATCTTCAAATTCATACATATCAATCAATGAACCTGGGAACATATCAGTATCAGCATTATCTTCTACTCTGACTTTTTTAAGCATTTGTCGTCCGATAACTTCGATATGTTTATCATTAATATCAACACCTTGATTTCGATATACTTTTTGTACTTCTGAAATCAAATATTCATAAACCCCTTCTGGTCCTTTGATTTCCAAAATTTCACTTGGATTAATAGAACCTTCAATCAATGGTTCTCCTGCTTCTACCAAATCGCCATCTTTTACTTTCATTTTAGAACCAAATGGTATGGTATAAGATTTTGAGTTATCATTTGATGTCACAATAACCTCTTTTTTCTTTTTCGTTTCTTTGATTTTTACTTTACCATCTATTTCTGTAATAATAGCCAATCCCTTTGGTTTTCTAGCCTCAAACAATTCCTCAACCCTTGGAAGACCTTGTGTAATATCAGCAACACCTGCAACACCACCAGAGTGAATAGTTCTCATGGTAAGCTGTGTACCTGGTTCACCAATGGATTGTGCTGCAATAATACCAATGGCTTCTCCAATGGATACTAAATCACGTCTTGCCAATCCCATACCATAACATTTTTGACATACACCATGTTTTGAACGACATCCTAAAACAGAACGTACCTTCAATTTCTCGATACCAGCTTCTACAATTTGTTCTGCTATTGTTTCTGTAATCATAGTATCTTTGTCTACAATTAGCTTCTTTGTTTCTGGATGAACAACATCTTCTATTGGGAATCTTCCTAATAGTCTTTCTTGCATTTTTTCAATAATTTGATTACCATCTTTAATATCATAAACAACAATTCCATCCTGTGTTCCACAATCTTCTTCTCGAACAATGATATCTTGTGATACATCAACCAATCTTCTTGTTAAATATCCAGAGTCAGCAGTTCTTAAAGCTGTATCAGAAAGTCCCTTACGAGCTCCATGGGCTGAAATAAAGTATTCCAAAGCATCTAATCCTTCTGCAAAAGAAGATTTAATTGGTATTTCTACCGCTTTACCAGTAGTACTTGCCATCAAACCACGAATACCTGCGATTTGTCTTAATTGGTTCATATTACCACGGGCTCCTGATTTAACCATCATATAAATTGGATTTAACTCATCAAAGTTTTCCTCCATACTTGTACTTACTTGTTTGGTAGTATCTTCCCATACATCAATTACTGCGTTGTATCTTTCATCATCTGTAATCAAACCTCTTGCATATTGTTTTCTAATTGTCTCAACTTTTGTATCAGCCTCTTTTAATAAATTCTTTTTAGCTGCTGGTACTTGCACATCATCCATTGAAAATGTAATTCCTGCTAAAGTTGAGTACTTAAATCCTAATGCTTTGATATAGTCAATCACTTCTGCTGATTCTGATAACCCATGTGTACGAATTACTCTTTCAATAATGCTTCCCATTGATTTCTTCATAACTGGAAAATCAATTTCATATTGGAATGGGTCTTTTTTTCTATCAATAAATCCTAAATCTTGTGGAATTTCCTTATTAAAAATAATCCTTCCAACACTGGTTTCAATCTTTTTGGCTTTGATTTCTCCCTTAATTTCTTTTTCAATTCTTACAAAAATCTTGCTATGTATTCCTACATCGTGATTTTCAAATGCCATAATTGCTTCTTCTGGGTCTTTAAAGTATTTCCCTTCCCCTTTTTCGCCGTCTAAAACCATGGTTAAATAGTAAGCCCCTAAAATCATGTCTAGTCTAGGTACAGCCACTGGTTTACCATCTTGTGGTTTTAGCAAGTTATTCGTAGAAAGCATTAAATATCTTGATTCTGCTTGTGCTTCTGGTGATAAAGGTAAGTGAACTGCCATTTGGTCACCGTCGAAGTCAGCATTAAAAGCTTCACAAACTAATGGGTGAAGTTTAATGGCCCTTCCTTCTACTAGTACTGGCTCAAAGGATTGAATACCAAGTCTATGTAGTGTTGGTGCACGGTTTAGCATAACTGGGTGGTCTTTGATAACTTCTTCTAAAATTCCCCATACTTCTGGTCTTAATCTTTCTACCATTCTTTTGGCATTTTTAATATTTTGTGCAATTCCTCTTCCTACTAATTCTCTCATAACAAATGGTTTGAATAATTCAACTGCCATTTCTTTCGGAAGACCACATTGATAGATTTTTAACTCTGGTCCTACTACGATAACAGAACGTCCTGAATAATCAACACGTTTTCCCAATAAGTTTTGACGGAAACGTCCTTGTTTTCCTTTTAACATATCAGACAAAGATTTTAAAGGTCTATTTCCAGCACCTGTTACTGGTTTTCCTCTTCTTCCATTATCAATTAAGGCATCCACTGATTCTTGTAACATTCTTTTTTCATTTCTTACAATAATTTCAGGAGCTCCTAATTCTAATAGTCTTTTTAAGCGGTTATTTCTATTAATAACCCTTCTATACAAGTCATTCAAATCTGAAGTTGCAAATCTACCACCATCTAATTGTACCATTGGTCTTAATTCTGGTGGAATAACTGGTACAACTTGCATAATCATCCATTCTGGTTTGTTTCCTGAAATCCTAAATGCCTCAACAGTATCCAATCTTTTTACTAATTTTACTTTCTTTTGCTCACTTGCTGTTTCTAATTCTTTTCTAATGTCTAGTGATAATTTGTCTACATCTACTTGTTCCAATAATTCTTTCAAAGCCTCTGCTCCCATTCTAGCTTTAAAAGAACCTCTTCCGTATTTTTCTTCTGCTTCATGATATTCTTTTTCATTTAATACTTGACATTTTTCTAAATTAGTAGTTCCTTTATCAACAACTACATAAGAAGCAAAATAAATTATCTTTTCAAGGTTTCTTGGTGAAATGTCTAATAATAAAGCAATCCTACTAGGAATTCCTTTAAAATACCATATGTGTGCTACTGGTGCTGCTAATTCAATGTGTCCCATTCTTTCACGTCTAACTTTTGATTTGGTTACCTCTACGCCACAACGGTCACATACAATTCCTTTATATCTTACTCTTTTATATTTACCACAGTGACACTCCCAATCCTTAGTAGGTCCAAAAATTCTCTCACAAAATAAACCATCTTTTTCTGGTTTTAATGTTCTATAATTGATAGTCTCTGGTTTTTTGACTTCTCCTTTTGACCATTCTCTTATTTTTTCATCAGATGCTACTCCAATTTTTAATTTATCAAAAATATCTAATTCGTCCAAACTTCTTCCTCCCACATAATTTTTCTATTTTTGGGTAATTTCAAAACAGTTTTAGAGAACTATCCTCCGCTCTTGCAATTTCATTTAGTCGTCTCTTAACTTTTTGAAATTTATTTAGTTATTATTGTTTTATTTATTTTTAGTCTGTCAGATGGTTAGCTAATTCACCAATTTGAAATATTTTCATAGAAAGTGAGTCTTTATAATCATTATCATTTTTAAATTTTTCTATATTGTCTCCAAAACGATGTATCGTTTTTTCAATTTCATTGCAGTATTTTAGCATATGCTTTAATATCGTAATATCTCTATTATCCATATATTATCACTCTTTCTTTCTTTATATTATTATAAAATTCTTGTTCCCATTCTTCCATGTTATCCTCTTCAAAACACTCTTCTTCTATTAAATCGACTTCTCTTTTCAATACTTGTTTTAAAGCTTCTAAAATGGCTCCAATAATTAGCAAACTTCTTATATTTTTTGCTACTATAATAATATCAATATCACTATCCTGATTGTAATCCCCTCTTGCATAGGAACCAAAAACATATGCTTTTTCAACACCATATTCCTTAAATATTGGCTCTGTTAGTTTTTTTATTTGAGTAATAGCCTCTTGCTTTTCTAAATTATTTTCCATAGGCTTTTCTCCTTTTTCACCATCTAAAATGAAATAAATTAGGTATATTACTAGGCAACTCGGAAAAGTAATATGCCTGATTTAGTTCATTTTACTCAATAATATCTGCATCATTGTCCAAGTTATCATTTGCCAAATCATTATCAAATAATAACTCATCATCTTCATCGCCTAATTCCTCAAAAAGTTCATCACTATCTTCCATACTGTTAGCTTCGTCATCTAGCAACATGTCGTCTTCTAATTCTTCACTACCATAACCTTCTTCTAAATCTCCATCTGCAATTACTTCTTCTTCTGACAACATTTTCTTTTCTCTTTCAGGATCATATTCAATTCCTTCTTCAATATTTTCCTTCAATTCAAGTTCCTGGTTATCTTCTGAATATAAACGAACATCTAATCCTAGTGATTGTAATTCTTTTACAAGAACCTTAAAGCTTTCTGGAACACCTGGCTCTGGAACATTCTCTCCTTTGACAATTGCTTCATAAGTTTTAACACGTCCCACAATATCATCTGATTTAACAGTCAACATTTCTTGTAATGTATAAGAAGCACCATAAGCTTCCAATGCCCAAACTTCCATCTCTCCAAAACGTTGCCCACCAAATTGTGCTTTACCACCAAGAGGTTGTTGCGTAACTAATGAGTATGGACCAGTTGAACGAGCATGTATTTTGTCATCAACCAAATGATGTAATTTCAACATATACATAACACCAACAGTAATTGGTTTATCAAATGGGTCACCTGTTCTACCATCATATAAAATAGTTTTTCCATCTTTACTCATTCCTGCTTCTTTTAACAATTTTTCTACATCGTCTTGGGTTGCTCCATCAAATACTGGAGTTGCTATCTTCCATCCTAATGCTTTGGCTGCTCCACCTAAATGCACTTCTAAAACTTGACCCAAGTTCATACGAGAAGGAACACCTAATGGATTTAATAGAATATCAATTGGGGTACCATCTGGCATAAATGGCATATCTTCTTCTGGTAATACTCTCGAAATAACACCTTTATTACCATGACGTCCTGCCATCTTATCTCCAACAGATATTTTTCTTTTGGTTGCTATATAACATCGAATGATTTGATTAACGCCAGGTCCTAATTCATCTGAATTATCTCTGGTAAAGATTTTGACATCTACAATGGTTCCTGCTTCTCCATGTGGTACTCTAAGTGAGGTATCTCTAACTTCTCTTGCCTTTTCACCAAAAATTGCTCGTAATAATCTTTCTTCTGCTGTTAATTCCGTTTCTCCTTTTGGTGTAACTTTACCAACTAGAATATCACCTGGTCTTACTTCTGCACCAATTCTAATAATTCCGTTTTCATCTAAGTCTTTTAGGGAATCATCACCAATGTTTGGTATATCACGTGTAATTTCTTCTGCTCCCAACTTTGTATCACGACATTCACAATCATATTCTTCAATATGAATCGAAGTAAATACATCTTCTTTTACTAATTTCTCATTTATCAAAATAGCATCCTCATAGTTGTATCCTTCCCAAGTTGAAAAAGCTACTAATACATTTTTACCAAGTGCCATTTCTCCATTTGATGTAGATGGTCCATCTGCAATGGCATCACCTTGTTTGACTTTTTCTCCTGCTTTTACAATAGGCTTTTGATTAATACACGTTCCACCATTTGTTCTTTTGAATTTACGAAGTTTATGGGTTATAGTTTTTCCTCCATTATATTTTACGGAAATCGCATCTGCTGTTACCTTTTCAATCACTCCATCTTCTTCTGCTAGTACTAAAATCCCTGAGTCTTTAGCTGCCCTGTATTCAATTCCTGTTCCTACAATTGGGCTTTCTGTTATCATAAGCGGAACTGCTTGACGTTGCATGTTAGCACCCATTAAGGCTCTTTTGGCATCATCATGTTCTAAGAAAGGTATCATAGCAGCAGCAATAGACACTAATTGTTTTGGTGAAACATCAACATATTGCACTTTATCCCTATCAACCTCAATTACCTCATTTTTAAATCTAACTCTAATTCGTGGATGAACAAATTCGCCATTTTTATCCACTGGCTCTGAAGCTTGTGCAATAATATAATTGTCTTCTACATCAGCACTCATATATTCCACTATATCTGTCAATTTATGCGTTTTAGAGTCTACCTTACGATATGGTGTCTCAATAAAGCCATATTCATTTATATTAGCAAAAGATGAAAGTGCTGAAATTAATCCAATGTTTGGTCCTTCTGGTGATTCAATTGGACACAATCTACCATAATGAGTATAGTGAACATCACGTACCTCAAATCCAGCTCTTTCTCTTGTCAATCCACCAGGTCCTAAAGCTGAAATTCTTCTTTTATGAGTTAATTCTGAAAGTGGATTGGTTTGATCCATAAATTGTGACAATTGGGAACTTCCAAAAAATTCGCGTATAGCTGATGTAATTGGTTTAGTATTGATTAAGGTTTGTGGCGTTACCACATCTAAATCTTGAATTGTCATTCTTTCACGAACTACTCTTTCCAATCTTGTTAAACCTATTCTAAATTGATTTTGTAATAATTCTCCAACACAACGAATTCTACGATTTGCTAAATGGTCAATATCATCTGGCACTCCCAAGCCATGAGAAAGATTTAATAAGTAATTAATGGAAGCAATGGTATCCTCTGTTGTAATATGTTTTGGTACCAATTCATTTTGTCTTTCTTCTATTGCCTTTACTAAATCTTTTTTATTGGTATTATCTATTATATTTTTCAGAACATTGTAGTTTACCAATTCTCTAAAGTGCAACTTGCTTAAATCAACAGTTGGTAAAATCTTATGAATGTTGACAGTACTATTTCCTATAATTCTTACTTTTCTTTCTCCTACTAATACATCAACCATATTAATTCCAGCATTTTGAATGTTTTCTGCTACTTCTTCTGAAATCATTTCTCCTGCTTGTATCAATACTTCTCCTGTTTCGCTATCTATAATATCTTCTGCCGCTACTTTATCTTTAATTCTTCCTGCTAATCCTAATTTTTGATTAAATTTATATCTTCCCACTCTAGCTAAGTCATATCTTTTATTATCATAAAATAACCCATTGAATAAATTTCTAGCTGCATCAACAGTTGGCAATTCCCCTGGTCTCAATTTTTTATAAATCTCAATTAAAGCTTCCTCTTGATCTTTAATGGTATCTTTTGCCATAGTTGCTGTCAGCATTTCTTCATCACCAAACAATTCCCTAATTTGGTCATCAGAAACCACTCCAATTGCTCTTAATAAAGTAGTTACTGGTACTTTTCTGGTTCGATCAACACGTACATAGAAAATATCATTTCCATCTGTCTCATACTCTAACCATGCTCCTCTAAGCGGCATAACAGTTGAATTATAAGTCTTCTTTCCTGTTTTTGTATCAAATTCTTCTCCATAGTAGCATCCTGGTGAACGAACTAACTGACTTACAACAACTCTCTCTGCACCATTGATAACAAAAGTTCCACTATCTGTCATTAATGGAAAATCACCTAAATAGATTTCTTGCTCTTTAATTTCACCTGTTTCACGATTAATTAATCTTACCTTTACATGTAATCTTGTAGAATAAGTGGCATCTCTTTCTTTTGCTTCTTCTACACTATACTTTGTTTTATCCTCCATGTAATAGTCGAAAAATTCAAGAACTAAATTCCCTGAGTAGTCTTCAATTGGTGAAATATCTTTTAATACTTCGCCTAAACCTTCTTCTACAAACCAGTCATAAGAGTCTTTTTGCACTTTGATTAGGTTTGGCATTTCGATGTAATCACCAACTTTTGCAAAATCCTTACGAGATGCTTTCTCATAATTCACTTCTTTGATTTCCAAAAAAATCACTCCTTAAATAAAATTAAGCAGATATTTAAGTTCTAGAAATGCACTGCATGACATAGAACGCAAGTAGACAAATCTTCGATTTGCATTATATATCCATTAAAAGAAGTCCTTCTTAAATGACAATTTGCTTATCTAGTCTTTCGTCTTGTCTGCTTTTACAATTCCGAAACCCTAGGGCGCCTTGCCTTTAATTCCTCTCCTTTTAAGATGTATCATAGAAAAAAATAATAAATGATTTAAAGGGCAATAAAAGAGCTATTGAAAAATGGTATTTTTCAACTGGCTCTAACTTTTACACATTTTAAATAAATAAACTTATATTTTTAATCATGTCTATAATAATAACATATTTTACCTACAGATGTCAAGAGTTTAACTATTTTAGTTCATTTTTTTAGCAAATTCCTCTCAAGGTATTATTTTGATTAGGAAAAATGAAAGATTCTTAAGTATCTAAACTTGCTATAAGAAAGTCATAACTTATAAAATGATAACTTAAATTTAACTAAAAATCGTACCAGCAGCACCAAATATTCCAGCAGAAGCCAATCCCATAATAATACCAGCTAAAATGACACCTGCTATTACCGCTATAACACTTTTCTTAAAATCCATGTCTAAGAAACTTGCTGCCAAAGTCCCAGTCCATGCCCCAGTACCAGGAAGTGGTATTCCCACAAAAAGAAACAAAGCCCAATACAAACCGCGTCCAGCCTTTTCTTGTAATTTTTTGCCACCTTGTTCTCCTTTTTCCAAACAAAAAGTAAAAAACTTTCCAATCAACTTTTTATCTGCGCCCCACACCAAAACTTTTCTAGCAAAAAAGAATATAAATGGTACTGGAAGCATATTTCCCAAAATGCAAACAATATAAAGTGGAAGAACAGGAAGAGAATCGCCCCACAAATGGCTCAATCCAACAGGAACCGCTCCTCTTAGTTCTATAATTGGTATCATAGATATTAAAAACACAAATACATATTTCTTCAACATAAAAAACTCCTACTATTTATAATTTTTCAAAAATGATTATACTATATAAAAATGTAATTTGTCCAGCACATTTTATTTTTCTTTTATTTCAATTTGTCCTTGTATCTCTTCTTTTGTTTTCAAAATTCCTACTGATTTTTTCATTGCTATTTTATAATCAACATAATCCTCTATCAAAATTCGAACAACTGCAATTGCTGGTACCGATAAAAACATACCTAAAATTCCGAAGTAAGCACCACCTACCATAATTGCAAAAATAACTAGTAATGGACTAATTTTCAAAGATTGCCCTATAATTTTCGGGTTAATAATATGAGCATCAATTTGTTGTAAAACGATAACTACTATCAACATCCAGATAGCTTGTGATAATCCACCTGTTATTAATGTAATGATAGCTGCAATTACTGTGGCAACAATTGCACCAATACATGGAATCATATTGGATAACCCAATCAAAAATCCTAATAATGGTGCATATTTAATTCCCATAATACTCATTGCTATCGTAACTAAAACACCTACAATAATAGCATCTAAAAATTGGCTAGCAATAAACTTAAAAAATATCTCATTGGAATTATTAAAATATTTCCCTAAACTTTTATAAGTCTTTTCTTTCAATACAGCTTCTGCTAGTTTTTTAAGTGCATTTAAGATTTGCTTTCTTTCAGCCAAAATATAAACTGACACAATAACTGCAACTAACAAATTAAACACACTTGTTATAGCATTGATAGCACTAAGAATATATTCTAATATCCTCTCCAATTGAAAATATTGCTTTATATCAAGATCTTGCATACTTTGTATCATAGCATTTACCATATCACCTTTTAAAATATTATCATCCGGTAAATGATTATATTTTTGAATTGCTATTTCATAATAATTTTGTATATTATTAATTAAATCCACTACACTATCAAACACAACTGGTAATATGAAATTAATTAATATCACAAATAAAATTACAATGATAAGATATACTGTCAAAATACTTAACGACCTAGCCTTTTTAGTTACTAGCTTTAACTTTGATTTCGCATAAATTTGTTCAATTTTTCTACATGGCATATACAATAGATAACTAATAAAAATACCAGCAAAAAATGGTGTTATAATATCACAAAACTTTTGAACGCTCCCCATCACATCTCCAAAATTATCCAATGCCTTGTACACTACTATAATAGCTACTCCTAGTACAAACCAATAAAGCCATTTCTTTCCATGATTTTTAATTTGATTCATGATTACTCTTTCTCCTTTTCCTACCTATATAACCCGTCCCCAAAAATACCTTTAGGGACAATCGGTGCCTGTCCCTAAAAGCACCTCAAGTCCTACTGGGCAATGATCACTTCCCATAATTTGCGGATAAATGGTTGCTTCTTTTATGTTTTCTTGAATGTCATTTGATACAATAAAATAGTCAATTCTCCACCCAACATTTTTTTCTCTTGCTTTTCCCATATAAGACCACCAACTATATGCGTTTTCTTTGTTAGGATACAAATATCGATAGCTGTCTATAAATCCTGCTTCTAGTAATTGTGTCATCTTTTCTCTTTCTTCATCTGTAAATCCTGCATTTCCTCGATTTGATTTGGGATTTTTTAAATCTATTTCTTTATGTGCTACATTTAAGTCTCCACACATAATGATTGGCTTCTTTTTCCTTAATTTTAACAAATATTGTCTAATCTCATCTTCCCATATTTGTCTATATTCTAATCTTTCCAATCCTCTTTTTGCATTTGGGGTGTAATTATTAATTAGGTAAAATTCTTCAAATTCTAATGTAAGAATTCTTCCTTCTTTATCATGTTCTTCTATTCCAATTCCATAAGTAACTGCTATTGGCTGTTTTTTAGTAAAAATTGCTGTTCCTGAATACCCTTTTCTTTCTGCACTATTCCAATAGCTTTTATATCCTTCAAACTCTAATTCTATCTGCTCTGGTTGACATTTTGTTTCTTGCACACAAAAAATATCAGCATCTATTTCTTGAAAAAAGTCAAGAAATCCCTTGTTGACACAAGCACGTATTCCATTCACATTCCATGAGATTAATTTCATATCTTTCCCACCTTTTTATCTATTATGCTATATTTTACTACATATGTGATAAAATCTCAAGTTTTTAAAAACAGAAAAATCTAGTTTTACGAATTTTTCAACTAGATTTTCTGATATCCCAATATTAATTTTTTTCAAGTTATCAATCTGTGGTGGGTAACAAATTATTTTATTATTTTAGTTAGATTATTATAAAACCGTATTTATTTTTACCCAATTATCTGTATTCATGTCTTCTGTATATTCAGTATTACAAATATATAAAGAATCGTTTTTATCATAGTCTCTAACAAATCCCCATTTAAGATTATGCTTATTGGCATATTCTTTTAATACCGCAAATTTATTTTCTACTTTTATGTCTATATTTTTCGATTCACCTTCCGCATTTTCTCCACCTTTTGTTTCTATTATCCAAGTATTACCTTGAACGTCTTGTAATATATAATCTGGATAAAACGCCCATTTTTTTCCTACTGCATCTACATAAATTATTGAAAAATAATCTATACTATGTTCCCCGTTTTTATAAAACCATTTAATATTATCATTACTATTACAATAACTTTCAAACATTCTCTCACTTTTAGATTTTTTTGTACTATTTGGATAGTCTCTATAAACATTTTTTTCATATATAATCGTATCTTTCATATGTGGGTCATATTTAATAATATCCATTTTGGGTATTTTAAACTCTATTTCTTTTATTGATTCTGACTTTATAGATATCTGTCTTGTTTCTTGTGATACAGCTTCTAAAAAATCATACTTTAATTTTTCTTCATTGTTTATGACAAAAGCATAAAACTCTATTAATGTAAGATTGATAAATTTTCTTGTAAACAATTTTCTTTTTAAAAACATTCTTTCAAGAATTACTCTTGTCCTATCATATTTCATCCCTATTTTACTACTAATAACCCCAATGGAATGTCTTAAATCAATACCGTTTTTACTAGTATTTACAATGGATTTTACTTGTATTTTATTTGCATTTGAAAGTTCATTTGAATCTATCCTTACAATTTTATCTTGCACTATTGAGTTTGTTATTGTTTCTTCAAATAGATATCCATTTGATTCTAAAATTGTTTTATTATTTATTTTGTTATTTCCTAAATTATATTTTCTTATCATATAATCTTGTATAATTCTAAAAGTTTCTCTATCATCAAAACCTTCAAAATCATTATTCTTTATCTGCTTTGTTAGTCTGAAATTTTTGTATTCATCTTTTAAGAATATCATCTTAACGTCTTGTGCATTATTTCCTAGTTCCTGCTTTATGGTTTCCTTATATTTTTCATCAAAGGTATATAGATAACAATTATCTAACAATACATTATCATAATGCTGTGCTTGTGGCATTCTTCTTATTCTTCCTATAGTTTGTGTTTCAAAGTCTTCACTCATATTATCCCTTAGTTTTACTAATATTTTAGCTCTCGGACAGTCCCATCCTGTTGAAATTGCTTGTTTCATTATTAGTATCATAGGGTCTGCTCTATTATTAGATATATTATCTATATTTTCTTTCCTATCTGCTAACCAAATTGCTACTGCTTTATTTTCGTATGAATATCCTTTTTTATCTAGTATTTCTTCTATTTGTTTTATTGTATCATTTGAATTGCTTGGCATTTGTATAATGATTAAAGGATTTATCATGATATTTTTGTTTCGATATTCTTCTCTGATTGCTTTTCTTTTCTCCAATGCTAAATCTAGCAAATATTCATGTTCATTTTCTAATTTTGCATTGTTTGTTACATTTTCATTTATATATAATGCTCTTGTAATAAGTCCTTCGTTTATAACATCTAATTCATCTATTTGTATAAATTCTGCTTCGTTATTTTTCTTTGTCGTTGCTGATACTCTTACAATATAGTTTGGACGTAGATAGTTTATAATTGCTTCTGCTTTTACCGTTTTATTCAAATGTTCTTCATCTACGATTACAACAAAATTAAATCCTCTGTTATATGCCTCATCTATTCTTTCGAATAAATTTTTTCTTTCTTGTTCTTTTAATGCTGTATTCCCTTTTTTCGTTATCGTTTCCCAATTTATAAATGCTATATCTCTTGCTTCAAATCCACTTAATAATACCTCTGTTATATTTTTGGAATTTAATGTTGGTAAATATTTTGTCATTTTTATTCTACTTTGTTCTTCTAATTCTCCTTTTCCTGGTGTAAGCCAGACAAAAATAGTATTTCTATTTTCTTCTAGGTATTCTTCAATATAATCTAATAAGATTATTGTTTTTCCACTTCCTGTTGGTGCTTGTACCAAAACTTCTTTTTTGGTTCCAACTGTTGTTGCATCTAATAGTTTATTTACACAGTTTATCTGAAATTGTTTTAATTCTATTCCTTGCATTATACTATGGTACCTCCTTAATTTCACTGTCAAAATAATATTCTGGAATGACATATACTTCGACATTATTTTCTTTCAATGCTTTTACTTGTCTTGTTGTAAGTAGTATATCTGATGAAATATACAATTTTTCACACTTCTTTATTTCTTCCACATTTAAA
>CAOKEO010000047.1 GCA_948467495.1 uncultured Clostridium sp.
GGTATTTCCAATCCGTATGGTTTTGAAGATATTAATGCAGAGGACAATCGTTCAAGTTCAAGTGTTATTTTGTCCTTAAAAACAGGGAAAGAAATTGTGTTAATGAAACAAATTACTATGCTTGTTTTGTTAGAATTAATGATGATTGGTATAGTAGTATTGGTAGAAATTAAATGGATACGCAAATAGAAGAATAATATGTTAGTACTTATTTTAAAGTCTAACATATTATTTTTTTAAATCTAATTATTCAAGCAGATGTTCCTCTATCAAATCAAATTTTCTTTCATAATCTTTCGTTTCCGGATTTGCCATATAAACTTCGCTACGATTTTTTTTCAAGAATTCAATTAATTGATACACATCAATCCAAATTTCATTTGGACTATCCACTTGGGATTCATCAAAAATTAATTGCAAACCAAAATGTAAATGAGGAACATTAATATTATTCACATTTTCTTTAGTACTGTAACCAGTCATACCAAGATAACCAATGACATCACCTGCTTTTACTGTCATTCCTTCTTCTAATCCTTGTGCATAAGGGTGATTTTTTCTTAAATGAGCGTAATAATAATATCTTTTCGTATCAAAACTTCGAATACCAATTCGCCATCCGCCATATTGATTCCAACCGATATTTTCTATAACTCCTGATTCTACAGCAATAATAGGAGTACCAATATTACCCATTAAATCATTTCCTAGATGGGTTCTTTTAAAGCCATAGGATCTGGAATTTCCAAAATCATCGTAATGGTTAAAAGAGTAATTTTTAGCAATCGGAAGAAATGCTTTTAATCCATATTTTTCTTGATAAGATTTGGTTCCATCTTCATTAACGGTTTCAATGGAATAATTACCAATAAAGCCACCTAAAATGGCAGAGTAACTTTCATAATAATAGTCATAAAATTTCATATTTTGTGTTAAATCTTGCATAGTTTGACCGTTTTTTAACTCTTCTACCAAAAGATTTAATTCTTTTATGTTGAAATTTTTAAAATTGCCACCATTTTTGCAAGATAAATAAGAAAGTAATTCTATCCAATTATAAATAATTTCCCCTTCTTTATTGTGAGAATCGATATCTAGTTTGGCAGTTAGGTTTAAAACTTCAGCAGTGACATTAAAATCAACCCATTTAATAAAATCCTTTTTTTCTTCAGTAATAGAAGAATCTTTTGCAAAGGAATAAAAGATTGTGATGCTAGATAGTAAAATAACAAAGACAATGATAAATATGATTAATTTTTTACTTATTTTAAATGTTTTAATTAGCAAAAAAATCCACCCCATACCAATATATGGAGAAGATAAAAATAATATGCAAATGAATATGGTTCTCTACTATTTTAAAAGATTTCGTATTACCTCATATAAATAAGGTTTATATTCTTCAATGGGTAAAGGGTTTTGATATAAAATAGAATCAAAGCAAGTGGCACTTACTAATTCTATAATCATAAATAAAGTGACTTTAGGGTTTTTTAGTTTGATTTGATTTTCTTCTACGCCTTTTAAAAATAGAAAATATAATCCGTCCTGCTTTTCTTCTTGTTTATCATATAATTTTATAATAGTTTCATTATAAACGCCCCAAGATAAATTTTTGGAGATAAATTTTAAAAGAAGTGGATTTTTTACTAGTTCGTCTATTACATAATTAATAATGAAAATAATTTGGTCAGAAAAATTTTGTAGATGGTTTTTTCGCATTTTAGATAAAGCTTCTGAAAATAATTTTTCTGATTTTCGAGTGATTAGAATGTCACGAATTTCATATTTATCCTTGAAATATAAATAAAAAGTACCTTTTGCTACTTTAGCATTGTCTACAATTTCTTGAATGGAAGTACTTTTAATTCCTTTTTCTGTGAATAATTGAAAGGCAGTTTCTAATAATCTATTTTCTTTTTCATTTTTGGGTTTTGTAACTTTCATGGTAAATCTCCTTATATTGGGACATGGAAATAAGAAGTACGTTCCTATGTCCTAGTTTTCTTTTATTATGGCATAAAATAAAAAAATAATCAATAAAAATATAAAAAGTATTGACTAATGGTCATAAAAAGAATATAATATAAAAGTGACCAACAGTCAGTTTTAAAATTATTATAAAAGAAGGGAGATTTATCATGTTTCAACTTAAATTTGGAGAATTCGTATGCAAACATAGAAAAACAATATTAATAATAGCATTACTATTATTAATACCATCTATCATAGGAATGAAAATGACTCGAATTAATTACGATATTTTGGTTTATTTACCAGAAGACATAGAAACCATTCAAGGAGAAAAAATTTTATCAGAAGATTTTAACATGGGAGCCTTTTCTATGATTGTACTAGAAAACATGAAAACAAAAGATATTACACAATTAGAAAACAAAATAAAAGAAATTGACAATGTAGAAAAAGTCATTGGAATAGCAGATTTAGTAGGAACCAGTATTCCAATAGAAATGATACCAGAGGAAATAAAAGATAAAATTTATAAGGATGGAAATACCATATTATTAGCTACTTTTAAAGATAGCATTTCGTCAGATAGTACAATGCAAACCATCCAAACATTAAGGGAAATAACCAATGAGCAATGTAAAATAAGTGGTATGTCTGCAACAGTATTAGACACAAGGGATTTAGCAAATTCTGAGATTGCTATTTATGTTATAATTGCTGTACTATTATGTATTATTATTTTACAATTAGCTTTAGACTCCTATGTAGCACCTATCTTTTTATTGCTTAATATAGGAATTGCTATTTTGTATAATATGGGAAGTAATATATTTTTAGGACAAATTTCCTATATTACAAAAGCCATTAGTGCTGTATTGCAATTAGGAGTAACAATGGACTTTGCAATCTTCTTATATCATAGTTATAAGGCAGAACAAGTAAACTTTTCTAGTAAAAAAGAAGCCATGGCACATGCTATTAGTAAAACAATGGTATCTGTCATGGGAAGTTCCTTTACTACAATAGCAGGGTTTTTGGCACTTTGTAGTATGAACTTAACATTGGGAAAAGATATTGGAATGGTTATGGCAAAAGGTGTTTTATTAGGTGTTATATGTGTTATCACAGTCCTACCAGCCATGTTATTAACATTTGATAATCTAATTGAAAAAACAAAACATAAAGAAATTATGCCTAAATTTGAAAATGTTAAAAATTTTAGTATTCAGCATTATAAAATTATTATTGTGGTATTTATTATTATTCTGCCAATTGCCATTTATGGCTATACTCACACAAAAGTATATTATAACTTAGATAAATCATTACCAGATACGTTACCAAGTGTAGAAGCAAATAATACATTAAAAGAAAAATTTAATATTGTATCAGCAGAGGTATTGTTAGTTGATAAAAACATTCCTAATTATAAAGTTAGTGAGATGTTAGATAAAATTGAAGCAATAGAAGGAATTGAATGGACCTTAGGATATTCAAAAGTAGCAGGTGTAATACCAGAGAGTGTATTAAGCAATGATATAAAAAGTATATTTGAAAATAGTCATTATCAGATGATAATTATTAATTCAAAATATGAAATGGCAACCGATGAATTAAATCAGCAAATTGTGCAAGTAAATGAAATTATCAAGCAGTATGATGACAAGGCTATATTAGCAGGAGAAGGACCACTTATGAAAGATTTAGTAGAGATTAGTGACCATGATTTTAATAGTGTTAATGTAGTTTCCATTGGCGTTATTTTTGTTATCATGATTATGGTGTTAAAATCTATCTCACTGCCAGTTATTTTAATTGTCGTAATTGAGTTTGCTATTTTTATTAATATGGGAATACCTGCTTTTACCAATACAACATTACCTTTTGTAGCTTCTATTGTAATTGGAACCATACAATTGGGAGCAACCATAGATTATGCTATTTTAATTACGACTAAATATATTAGTAATCGAAAAAAAGGTAAAAATAAAAAAGAGGCAATTGATGAGGCTCTTGGTACCTCTATTACTTCCATTATTGTTAGCGGATTATGCTTTTTTGGAGCAACTTTTGGTGTAGGTGCTTATTCTAAGATAGAGATGATAGGATCACTTTGTACGTTAATGTCAAGAGGTGCCATTATTAGTATGATAGTAGTAATTACCGTTTTACCAGCTTTTTTAATGGTATTAGATCAATTAATTTGTAAGACAACAAGTAAAATGAAAGCAATAAATTAAACCATAATTTTATAAAATTAACAAAGTTAAGGTATAAAAAAGTATAGAAAGGAAGGATTGTTATGAATTCTAAAACAAAAAAGAAAATAATTTCAAGTACATTATTGTGTACCATGTGTGCTTACACATTACCAGTTTTGGCTTATACAAAAGATGAAACCGTATATTCTAAAATGGATAGTAAAGGAGAAAAATATCAGACAATTGTAAGTACTCATATAGAAAATAGTGGAGAATTAGAATTAATTAGAGATATGTCAGATTTAATAAATATTGAAAACACAAATGGAGATGAAGAGTTCACACAAGAGGGAAATTCTTTAATATGGAAGGCAGAAAAGAAAGATATATATTATCAGGGAGAGAGTCAAAAAGATTTACCAATTACATGTAGTGTGAGTTATCAATTAGATGGAAAAGAAGTAAAAGCGGAGGAAATTCTAGGGAAAACAGGTCATGTAAAAATAACAATACAATATGTCAATAAAGAAGAACATATGGTGGATATCAATGGAATGCAACAGAAAATGTACACACCTTTTGTAGTAGTAGCAGGAACTGTTTTACCGAATGATAAGAATAAAAATATAGAGATATCAAATGGAAAGGTTATGAATGATGGAAGCAAAGCCATAGTAATGGGAATAGCATTACCAGGTCTACAGGAAAGTTTACATGTTAAAAACTCAGAGATAGAAGTTCCCAATAATATTGAAATAAATATGGATTCAACCGATTTTGAATTAGGAAACATTATTACGTTTGTAACACCAAAAGTATTAGAAGAAAAGGATTTATCTATTTTTAATGAATTAGATGAAATATATGGTCAAGTTAATACTTTGCAATCAGCAAGTAATCAAATACAAGAGGGGAGCCAAACGCTAGCAAATGGAACCAACCAATTGGCTTCTGGCACAAAGAATTTAAAAGAAGGCACCAATGTGGCTTATAATGGAGCAAGACAAATTAAGGAAGAGGTAACAAAAGCGAAAAATCAATTAACTAATGACAAAAGTGAAGCATTAAATCAAAATACACTTAATGCAATTAGAGGGCAAGCAAAACAAGCAGCTACTTTATCAGATAAACAAAAAACACAAATAGGAAGTCAGGCTGAAACAGTGGCAATGCAAGCCATTCAAAATCAAAAAAAGGCTATTGGAGAAAAGGCAGCCACACAAGCGACAAGTCAAGTAGCGGGAATAGCATTAACACAAACGCAAAAACAACAAATAATAGCAAGTGTAAAAAAAGGATTAGAGGCAAATACTAATTACAAGGCTTTACCAGCAGAACAAAAGGCAATCGTTTTACAATTTTCTCAAAATTCAGCAATAACAGCAGCAGAAACAACGGCTAAACAAACAGCAAAACAAGTTGCAAAACAGGTAGCTAATCAAACAGCACAATCTGTGGCAGAACAAGTAGCTGGAAATGTAGCCAATCAAACAGCACAAACTGTTGCCCAAACAACGGCACAACAAGTGGCTCAAAAAACATCTACCACAATAGCAAAACAGGTAGCAAATCAAGTAAAAGTAACAGCGGAAAACAAAATTGCTACGCAAATGAATACTTTAGGACAAGGATTAAATCAATTAACAGATGGTCTAAATAGTTTAAATCAAGGTGCTAATATTTTGGATAGTGGAGCTAATGAATTGAATCAAGGTGCAAGTACGTTAGCACAGGGAGTAAAAACATTTAATGAAGATGGAATGAAAAAGATTTGCCATTATGTCAATGGCGATTTAAGGGATATGAGTAAAAGAGTTGAAAAGTTGACGGAGTTGTCAAAACAATATGATAATTTTACAATGTTGAATGGCGGAAATGGTGGGAATGTTAAGTTTGTTATGATTATGGATGCTATTAAAAAGCAAGAAAATAACGATAATTCTAAGGAAGAGGCAATTTTTCCTTCACAAAAAGTTGAGGAGAGAAAAGAAAAATAATGAATTGAAAAAAATAGTGAAATATAGTAATTAGCTGAAAATGCTTGCTTCAAAATTACCTAATTATGATATGCCTAAAATAGAAAAAACCGCGTGTATTAATACAACGGTTTTTTCTGCACTAGAAGAGATTCAAACCACCAACCTTCCAGTTTGTAGCCTGAATAGTCAATTAAAAAATATGTGCTGTAATAATTGTATAACTATATGAGTTAATAGTTATCTTTATATTATCAACCTCACAATACCAATTTTTACCTTGCTTATAGATATTACAATTTTTATTTAAAATTTTATTTTTACAATATTCAACAATATCATCATTATCCAGTTTTAGATTTTTCTTAATTCTATCAATACCCATTTCAGTAGTGTGTACTTTATCAATATTTGATAACAATATTTCTTTATTCATTTAAAATCACCTCCATATATTGTAAGTTTTTAGTCTTTTCATTGGTTTGTAAATGCCTTTAAATCTCTTTTTGTTTCTTCTGATAACTGATTATATTTTGTATCACTAATTGCTCCTTCAAGAGTATATAAATGTACTAAACATATTTCTGGATATTTCAATTTTAATCTAAACCAAGCATCTTTACTTCCAATTTCTTTTAATTCTTCTGCTGTATTTATACCTATTGTTTTTAGTTTTCTTTCAATTTCTTTTCCAATATTTTTTAATGAACTTAATTCTGTCATTTTTATATCTCCATTCTATAATATATAAATTATTTTATATTTGTATATCTTCTGATTTAAAATTACTGTAACATCTTGCAGAAATAGAAGTAAATTTCAACACGCAATAGTCTGGATCTGTTACACCTTTTTTATAGTACATTGTGTCGCCAAATTGCCATATCATTTCTTTTGACTCTTTATCTTCTAAAACTTCTACTTTTCCTTTAATCATTACTCCTCTATAAAATCTCTTATCACAGAAATATACACAAGCCTTTGGATTATCTTTAAATGATTGTACTTTTAATGAAGATGTATTTGTAGAAAAATAAATTTCTTTTATTCCATTTCTTTTTCTAGGTTTTAACATTGCCTTTGTATTTGGAAATCCCTCTTTATCTATAGAACTTATATAGCAAATACTATGCTTGTCTATCATATTTCCAATAATTTTTTCTGCATCTTTCATAATGCACTCCTTTTTAAGTAGTTTATAAATCTTTCAATATTTTCATTTAATATTTTTATTTCTTCGTTTTTATCTATATTCTTGCTTACCATTTTTGTAATAAATTTATCAAAACCTTTTTGTTTTTGTAAATCCATTTCTCCTCCAAAAGTATCATAAATAATTGCCTTATCTAGCAAATCCTTTGGAATATTTCGTTCATAATAACTTTTCCAATTTTCATTAAAGCCGCAACAAATAAAATATGCTACTTTTTTTGGCTTTAAAGTTTCAATATTAGTAATCAAAAATTTTTTTATTTTTTTGTCTATCATTCCCATTCTAATTGGAGTACCTATAACAACTAAATCATATCTATTTATATCCTCATTTTGATTTAATATATTTACCATTTTAGAATTTTTTAACTGTCTATTTATTTGGTTAGCACATTTTTCTGTTGTTCCAGTTTTACTAGCATAAATAATTAAAGTGTTCACATTATTTCCTCCTATTATTCATTTTTCTCTGCAATGACATTCTGGATTTTCGCAAATACAATTAGGATTATAGCCACTTTTTTACCTAATTGTTCATTTGATATTATAGGCATACCACAACTTTGACATATTTTATTTTCCATTTCTTATTCCTTCAATCATTTCTACAATTTACTATTTGTCTAATACAGATTATATCAAAAAATTCTATAAAAGTATAGAAAATGATGCAATCCTGTTAAATAAATTTCTCAAAAAATTTCCGACTTTTTGATATACGATGACATATCATTAGCCCTTAATTCAATTATGGAAAGAGTTTATAGGAATTCGAGATTATTTAGAATGGTAAGAAGTGAACAAGAAACAAGATAAAGATTAAGTGAATTAATTACTGATGTATATTTTAATATTAAAAGGAATAGCACAATTCCTAATGTTAAAGTATTTACAGAAGAATGTTCATTAGAATTAAATAAATTTACTGGATTTAATGAGGGTAAAGCCTCAAAAAAAGAAAAGAGTTCTCAAATTAGCTTGAGAACTACCATTTAAGCAATGGTGTGCCTGGAGGGATTCGAACCCCCGATCTGCAAGTTCGTAGCCTGCCATTCTATCCAGCTAAACTACGGGTACATATAAAATATGACTTTGATATGAAATTCATATTTAAGGGGAATTTCAAAGGAAAACTTTTAACCTAAATCCTTGAAGCTCCTAAATATTAATAAAGTTAAGGGTGTACGTTTCGTAGCCAAATACTTTATCACTAAGCTACTGATATATACTTTATTATTATAACTTGTAAAGAGAGATTTTTCAAGTAAAATAGAAAAATTATTTAAAAAAATTAATAAAAAGTTCTTGCAAATATGTTTGATTTATGATATTATATATAAGCGTTTAATTATTTATTGAATGTCGAGGCGTAGCGCAGTTGGTAGCGCGCGTGGTTTGGGACCATGAGGTCGCAGGTTCGATTCCTGTCGCCTCGACCATAAAATAAATCTCTGTAGACAATTAATATCAGTAGTTACAGAGATTTTTATTTGTTTTTTTAATGCAATAGTAAGGCAATAGGGGTTTAATTGGTTTTCTTTAATTCACTTTCAATAAATTCTTTAGAAATAGATGTATAAATATCATTTGTAATTGAAGAACCTTCCACGTGACCGACTAAGTATTGTATAATCTTCATATCTACTCCAGCTTCTCGTAATCTCGTAACATATGTATGTCTCAAATTATGATGAAAATTGCAATATTATAGATACTATATATCAAAAAATAATAATTCTATTATACACAATTACATTTAACAAAAACAGTACTAACTGTTGGTGAATATATAGATATATGAATAGATTATAGAAAAGGAGAAATTTATGACTATTCTGGAATTTATTTTAAGCCATCAAGAATATTTAGAGGACTTAATAACAAGAAGTACTTATCATTCAAATGCTATTGAAGGAAGTACCCTTACATATGCTGAAACTTATGCTATTCTTTACAATGATAATAGTTTTAAAATAGAAGGAAAAGAGCCAAGGGAAATATATGAGGCTATCAATCATAAAAAAGCCTTAGAAGTAGTTTTTAAGAATTTACAAAACAATAAGGAATTTAATGAGAGATTTATAAAAAAATTAAATGAAACCATAAATAGAGATATTAAAGACGCTGAAGGATATAGATTAGTGCAAGTATTTATTCAAGGTAGTGAACATATCCCACCAGAACCACAAAAAGTGCCAAACTTAATGATGTATTATATATACAATTATAATCATGATGAGCAAGATATTTTTACTAAAATTGCTAAATATCATATTGAATTTGAAAAAATACATCCTTTTGAAGACGGAAATGGTAGAACAGGTAGATTACTTTTAAATTATGAATTATTAAAAAATAGCTTGCCACCTGTTGTTATAGCAAAAGAAGATAGGGTAAAATATTTTGAATTTTTAAGAAATAATGATATAACAGGTTTAGCTGAATGGCTTAAAGAATTATCGACGGCAGAAAAAGAAAGAATAGAAAAATTTGGATATAGTATTTAATGGAGGTAAAAGTAATGGATATTAATATGGGAAATATTAGGAATACTTGGTTCATTTGGTCTACTAATTTTATTAGCACATCTTTGTAATGGCTAATTGCATTCAAACTACATTTAAAAAAGCCTAAAACTCTGCAAAATAAGCAAGTCTGAATTACAATTTCTCGTCGACTCGACTATAAATAAATCTCTGTAGACAATTAATATCAGTACTCACAGAGATTTTTAGTTGCTTTTGTAATGTAAATTTAATTAACTTTTTTAATCACTTTTTATAAATTATTTAGAACGTATAAGTATCATTTGTAATTGAGGAGCCCTTCGCATGACCGACTGAATTTTTTACTTTTCATATACTTTAAATCCCCTTATTGTAATAGATGCAATTTGTTTCATTTTACCTTGTATTTGACCAGGATATATATTTAAGATATCTTGTACTGTTTCAGATATTTTTTTGTCTCCTTTGGCAGTTCCTCTAATCTTAATATCTACATCAATGTCTAATATTTGACCATCTATAAAACTATTTTCTCCAATTTTAATGTTATCTTTACTAATTTCTATATTTGCATTTTTATTTAGTTAGATTTTCTTCATTTGCTACAATTGTGAAAATTCTATATAATTCTAAATTTATCATAAGATAACCTTCTCTTAAATTTTATAAAAAAGAACTAGATTACTTGGTTAAGGAGAAATCTAGTTCAATAAACAAAAAATAAACATATAAATATATGAATACTAAGCAATTTTAGCAAAAAAAGGGCTATAAGTCAATATAAAACAATAAAAAATGCATAAAGTTTTGTAACGATTCAGAGGTAATACATTTTCATTAGAAAGTTTCTATATTCTTTATTGCTAAAAAAAATGTATTGCTTATCATTCATTTTCATTAAGATGATAAACATCCAAATTTTTAAAAGCAGGATCATATAGATTTTTACCTTGATAATTAAAGCGAGAACCATGACATGGACAATCCCAAGTTTTATCAATATCATTCCAAGAAAGTAAACAACCCAAATGAGTACAAATTGGCTTAACTGCAAAAATTTTTCCTTCTGGACTTTTATAAATACCTACTTTTTCATGATTAATTTCAATAATACTACCAGAATCATTTTGAATTTCATCAAAAGACATATTGGCTGCTTTGAATTTATCAAGGACTAAAGAATTGGTAGATTGCACTAATATATTTTTCATTTCGTCCCTATTTTTAATTGGTTTTAAACGAGAGGGACTAAATAAGTAAGCATATTTATTTTCTTCACCTGAAATCTCATCTGCAATAATATTAGCAGCAATATTTGATAAAGTCATTCCCCATTTTTTAAACCCAGTGCCGACAAATACGTTTGGCATAGTGGTAGAATATTGACCAATGTAAGGAATTTTATCAAGGGAAATACAGTCTCTTGTGTTCCAACGATATAAGACTTCACAATTGGGATAAAATTTCTTAGCTTCTTGTTCTAAAATACCATAAGTATCTTGATAACAAGAAGGATGACCAGTTTTGTGATCACCGCCACCAATTAGGAGTAAATCTTTTCCTTGATATTTGACAGTTCGATAAGAAAAAATAGGATTGGTATCATTAATATACATTCCATTAAAAAGAGTTTTTTTTGTGTCAACAGCAATAATATAAGAAGTGGATTGATACATCTTAAGAAAATACATGCCAGGAAAGTTAATAAAAGGGTAATGTGAAGCCACAATTACAGATTTACTTTTAACAGTAGCTTTATGAGTGGAAACAAGATAACTATCATGCTTACTTTTTTCTACATTGGTAACTGTACTATCAGTAAATATTTTACCATTATGAGAAGCAATAGATTTGCATAAACCATATAAATATTTTAAAGGATGAAATTGTGCTTGATTTTTAAAACAGATAGCCCCTTCAATCTCAAAGGGAAGTCCTGTTTTGGTAACGAATTCACAAGGGAATCCCAGAGATTCTACGGCAGCTACTTCTTTTTGAATTGTTTCTAATTCCGATTTTTTAGTTGTATAGACATAACTATTTTGAAGTTGAAAATCACATTTTATTTTTTCACTATCTATAATTTGTTTTATATTTTCAATTGCTTTTTCGTTTGCTTCTAAATAATCAGAAGCAAATTTTCTTCCATTAGAATTTATCAAATAATCATAAAATAAACTGTGTTGGCTAGTAATTTTAGCGGTAGTGTGTCCAGTTGTTTTTTCTCCTATATCATCTTTTTCTAAGACAACTACTTGATAGCCTAAATGACTTAGGTAATAAGCACAAGTTAGTCCAAAGATACCAGCACCTATAATACATACGTCAGTTTCTATATCACGTGAAAGCGATAGGAATTTATCAGTTTTTTTAGTAGAGTCTAACCATAAAGAATTCATTTTGTACCTCCTTCCTAGGTAAGATTAAAATTAGTATAACCAATTTTTAGGAATAAATTATAAAAAAACTGGAAAAATAAATAATGTTATGATACAATAAACCGGAAATAGAAAGGAATGATAAAAATGGGAGAAGAACTAAAAGAAAAACTTTTTAATGAAAAAAAGTGTGGATGGGAGAATATAGAGGAAGCAAAAAAAAATCAAATTTTTGAATTATCTAAAAATTATATGGATTTTTTAAATGTAGCTAAAACAGAAAGAGAGTTTATTAAGCAAGCCAGAGAGTTAGCTAATAGTAATGGTTTTAAAGATATTATGGAATTTGAGACATTAAAGCCAGGAGATAAAGTCTATTTTGTCAATCGAGAAAAAAGCATGTATTTAGCAATCATTGGAGAAGATAACATAGAAAATGGAATGCATATTATAGGTTCACATGTGGATTCACCAAGATTAGATTTAAAACCAAATCCATTATATGAAGACACAGGATTTGCTTATTTTAAAACACATTATTATGGGGGAATCAAAAAATATCAATGGACAACAATTCCTTTGAGTATTCATGGAGTTATAGTAAAAACAAATGGAGAAAAAATAGAAGTTAATATAGGAGAAGATGAAAAAGACCCAATCTTTACTATTACCGACTTATTACCTCATTTAGCACAAGAACAAATGGAGAAAAAATTAAAAAATGGAATTGAAGGAGAAGACTTAAATTTATTAATTGGAAGTATTCCTTATCAAGATGAAAAAGTAACGGAAAAAGTAAAATTGAATATTTTAAATCTGTTAAATCAAAAGTATGGTATTACAGAAGTGGATTTTACTAGTTCAGAGTTAGAGTTAGTACCTGCTTTTAAAGCAAGAAGTTTAGGTTTTGATGAAAGCATGGTAGCTGCTTATGGGCAAGATGACAAGGTATGTGCCTATACTTCACTTGCTGCTATGATGGAATTGGATAGTGTTAAAAATACAGCGGTTTGTATTTTATCAGATAAAGAAGAAGTAGGAAGTATGGGAAATACTGGAATGGAATCTCATATGTTTGATTTCTTTGTTTCAGAAATATTAAATAAATTACAAGTAAACAAACCTAATTTATTAGATAAAGTATTTTGCTTTTCCAAGATGTTATCTTCTGATGTAGATGCAGGATTTGACCCAATTTATGCATCTGTTTCTGATAAAACAAATGCAGGATTTTTAGGAAAAGGAATTGCTCTAGTAAAATATACTGGTGCGAGAGGAAAATCAGGTGCTTCTGATGCCAATGCTGAATATGTTGCTTGGGTAAGAAATGTATTAGAAAAGAGTAATATTAAATACCAATTAACAGAATTAGGAAAAGTGGATATTGGTGGAGGCGGAACTATCGCATATATTTTAGCTAATAAAGGTACTGATGTTATTGATTGTGGTGTTCCTGTATTGTGTATGCATGCACCTTATGAGGTAACTAGTAAATATGATGTGTATTCTGCCTATGAAACTTATAAAGCTTTTTGGAAAGAATAGAAAGACAGGACTTAAAGTCCTGTCTTTTGGTATGTGCGACAGGCATGTCGTTTAGCTAATCGGTGAAAGTCCGTATTGGAGGTA
>CAOKEO010000048.1 GCA_948467495.1 uncultured Clostridium sp.
TTTGTTCTTCAATATACTCATCAGATAAAATAGGAGTTTCCGCCTGTTCTTCAAGGTTTTCAGTTTCATTTTGTACTTGTGCTTCTACATCATCCCTAAGAACACATAAATATTCATAATCTGTTCCATTCTCAGGATTTTTAAACCTATACCATCCACTGTTTATACCATGTTCTGTAATTGTTACAGGTACATTAGATTTTATATAACCAACTTTTCTTCCCTCCATATCATATACATCTGTTTCATATTGTGTCGTAAATTCTATTGTACTTTCTTCCCACTCAAACTCACCCAACAAATATTCAACTTTTCCAACTTCTTTTAAAAATAAAAAGTTTTCTGTTTCAATATCTTCCTGTATCTCTTCTTGTTGTGCCTCTTCCTGTTCTGTTTCTTCCTGCGGTTCTTCCTGCTTCTGATCAGCATTATTCCCGCAGCCAAACAAACTAAAAGTCAATACAAAACTCAATAATAAACCTACAATTCTTTTTTTCATTTCTGTCACTTTCTCCCTCTGTAGTAAATTTTTATTCAATACCTGTTTTTAGGTACTGTTATATACCTCGAACAGTGTACCACTAAATAGTAAAAAAAGCAACCTATTTTTTAGGTTGCTAATTTTCTAAATATCGCAAAATGCTTTTCTGTTGTGCAAACAATTTTCTTCATCTTCTTCTGTATTCAATTGTAAATCAATTTCTTTCATAATATATGCTAATGCACTTTCTCTTATTATCAATTTTCTTTTTAATCTCTCCACTTCACTTTTCAATTCAAATTTTTCTTTTATAAGTTTTTCTAATTCTAAATTAATCATCTTTTTTCTCCTTTTCTTCTTTATATAATGTGCAGTACATAAAATCTAAGATAATATATACTGATTTAACAAACATACTTTATTATAGATAGTATTTTTTATATTATAACAATTTATTTAAAAATATTTTTAAATTTTCCAAAATATATTTACATTCAAATAAATATTTATTATAATATAAATAAAAGGAGTGTGATATTTTATGAAGAATTTTTTGATTAAGAACTATATACTAATAACAAATATAGTAATGAGTATCTTACTATTATGTTTGATATACTGTTTTCGACCTACTGTGGTAAATGGAGAAAGTATGTATCCTACATTAGAAGATGGAGATACACTTATCTGTAATACTTTAAACAAGACACCTGAAATAGGAGACATTGTTGTTATTAAGCCTTCATTTGAAACTGTTCCAGATCAATTTATCATTAAAAGAGTTACAGACATTAAGAATGGAGAAATATTCATTGAAGGAGATAACAAAGAAAATTCATATGATTCAAGAAATTTTGGTTATGTATCACTTGAACATCTTTTAGGAGTTGTTATTAAATGACAAAAAAGAAGGGGCTAACAAGCCCCTCTTTTCATTCTAAATTTTGTTAATTGCAATGAACAAAATAAATATTATAGCTGTTACTGCTATAAACCTGATAACCTGAATGATGATATTCTTAATTATTGTTTTCATGTCCATAATTCATTGGTTCCTCGAAGCTTTCAACCTGATACTGTTCCATTAATTCAGGAGTCATATCTTCAACACTATCTGTACGAACAGAAAATGCAAACATCATCATCACTACCATTGCCAATCCTGCTAAAACCTGCAAAGATAACCTTGCAACCTTACTCATTATGTTCTTCATACTTTAATCTCCTTTTCTACAATTAAAATTTAATCCTATTTAGGTTACATTCTATTATAGAAAGCAAATTAAAATATTATAACTAAAATTAAAAAATATTTTTATTTTTTGTAATATAAAATCACCCTATTTTTTGTAAACTTTGCTCTAGGTAAAGTGAAATAACAAACTGCATCAAAAAGCACATAACCTGAAACAATCATAACTAATAACCATATCACTATAAATATTCTTTTCTTCATTTGTAGTTTCCTTTCACATAAAAAATCTCTTTTGTCTTTCTTCAAAATCATCCCTAATCTGCATATTCTTAATTTCTTCCACATCAGGGTTTACTAATCTGTCTTTCCTATTATCACGAAGTAATTTAAATAGCATCAGATAACAATCATACCTGTAATAGAAATCAAGAATTGACATAAATTCTGCATCTGTTGCATCTTTAATATTTAACATATTATTAAAATCTTCATCAGGCATATAATTCATAATTGTAAGATATTCTATGTATATCTGTTTATCCCACTCCACTGCTCCAAAATCATAAAACCTCTTTGTTAATTCCTTGTGTGTCATTTTCATTATCCTCCATATTTTTTGTAGTACCTATTTTTGATTAGTTCCCGCTTCAAGGAACTATGGTATTTTTTATTATAGATGTAGAATGTAACAAAAGCAACAAAAAGAGGTCGAGCCATTATGCTAAATTTCGACAAATTGTTTACTCTTGCAAAGGAGAATGGTATCTCAATTTATACTATGTACCAATATCTCGGAATTAGTAGGAGCCAAATTTACAGAATCAAAGAGGGGAAAGTTCAAGCAAACACATTGAATAATATTTTGCAGTTGCTATATGAACAAACAGGAAATATATATCAACTTAATGATATTTGTGAATTTACTCCAAATCTGAATGAAGAAAACGAAAAAACGAAGAAGATTAACAGGTAAAAGATTACTTGCTAATCTTCTTCTTTTATGCCATATTTTTTCTTAAACTTTTCGTTCATTTTTTTCTTTCTTTATCAGCTTTTCTTTCTGTTACTTCCCTAAAATCCAATCTTCTAAACTTTATAGGTGAAATATTTTTTTTAGTTGTTGAAATTACTTTGTTCTTGTTAAAAGATAACAAGAATACTTTTCCTTCATCTGCATAATAATTACATAGGATTTTCATTTGTATATTTTCTACTTTTTAACGCCATATTAGTACCTGTTTTCAGGTACAGACCTGTTTTCGTCCTCTACGATAGTACCTATTTTAAGTGTATATTGATAGAAAAGCAAGTACAAAGAGGTTGCAAATATGATAAAGTTCGACAAGCTATTCAAAATTTTTGAAGAACGAGGAATATCACAATACCACCTGTACACGTACAAAGGAATTTCAAGAAGTCAGATACAAAGATTGAAAACTGGAAACATTAATGTGAATACATTGAATAATATTCTAAATATTTTAGAAGATTGTACTTTAGATGATATATGTGAATTTGTTCCCGATCCAAAAGACAAAAAGAAAAAGAAAGAGGAAGAATAGCAGCTTTTACACTGATTTATTTTTCCTCTTTTTATTCACTAAAATTAAACCCCTTCAAAATCATAATGAGATATAGAATATTTAATTCATTATATGTTGAACTAGATGTTTGTTTGAAATACATCTTTATATTATTATTAGAATAATAAGGAGAAATAGTATTTAAATTTGTAAGACTTTGAGACTGTGTTGCAGATAAATATATTGTTACTAAACTATCAGTTTTTGTATTTTGAGGTAAAGTCATTAATGTTACAAATAGATTTTCACCTATCATAGATGTACATTGTCTAAAATCAATAGAACTTAAATTATCATAATTTTCTGTTTGTGAAAAATCTACGAATTTTAGATTAATACAACCATTGAAAAAGTTATTTGGAATTGATTTAAAATTAGTTGCATCAAGCCCATAAATCGCTTTTAAATTCTTACAATTATTAAACATAGAATAAGGGTAAAATGAAGTTCCTAATTTGCCACTTAGGTATATATATTCTAAATTTTCACATGCAGAAAACATATATTCTGTATTGCCATTTAAATTTGCTACATTTGAATTAAATTCTATAAGTGGAATTTTTTTTAGTTTTTTACAGTTTATAAACATTCTTTCACCATTCATAATCCTTAATTTGCCTGTGCTGCTGTTTATATATTGTAAATTATATGCTATTGTACCTTCCTGAAAATAACCCATAAATGCCTTATATCCATCAATATCTAATCCATCTTCCAAGTCTAAATATAAATCCTTAATAACTGAATTTCTTGTATTCCATTCAGGTTCGATCCAATCTTTTTTATCAGGATTAAATGTGTAATATCTTTTATTTAAATAAGTTTTCACTTGTGGAGTATAGATTATTGGTACTCTATCCAACTTCTCATTTATTCCACCCAATTTTGTATTTTCATCTGTAATGTACTTATTATAAAGAGTACCCTTTATGTTATTTACATCTGTTCTTATTTGTTCTAAATTTTCCTTAAGTGCCATGACTGATACCCCCTAGCTTAGAATGTCTTCGGAAATTGTTGCACAATCTGTAATAAAATTGACAATTATCCCTAGTTGATTGAGTACATCCTCATTATCAACAAAGACATTCACACTTCCACTTCCATCCTGGGTTGTATAGGTATAATTTTTATTTGTCTCAATCTTTACACCATTAACATAAAAATAAGGGGAAACATTTAAAACATCATTAACAGTAATTGTATCTGTATCTAATAATATTTTTTCTATGTATGCTCCCCTGTTTAATTTGACAATACTCTCATTTAAAATGCAATTTAGAAACTGAATTTTGATGCTCTCATTTGTCCCTTCATCATCTGCAGAAATTGTGTTATCTGATAAGTCAAATTGTATTGTCCTCATTCAGATCACCTTCTTCCATGTCGAGTTGCATATCTTCATCTTCTTCGGTTGCATCTTCCTCATTCTTTAATTGCCTAAACAGATTTTCTAAGATGATATTGTTGTTTTTCTTTCTATCCTCTCTCTCAATATCTTCTCTCTTGATTTTCTCTTTGAATTGATAATACTTTATCAATTCGGATGCGGCCTTTACCCTGTCTCTACTATCAATTTTTTTGTCTGCAAGATACTGACTTCCTTGCTCTAGGAGTGGAATTTGGTCAATTTCATCACCCAATGCAATATTGGTTAGACAAGCAATAACCTCATTAAATTTATTAGTCATGATACTTAGTCTATAATCCAAATAACATCTAACATTTTCATCTGCTAAAATATGTGCCCCCATTGCACAAGCATTTTTCTCTTTGAAACCTGCTTTGATTGCGGCCTGCTTCTGATTAAAGCCATTCACAAGGTATTCTTCGCAAAAAGCATACTGCTTTTTAGTTAAGTTAAAATCCTTATAATCCATAATATTACACCCCCTTAAAAGTATTTTGTCATAGACTGCTTTTCTGTCTTTGTAAAATCTGTTGCATCTGAATTATTAAATCTGTTGTTTTTCTGCATCTCTGTTTCTTCTTTTTCTTCCAAAGTACTTAAAATCTTATTATATGTACCATCATCCAACTCGATCTGCTTCAATTCCTTCAAAATCTTAAAGTTATAAGCATTTAAAGTACCTTTTTCCATCATCTGCATGATAGTTGCATTTGTCTTAAATTCTTCGTCCTTATCATCACCATACAATTCATCTATGATGTTTCGGGTAGACATTGATCCATATTGTGAAGCAGTATTCATAGCTGATAATCTGCTCTCAAAACAAGGAGACTGATAAGCATTAAAACTGATATTTATATCTTCTTCATCTGTATTGATACCCTTTATCATGAGAATTTTTGAAATAAGTTCTTTCAATACCTCTGTAAAAGTCTCTATAATCTGATTTCGAGTTACGATAGTAACTTTTTCCTTTTCCTTCGCCGCTAAGGAGTTATTGTTGATTTTATCATCCTCAATTCCTAAACTGCACAAAGCAATGATACCCAAACAGATCTGTTGCAAGTAAAGCTGATATGCTTCAAGATATTCATTTGTATTAATATCAGGTTGCTCTACATCCACCTTATTTTCTCTGCCCTCTGCCATTCCACCTGCAAGTTTCACATATTGGTTATCAAAACTGTTATTATAAAGTTCAATTTCTCCTGTTTCAGGATTTCTAGGTAAAAGTGCTTCAGGAATATAGGTTTTTACCCTTCCCTGTCTTATTGCAGTTTCCAAAAGTGAAATTGTTTCGTCCAAACCATCAAAACTATCAATTTTACCACTGAAAAGTGATTTTCCCCTATTAGGGAATTCTGCATCTTCGCCTAGAAGGAAAACTGGAACCGCATAAATGAAATTGTTATTCAATTTGATAAAACTCTTATATTCTGATAATTCAGGTATTGTTGACAAAGCAACTTCCTCTCCATCTGTATTTAAAAGGATATTCTTTATATATCCAATTCCATAGTGTTCCTCAAATCTATAATTTTGAAAATCCTTCTGAAAATCTTGATAAAATACAATTTCTGATATTCTTCCAAATTCATAAACATATTCTACCCCTGTACCATCTACAAACTGCAAAATAGGTTCCTGATATTTGCTATTCATGATTATCTTGATTGCTCCATCACCAATTGCCAATGCTTCTTTCAAAACCTTATTATTCAATTTCTTAAAAGCATTGAATTTCGCTATTTTATCCCATTCTGCCTTTTGCTTATCATTTTTAAAAGTTATCTCATTCAAATCTTTAGAAACCATATCTGCAAATAAATTTACAATTATTTTAGGTATGCCACTATGCTTTTTAGGAATTTCCATTCCTACAGAAGGAACTACTCCCCAAAAATTTAACTCTTGATTAGGTATGCTGCTATAGAATTGGTTTAGCAAATCTGCATCACCTTGATACCACAATTTATAAGCATTTAGCATAATATGTTCTGTCTTATTTTTGTAAACAGTTATACTCTGCTCTATGTTCTGATTTATATTCAAGAAGTTTATAACCATATTTCTAACTCCTTTCTTTATACTATCTATAATCTTCATTTTTAAGCCCTCCTAGCTTGTTTTTTGATGTATGTGAGGAAATCTCACATAACTAAAAAAAGCCCCTCTATGAGCCTCCTACGAAGCCACAAAGGGGTTATTATTTGTTGTTATAAGGTTGTAATCCTATGCCTGTTCGGTAAGGAATCCATGCATATTGAGAAGCATTTATTGTGTGATCGTGTGCATCTTCTGGACGATCTGTTTTCTTTTCATCCCAACTGTACTTGTTCAATTCGTCAATATGGTTTTTACAATGATTTAAAACATAATAATGCCCTGTATCAAGCCAACCAATCTGCATGTTAATCCTATCTATAATTTCAACTTTTTTATAAGAGTTATTAAACTCATATATGCTTCCATGATTATTTTTAAATTTCTTTAATTCTGAAATAGTAGCTTGATCTGCACAATCAATAAATGTATCTCTTGCAAAACCCCATTCATTCCTGTTCTTTTCTAAAAATGCAATGAATCTTAAAGCAATATCGGAAGGAGCAAATAGTTCATCCTTATGGTTTTTCATAACAAATTCATCTAAAACTACAAACTCGGATTTTGTAGTAATTCCACAAAAAATTCCCGCAACTAGATCGTTCGTACCTGTACTGTATGAGGTATCAAGTCCTGCTGTGAATTTTGTGAATTTCATCTTCCTTGCATCTTCTTCTGTTATACAATGCCTTTTTTCATTAAAGTTAGCAAAGATGATACCTGTTGCTTTAGTCCTCTCTCCCAATATCTTGTTTTTGTGCATTTTCGTTCCTTCAGGAACACTTTCCTTTATCTGCTGAATTCTTTCTTCGCTAAGACCTGCATTGTCTTCCATTCGGAAAAACCAATAACCCCATCCTTCCTTAGCTTCGCAAGAATATAAATCCTTCAAAATAGAAACTGGAACATCTTTTTTATACTTTTTGACAGGTCTTGTCCTGTTTATGTATTGTGAATAAATTGGAGTATCAGGACTATCAGGGTTTAACGTCATACAGAACCAATCGGTCCATCTTGCTGAAATTTCATTTACAAAAGCTATGTCTGCAATATTACATTCATCAAGGAACACAACCCCCATCTGCTGTCCTAAAATACTCTTCCAACTTGAAACATTACTGTAAGAAATTAAATAGCAAATTTTATCTCCATCATTGCAATGTATAATCATATGAGGTATTTTTTGAGAACCGCGCCCATTCGGAAACACTTCTATAATATCTCCCCAAACTGCCTTTATACCTAAATCGCTTTCTATGATATTCTTAACAATGATACCTACACTTCTACCTGCTAAAACATGCTGTTTTCTATTACTCTGCATTATTTTCAATATAAATTTTACATCTGCAGCCACTGTTGTCTTTCCTGCACTGGTTTGTCCTTCTAATACTTCTAACTTATAAGGAGAATTTATAAAATCTTTGTATTTTTGACTTAAAATAAGTCCTTTCATCTTTCATCACTTCCTACTTTTTCCAATAAAAAAAGCCCTATCTTTTGTAATAGGACCTTTAATAAACTAAATATGAATTTGCAATCTGCTTTTCTTCTTCCTCAATGAAATACCCTCTGCAAATTGCTATTAATTTTCTATCTTTTAATTTGTTTAATATCTTACTTACTGTCTGTCTTGTATATCCTGCCACCTCTGAAATATCTTCCTGTTTCGCATAAACTAAACTATTTGTAAAAATGTTTGTTTTTTCTCTTTTAAAATATTTCATATATAGATATACTTTCAATTCATCAGAGTCTAATTCATAAAGCAACCTTTCCATCTGCTCTTTTTCTAAAATGATAATATCATCATAATTAAACTCCTTATCATTTATATAATAGATATTGTTTCTTTTTGTAATCAAATTACCTATTTTTTTATACAAACTGCTTTTGCTTATATTTGTTAATGTGAACAATTGGTTGCTTCTGCAAGAATTGATATTTCTATACTTAAATCCTAAATACAATTGAACCTCTTTTGCATCATATTTTAATAAATCTTTACTAATTATAACTTTATCTTCTAATCTTCTTATATTTTTTAAAAATTTGATTTCTCCAAATTTGGCCTGCATCTGTAAAATATCAAATTTTGTCAAATAGTCATATTCTAAAAATCTGTCAACTTCTTTTTCCGCCTTCCAAGTATTCCATTCATTTCCATTGATTTCTTCTAATTTTTGAATAATATATTTTATAGTTTCATCTTTATAATATTTTTTCAAGTATACAGTTAAAAAGTAAATCTGCAAATTTGAACTTCCAACCCTAAGACCTCTTAACATTTCTCTTATGCCAACAGGAAACACATTAAAATCCATTTCATAATATGAATTAATTCTATCCAAAGGAATCAAATTTGCTTCTATTTCATTCTTATTTACTTTTTCCTTTATTCTTTTTTCTACTTTTTTATATACTTCAACATTGTCAATTTTAATTTCTGAATACTCTTGCCCAAACCTTCTGAAAACATCTTCTAAATCATATCTCCTGCAGGTATCTTCAATGATTTCTGCTCTTGTGATTTCCTCATATTTTGTTTTTGTATTATTAAAAAATGGCAATCTCATTAATCTGGCTGCATCTTTGCACATAATGTCTGGTTGTAATCCTACCTGTTGTAAAGTAAGAATCCATTTTTTAAGAATATCATCATCTTTACAATTTTCTGAAAGCAGAACTATTATATGAACACCATGCCCACTCCACTTGTCAATTGTTTCAATTCCTCTTTTTTGAAATTCTTCTTTTATATGTAAATAGTCATTAAATTCAATTCCATCAAAATCAGCTTCTAAAATTGATGTACTACCAACTGTTAGGGAATTTCCTTTCATTTTATCCTTATGTTCTTTTCCAAACTCATTCATTTTTCTTCTATCAATATTGAAGATATGATAGTAAATATCAAAAGTCGCATTTTTATTTAATTTAGTTTTGAGAACAAAATTTCTGAAATCTTCATAACTAGTTATAGTTTGCTCTACTGATGAAAATTTATCTATTCCTCTTGTCCTTAATATTCTCAATACTATTATTTCATTCTCATTTACTCTATGAGTTTTGATAAGATAAGCATATGATCTAGCAATGTCCTGCTCTAAGTATTGCACATCATCATAATTAAAAATAGCTTTTTCATATTTTTTATAATCAATTTTCTTTAAATCTAATTTCATTTTGCTTCTCTCCTTTTTTTGTTGTTAGTCTATTTTAGATGCATATAAAAATATTATTCATAAAATTTTGTGCAATGAGCAAAAAAAATGGAGTGCCAAAAAATCTCTGACACTCCTAAACAAAAAAGGAAAAATTAAAAATGAAAACCAGAAGATTTGATATAACATTTCTCCATTCGCAGGTTTCATTACCTGTAGCTGTCTTTACCATTTTATAATTGTACTACATACAACCATTTTATAATAGGAAAATTATTCTCTTTCCCATATGTATATATTCCAAATAGTTTAAAATACTACTTTTCTATAAAAAAGTGTTTAAATATTTTTATAGAATTGTATCAGAACCAATTTTTCAAAAAATAAGTACTTTATATATGCTATATATATCTTGTTAAAAAATGAGAATAATCTGAAAATATTTTAAATTGTCAGAAAATTCTCAAATATTAACAAGATATTATATACATATATAATATAGTATTTTTTTAATTTAAGTGGTTGCACTTCTTCTAAAAAAATATTATCTTCTTCATTTATTTTGTTATATTTATTTTTCAATTATATAAAATAAATTAACAACAAATTGAAAGGAGAAATATTTTAAATGAAATTAACAATAAAAATAACAAATGTAAACTTTAAAGATATGAAGAAAAACTTCTATATATTAAAAGTATCAATATTAAAAAATAGCAATTCAGTTTTGAAACTGAAAAATACAACCCTATGGGGGAACACAACAGAAACACTATGCAAGGGTGATATTCTGGAAATTGAAGCATCTTATAATAAAAATAAGAATTGTTTAGACTTGACTCAAATTATAAATAGAATCACAGAAGAAAATGAAACACTCATAAACTTTTTTGTAGAAAACACAGAAAAGATAAGTAAAGCGACATTTCAAAAGATATTTAACAATAATAATATAGAAGAAATTGAAAAAAATCCATCTTTACTTGATAACTACAGACTAGGAAAATCTAAAAAAGAAAGTATCTTAAATACTATAAAAGAATATAAGAAAAGGGAAGATATGCACCATCTGGCAATTGCATCAGGCTTGACTATGGAACAGGCTAATCAGATCTATGATGAGTTTGGAGAAAACTACTATTCTATTTTAGAAAATCCTTATAAATTGTATTTCTTCAATATTTTAAGTTGGAGTGAATGTGAGAAACTTTTTTATAAGTGGAATGTAAAAGATGAAATAAGAGAAAAAGCTATTCTATCAAAACAGATATATGACTTTTGCAACAGTGGCAGCACTTGTATTCCTAAAAATGAAATAGAAAACAAAGATTTATTAGATGAAATGCTACAGAATGATATATATAAAGAATATAAAAATTGTATCTATTTTCAAAAAGTATATTATATAGAAAGACAACTTGAAAAAAGAATAAAAGAACTTGTAAAGAATGAAAATGATAGTAGTATCATCTCAACCACACAAAATGAAGCTATTCAGAATACTCTTGATTTTAAAATATCAATAATTACAGGTAGCCCTGGTACAGGTAAAACTTATACAATAAATAGAATTGTAGAAGAATTAGAAAAAAGGCACTTCAGTTATTGTCTGCTCGCCCCAACTGGCAAGGCAGCGGACCGCATGGGAGAAGTTACACAGAGGGAAACTTATACAATACATAGAAAACTAGGACTTACTATTTCAGAATATACAGAACCAAATGTGATTGAAGAAGATTATATTATTATAGATGAATTTTCTATGATAGACTTAAAACTTGCAAAAATCTTATTTGAGAATGTTTCAGATGATAGCAAAATAATAATTGTAGGTGATGTTGCACAATTACCTTCTGTAGGGATCGGAAATGTTCTCAATGATTTAATAGAAAGTAAATTAATTAAGACAACCAAACTTTCAAGAGTATTTAGACAACAACAGAATTCAGGAATTTTAGAGAATTCTTATAATATTATAGATGAAAAAGATATTAATTTATCTTATGATGATTTCAAATTCATTGATACAGATGATATAGATTTCATTCAAGATTATATAATAAAGAATTACAATAAAGATACTACTCAAATTTTAGCGACACAACACAATGGACCAACTGGAACTGATGCGATCAATCTTCTTTTACAAAATAAGAATTCAGATGATGAAAATGTATTTCAAATTGGAGATAAAGTTATACAAACTATAAATAATTATGACCTTGGCATTTTTAATGGAAATATAGGAACAATTGAAGAGATCAGGCAGGAGGTAATTTTAGGAGAACTGCAGACAATTATAAAAGTAAATTTTGAGAATGTGAATAAAATTATTGAATATGATAACTCAAACTCAAAAGAGTTAGAATTGGCTTATGCTTTAACAATTCATAAGTCACAGGGTAGCGAATTTCAGAAGGTTATTATTCCTATTGTTTCATCAGATGAATTTTTACTATATAAAAATTTGATCTATACAGGAATAACTAGAAGTAAAAAGGAATGCATATTGATCGGAGATTTTGAGACATTCGAGAAGTCACGAAAGAAGAATATAAAAAGAATAAGTAATTTACTGAAATAATAAAAAAGGGGCTGCGGAACTGCACCCCCTCTTCTATTTATCTTTATATAAAAATAAGAGGGGTTTCAGTTCTTCCCCTCTCTTTTTCTGGTTGTTCTGTTACTTAGAAAAGTTCATTAATTTTATTATTTAATATTTCTTTTATTGTTCTGATTTCTTCATCACAATTATATATATATTCATCATTAAACCAGTTTTCAAAATTCTGTTCTTCTGTCAATCCATTTTTTAATAGTTCTTTATGAAGAATCATATATTTTTCTAAATTATCATGACTATTGTTTCCGAAATTGTATAGTTCATATTCCAGACCATTTCCTTCCCAATCAATTTCTAAACATAAAAGAGGAATATCATGTTTCATATTAAAATCAAAATTATATTCTTTATCTACTGTTATATATTGATTACTTCCATACTTTAATAAGTCTTGTAATCCTTCCCTGATAAGTTGATCTGTAGTATCAGACTCCAATTCATTTAATAAAGTAGTTTTTAATTCATTATTTGTCATAGTTTTTTTCTCCTTTTTTCTTTTAGTTTGTTTTGTTATTCTCATTTAAATCATAGATAAAAACAAGAATTTGTTTTCCAATATTCAGTTGTATTATATTCTATACTCTATTAAAAATAATATAACTAATTTTATGTATAATCTAAAAATTATTTTATTATTTTATATCTTGTATTATATACCATTCCATTAAAAAAATCTGAGTCAATTAATCTTAAATCAAAAAATTCTGTTGAAATTTTGTATGGATTATCTCCATTTTCTTCATAATCATGAAACAAATCTAATTCATTTGTATACTTTTCATCTACATACTCTAAAATATTTGTTATTGAAAAATTTTCACATGGATCAGGTATAACTGTTATATAATCTCCCTTTTTTGTTACTTTTACGATTAGTTCAGAATTCATTAATTTATTTTTAAAATCTTTATATTCTTTTGTCATTGTTTTAATCTCCTTTATTTTTCATGTCATTTCTTCTTAAAATCTTAGATAATAAGAAAGTAGTTTTCTATATTCAGTTTTCATATTATAGTATAGATTATATTTAAAATATTATAACTAATTTTATGAATAATCTATAAATATTTTTCTATATTTTCATTTTATCATAAATTTTTCAAAATACAATCCCAAATGAAATATTTTATTATTTCATTTATTTTTATATTATGTTATTTTATGTCATATTATTTTATATTT
>CAOKEO010000049.1 GCA_948467495.1 uncultured Clostridium sp.
CTGGCTATACCTTACAATATGCAATTGATAATCCAGAGGTAGAAAGTAATTGGAAAAATTACACAACAAGCATACTGATGCAACAAAATGGAGATGTTTATGTCAGATTAAGAGATAACAATAAAAAACAAGTAGGAAAACATACAAAAATAGGAAGTATAACAAATATTGATAGAGATGGACCAGTATTTAAAGGAGAACCAAAAGTAACGACAACGAGTCATAGTGCAACAATCGAATTAGAAGAAGATGCAGAAGATAAAGGAAGTGGATTTGGTTATTATCAATATAGTAGAGATGACGGAAAAACATGGGAACCAGATGGAACCATGTCAAGAAGCTACACATTTGATAATTTGCCACAAAGGTATGGTGTGCATTTGAAGATAAAAGCAGTAGATAGACTTGGCAATGAAGCAACGACAGAAACCATTCATACAGCAACAGGTACAGTTACACAATTAACACAAGCTAATACACAATTTAAGTATGAACCAGAAGGTTATACCAATGATGACAAGGTAAAAGTAACAATCACTTTAGCAGAGGACATACAAAGTGAGGATATGATATTAGAATATAAAACCGAATTAACAGGAGAAAATGATGAAGTAGAAGTTTGGACACCTTATCCATCTAAAGGAGTATCCTTAACAAGGAATCAAGAAATATATGCAAGAGTGGTAGATATCACAGGGCAATCTGCTGGAGAGAAATTATATGCTACAGGGAATGTAGAAAAAATAGATAGACAACCTCCAGATAAATTTGACATAACACAAGAACTATCAAATGATATTGATGCTACTTTGACAGGTGAACAGGCTGGAATCAATAGTGTACTAATTCCAAGTGACTGTTATAGCGGCATGGTAATACATGTATCAAGTGATGGTTATTATGAAAGAGATAATAGAGGAATGATTACGAAGGTTCCATTTTCTGCTGGTTATTATAGATGCTATCGAGTTTTTACAGATGAAGAATTTAATAGTGAATTATCAAGTTTTTATCAAAAATTTGGTGTTTATTGTTCCGAGAGTTTTGAATATTTAGGAAAGAGTTATGCAGAATTAAGTGTAACGATAACAGGCATGACAACAGATACAGAAACAGAAGAATATCCAGCTAGTGGAATTGCCTATTATGAATTTGCAATTAGTGAAGACAATGGAGCAACTTGGAAGGCATGGGAAGGAAAACAAAAGCCAGCAGGAGGACAAAAAGCAAGTAGGACATTTGAAAAATTACAAGAAGGAAAAAAATATAAGTTTAAAATGAGGGCAACTGATAATGCTGACAATGAAACCATCATGGAAAAAGCACTTGTCCATCTCCATCTATAATAAATATGAAATTGTAATGTTGATAAGTAAGATTTCATATAAAATAATTAGAAAAGAAAGAATTATTAGAAAGGAAAAGAGAAAATGTTAAAGAAAGTAGGAATATTAGCCAATGGAGGCGATGTATCAGGATTTAATGCCGTTATTAGAGCGATTGTTAAAACAGCTGAAAATCATGGAGTAGAATGTTATGGAATTGTAGATGGATATAACGGATTATTAAAAAAGGATTTCCAACTATTATCCACAGCAGTGGATGGAGAGGCAATCGGAATTTTGCCCAAAGGTGGTTCTATTATAGGTTCATCTACCAATGCAAATTTATTTAATTATAAAGTAGTAAAAGAAGATGGCAGCATTGAATACAAAGATATGTCAGATAAAGCCATTGAAAATATAAAAGAATTTGGGTTTGATTGTATTTTCACATTAGGAGGAGATGGCACTCAAAAATCGGCAAGAGACTTTTCAACCAAAGGAGTTAATGTGATTGGTGTACCAAAAACAATTGATAATGATGTAGCTTGTACAGAAATCACTTTTGGCTATAACACAGCCGTATCAGTAGCTATGGAAGCTTTAGATCGATTACACACAACAGGTGCGACCCATCATAGAATTATGGTATTAGAAGTAATGGGAAGATATGCTGGATGGATTGCCTTAGAATCAGCGATAGCAGGAGGAGCTGACGTAGCCTTAATACCAGAAATTCCATATGATATCAATCGAGTAGCTGATAAAATTAATAATCGAAGAAAAAGAGGAAAAAACTTTAGTGTAGTTGTGGTAGCAGAAGGAGCCAAACCAAAAGGAGGAGACATTACCATAATGGGAACAAGGGATAATGGTGCAGGTGTAGACAATACAAAATTAGGAGGAATTGGACAAGTTCTTGCCCAACAATTACAAGAAATTACAGGATTAGAAGCACGTAATACAACGTTAGGATATATGCAAAGAGGAGGAACACCAACTGCTTTTGATAGAGTGCTTTCTACCAAATATGGAACCAAAGCGATGCAACTGGCTTTAGAAGGAAAATTTGGAACATTAGCAATTATAAAAAACGGAAAATTGGATTCTGTGTCTTTAGAAGAAGTAGTAGGAAAAAACACAAAAGTAGGAGCCGTATCTGGCAATACAGAGGAAAGCAATTTAAGAAAGATAACCATGGAGGATGATTTAATTAAAACTGCAAGAAATGTAGGAATTAATTTGGGAGATTAAACTGTATTAAGGGGTGTTCTTCTAAACTTAAGTCTTAGTTACAAATAAAAAATAGGTAACGATTCAGACGTTTTTTGCCATAAAAGTTTCTATATTTTTTATTGGTAACTCCCAGCTGCGAACAGTCTGTAATCTTATAACAGACTGTAATCTTGCTGGTCCCCCCGAATTGTTACATCATAAAAAAGATAGAAACTTTTTAATTGGAATATATCACCTCTGAATCGTTACTTTTATTCCAGTTTTTCAATCAAAAAACTTGCAATTTTACAAAAAATATGGCATAATAAAAAGCATAGAAAAAAACAAGAAAAAAGAAGAGTACATTTATACTTACTGTTAGAGAAAAGAAGCCATAGGCTGAAAGCTTCTTAAGAAAAAGGTAAATGGAAAGTAGCTTTTTTAGTTGATATTCTGAGAAATTTTAAAATAGGAATATTCGTTTAAGCCGCGTTAAAAGCTAACTAAGATATAATCAAAAAAGATTATAATTAAGGTGGTACCGTGAGAAATAAAGAGCTCGCCCTTATGATAGGGTGGGCTTTTGTTGCGGTAGAGATAAAACAGGAAAGGAAGGAATAGAAAATGAGTAATTCATTTAAAGAAAGATTAGCTAATTATGAAGGAAAAGAAGAGAATTCTTTTGAAGAAAAACAAAAAAGAGCAAGGAGTACAGTTCAAAAAATTCATGATATGTATAAAAAGATAAAGGATAATACATTAACAGAAGAAGACAAACAGGAATTTTTAAAAATGGAAAAAGAATGGATTCCAGATGGCATTTCTTATATGTTATATTATGTTATCGATACTTATATAAAGACAGGAAAAATAGAAAGTGTAGAAACATACCAAGAAAAATTCATGCGTGAAAGAAAAGTTGAACCAAATCGAAATCCAGAAAAAATATATGAAGAAACTAAAAGAGGTGAAAGCGATAATGGAAAAGAAATATAACCCAAAAGATTTTGAAGAAACTTTATACAAACATTGGGAGGAGGAAGGCTATTTTAAGCCAAACATGGATAAAAGCAAAGAAAGCTATTGTATTATGATGCCACCGCCAAATGTAACAGGAAAATTACACATGGGTCACGCCTTAGATGATACTTTGCAAGATATTTTAATTCGTTTTAAAAGAATGCAAGGATATAACACGTTGTGGTTACCAGGTTCAGACCATGCTTCTATTTCAACCGAAATGAAAGTAGTACAAAAACTAAAAGAAGAAGGAAAAACGAAACAAGATTTAGGAAGAGAAAAATTCATTGAAGAAGCATGGGCATGGACCCATCTTTATGGTGGAACCATTCAAGAACAACAAAGAAAACTAGGATGTTCTTGTGACTGGGAAAGAAGAAGATTTACGTTAGATGAAGGTTTATCAAACGCTGTTTTAGAACAGTTTGTAAATTTATATAATAAAGGTCTAATTTATAAAGGAAAAAGAATGGTCAACTGGTGTACCAATTGCAACACTTCTATTTCAGATGCAGAAGTAGAATACAAAGAAGAAAATTCACATCTATGGCATATTCGCTATCAGGTAAAAGGAGAAGATAACTATATTATGGTAGCCACAACAAGACCAGAAACCATGTTAGGTGATACGGCAGTGGCGGTTCATCCAGAAGATGAGAGATACAAAGACCTAGTAGGAAAGACTTGTATTTTACCAATTATGGATAGAGAAATTCCCATTATAGCCGACTCTTTTGTAGAAAAAGAATTTGGAACAGGAGCCGTTAAAATCACACCTGCTCATGATATGAATGACTATCAAGCAGGAGTAAGACATCATTTGGAAATCATAGAAGTATTGGATGAAAATTTCAAAATGGGAAATTTGGTACCAGAATACGAAGGAATGGATTTACTAGAGGCGAGACAAAAAATAGTAGAAAAACTAAAAGAAATAGGAGCTTTGGTCAAAGAAGAAGAATACACTCATAATGTTGGCAAATGTGAAAGGTGTAAAAGCACTATTGAACCTAAAATTTCAGAGCAATGGTTTGTCAAAATGAAAGAATTAGCAGAGCCAGCAATTGAGGCAGTCAAAAAAAATGACGTAAAATTTGTTCCTAAAAGATATGAAAAAACCTATTTTAACTGGATGGAAAATATCCAAGATTGGTGTATTTCAAGACAATTATGGTGGGGGCATCCAATACCAGCTTATTATTGTCAAGACTGTGGGCACATTCATGTTGCCAAAACTAAACCAGAAGTCTGTGAAACATGTGGTTCCCGTACATTAGAGCAAGACCCAGATACGCTAGATACTTGGTTTAGTTCTGCTTTGTGGCCTTTTTCCACACTTGGTTGGCCAAACCAAGAAGCAGAAGACTTAAAGACGTTTTATCCAACCAATGTTTTGGTAACTGGTTATGATATTATATTTTTCTGGGTAGCAAGAATGGTATTTTCAGGACTAGAAGTGATGAAACAAAAGCCATTTAGTGATGTGCTAATTCATGGCATTGTACGTGATAGTCAAGGAAGAAAGATGTCAAAAACCTTAGGAAATGGGGTTGATCCGATTGAAGTAATTGACCAATATGGGGCAGATGCCTTGCGTTTTTCTGTCTTATCTGGTACTACGATGGGAAATGATATCCGCTATATGCCAGAAAAATTAGACCAAGCTTCTAATTTTGCCAATAAAATTTGGAATGCTGCTAAATTTGTCATCAGCAATATTCCAGATGAGGAAAAAGTAAAAGCTTTTTGTCAGAAAGTGTATGATAAACAAACACATCAATACAATCCAGAATTTTTAACAATAGAGGATAAATGGATTTTAAACAAGTTGGATAAATTAGTAGTAGAAGTAACCAGAAACATAGAAAATTATGATTTAGGAATTGCTTTAGACAAAATTTATAGTTTTATTTGGAATGAATTTTGCGACTGGTATATTGAAATGGTAAAAACCAGAATTTATAGTGAAGACGAAGCAACGAAAATTGCTGTTAGTGATATATTAAATCATGTACTAAGAACGGCTATGAAATTATTGCATCCATTTATGCCTTTTGTAACCTCTGAAATTTATGCTAATTTAATACAATATAGCAACCAAGAGTTAATGATTTCTCATTGGCCAGAAGCAAAAGCAGAGTTTGCCTTTGAAAAAGAAGAACAAATCATGGAAAAAATCAAAGAAATTATCGTAGAAATTCGTAATGTAAGAGCGAATAAAAATATCCATCCATCCAAAAAAGCAGATTTAATTTTTGTAACCCATCCATATGAAGATGAAATAAAAGAAGCAAAAGAAATTTTATTAAAATTAGGTTTTGGAAAAAATGTAGTGATTCAAAAAGATAACACACAGGTTCCAGAAGATGCCATTCATATCATAACAGATGGTATAGAATTATATATGCCACTAGAAGGATTGATAAATCAAGAAGAGGAGAAAAAAAGACAAGAAGAAGAAAAAGTGAGATTAGAACAAGAAGTAGCAAGATGTGAAAAAATGCTTGCTAATCCAGGTTTTATCAATAAAGCACCACAGGCTAAAATTGAGGAAGAAAGACATAAACTTGAAAAGTATAAAGCAATGCTGGAAAAATTGAGAAATTGAAAGTATTATCACGATTAGGAGACATTTAATGTGTATGGATACAATTAGAGTTCATTCTAATGTATCCATTTTTAATTGACATTTTATTACAAAGAAATGTCAACTTAATTACATTTTTATAACAAGTATTGACTTTTATAGATGGTATATTATAATAAAAGTAAATAAACATATAGTGGAGGATACAATGGAAAAAAAGAGAGGTTCAGTAATTTTAAATGGTAGACTAATTGATGTGGAAAAAGTAACTATCGAAGAATTAGAGAAAATAGAAAAAGAGTTAAAAGAGAAGGAAACATATTTAAAAGCAAGAATTAATGAATTGTTAGCCAAAGAGGAATAATATGTGAGGAGAAAGAAAGCTGAAAAAGAATTGAATATTTGCCTAGCCAAAATTTAATTCTTTTTTAACCAGATTTGTGCCTTGAGGAAGGAATGGATTAAAAATGGAAAAAAAGTTAGAAGAAGATAAAGCCAAAGAGCAAGCAAAAACAGCAGAGTTTATATCGGTAATGAAAGAGTACAACAAGGTAACTAAAGAACTACTATATGTGATGCAGAAAAAGTATGAAAAAGAAGGTAAACAGTCAATTAGTGAAAAAGTAAAAGAAATGGCAAGCAATGTGAAACAACAAGCAAAAAATTTGGGACAGAAGATAGAAAAAGTAGAAGAAATTTACAAGTTGAATAAAGATACAAAAGACAACATTTTACAACAATATAAAGATAATTTAAGTGAAATAGATAATCAATATAAAAAGGTATATGAAGCAGTATTAAGGCAAAAAGCCAAAAATCAAGAGCAAGAACAAGCAACTATGTTGAAAGAATATCAATTGAAAAAAAACAGAAAGAAGATAAAGAAAAGTCCCCAATTTGCAGAACACATGAAACAAGAAAAAGCACTGGCAAAAGAAATAAAAAAAGCACTTGACAAAGGGGATTTAGAAACAGTTACAGCAAAAAATGAAGAATTAAAACGTTTAAAAAGCAAAAATCCATTAATGTTATGTGATAAAGAAATAGAAAAAACAAAAAAACAAAGGTTTTATATACAGCAATTATTAAATGAATGTGAACAAGAGTTGAAAAATGCAAAAGTAGAAAGAAAAAGTAGCATGCAACAAGTAGCACAAGATAAAAATACTCAATTAACTACCGTAAAAAAACAGGGTCTTTTTAAGAGAATAGCGGGAGCAATTAAGAACAAAATAAGTGGTGCCAAAATATTTAGAGATAATGTTATTGGAAAATTGGCAGAAAGAATGGGATATATTAAACAAGAAACGATTCCACAAGTAGAAAGAGTTACAACAGAGAAGGTTATCTATATAGACAGATACTATGAAGATAAAAGACGTAAAATATTAGGTGAAAAGGCAGAAACGAGAGATGAATTAATGCAAAAAGTAGAAAGTAGATTAAAAGCTGACCAAGAAAGAGAAGCAGAACAACCAGCGATAGTAGTAGAAGATGATCGTGCAATATAGGATAGTTTGTAAATATTTCTCCTTAGCACAACTAAAAATCTTGTAAATAGTTAAAAACACTTTAGAATATAAAATTCTAAGGTGTTTTTTTGTCGAAAACTTCTAATAAAACGACAAAACTTCTTAACTTTCACTCTTGGAAAAAAATGGAAAACATATTATAATACCAAAAGAAAACAAAAGAGGAGCAATTTAAAAGGTATAAGAAGAAAAAACAAAAGTAATATCTTATCATAGTAAAAGCTTTTTAAATTGAAAAAATCCTTAGGAAGGAGAAAACATGGAATCAAAATTTTATGAAGAGGACAAGCTTTTAATATTTAAAATCACGGATGAAATTGATGATTATAGTGTACAAAAGATAAGGAGGAAAGCAGATTATGAAATGGAAAGATATATGCCTAAAAAAGTTATATTTGATTTTGGTAGTGTTACTTTCATGGACAGTGCAGGAATAGGAATGGTAATTGGAAGATATAAATTTGCCAACATAATAGGAGCCAAATTAGAAGTAAGCAATCTAACACAAAGTGTCAAAAAGATATTTGAAATGAGTGGAATTTTAAAGTTAATACCAGTAGTGCAAGATTTACAAGTAACTTAAACCATGATACAGTGTAGAGACCTGTCCCAAAAAGCACCAAAAGGGATAATCAGGGACTGTCCCAGAACATACCTAGAGGGATAGTCGGTGCCTGTCCCAAAAAACACCCAAAAAAGAAAGGATAAAAGAAAGATGAATGATGTTTTTGAAAATGAAATGAAATTAGAGTTTATGAGTAAGTCTAGCAATGAAGCATTTGCCAGATTAACAGTTGCTGCGTTTGCGGCACAATTAGATCCTACCATTGAGGAATTGGCTGATATTAAAACAGCGGTTTCAGAAGCAGTGACAAATTGTATTATTCATGGTTATGAAAATAAACAAGGAATTGTAAAAATAGTAGGTCATTTGAAAAAAGATGAGATTATATTGGAAATTTCGGATAATGGAAAAGGAATTGAAAATATTGCGGTAGCAAGAGAACCATTATATACAACAAAACCAAACCTTGAAAGGTCTGGTATGGGATTTACTATTATGGAAAGCTTTATGGATGCCATAGAGATAGAATCTATTGTTGGATTAGGAACCAAAATAACAATGCGTAAAAAAATAAAGTCAAATAGTAAAGAAGAGGAAGATTTTCAGATGATAACAACAAATGATTAAAGAAATTGAGGGGTTTTATGATGTACGAAAATGATAAAGAATCAATCAAAAAAGCCCAAAATGGAGATAAATCGGAATTGGAAAAATTAGTCGAACAAAACAATGGTTTAATTTGGAGTATTGTAAAAAGATTTCAGGGAAGAGGATATGAATTAGAAGATTTATACCAAATTGGATGTATGGGGTTTATTAAGTCAATACAACGTTTTGATTTGAATTTTGATGTTAAATTATCTACTTATGCTGTACCTTATATGATTGGAGAAATAAAAAGATATATTAGAGATGATGGTCCTGTTAAGGTAAGTAGAAGTATCAAAGAATTAAGTATTAAAATTAAAGAATTACAAAGGCATTATTTTTATAAAAAAGGGGAAGAAATAAGCATAAATCAAATAGCGGAAGAATTAAAGACTTCTAGAGAAGATATTATTTTGGCGATGGAATCTAGTCATACCATAGAATCTCTTGAAAGTAGTACTTATACCAATCAGAAAGATGGAAATGCTATCAATTTAATAGAAACATTGTCAAATAATCGAAATGAGGAAGAAATGATTACCAATAAATTAGTAATTCGTCAATTAATAGAAAATTTGGAAGAACGTGATAAAGAAATTATTTTGTTACGATTTTACAAAGAGAAAACACAAGCACAGGTAGCAAAGATTTTAGGAATTACACAAGTACAAGTTTCCAGAGTGGAACGCAAAATTTTAGGGAATATGAGAAATAAACTGATAGAAGCTTAATATCTCCACTGATTTTGAAGATTGCCAAGAGGGACAGTCCTTTTTGGCAATTTTAGATAAAACTTCCTATTAATCATTCAATATATAATTTTTTCAATTGAATGTGTGATAATAGTAAAAAGCTAAAAAGATTGCCAAAAAGGACTGTCCCTCTTGGCAATTCTTTTAAAAGGAGGAAGAATTGTGAAAAAGTTTTTGTTATATTTTTTGGCTTTTGTTTTTATTTGTTTTCTGTTGCCAGCTTTACTTACTAAGAGAGAGGAACCAGTAAATTCTGAAAAAATAGAAGAAAATAACGAAATGCAAAATAATGAAGTTTCAACAACAGAAAATATTGCTGATGAATCAGCCTACCAATATAAAAATTATGGAACAATTCAATTGCTTCACAAAAAAACAGGAGAGGTAGAAAAGGTTGAATTAGATCAATATCTATGCCATGTAGTATCAGCAGAAATGCCAGCAGATTATGAACAAGAAGCTTTGAAAGCACAAGCAGTAGTAGCTAGAACTTATACAATTTATAAAGTAAGAAACAAGAAACATGATAATGCTGATATTTGTGATGACTCTACTTGTTGCCAAGCTTGGATTTCAAAAGAGGATAGATTAGCTAGATGGGAAGAAGGTAAAAGAGATGCCAATTGGCAAAAAATAGAACAATGTATTAAAGAGACCAAAGGAAAAATTATTACTTATGATAATGAACCAATCAATGCCTTTTTTCATGCTAACAGTGGAGGAACAACAGAACTTCCTGTTAATGTTTGGGGAGGAAGTGGATTTCCTTATTTACAAGTAGTACAAACAGCAGGAGAAGAAGGCTATACACAATATGCTTCAGAGGCAGAATTCTCAAAAGAAGAACTGATTGAAAAATTGAAAACAAAATATGAAGATATTCAAATTGATTTTGAAAATAAGGAAGATATCAAAATATTAGAATATACAGATAGTAATCGAGTGAAAACTGTCAAGTTTGGAAATCACGAAATATCGGGAGTAGAGACACGAACTATTTTTGGTTTAAAGTCAGCCAATTTTGAAATAACCAAACAGTCAGATAAAATAAAATTTACTGTAAAAGGTTTTGGTCATGGTGTAGGAATGAGTCAAACTGGTAGCAATACGATGGCAAAACAAGGGAGCAATTACGAAGAAATTATAAAACATTTTTATACAGGAATAGAAATAAAAGAAATAAATTCCTTATAAATGTATATTCTTCTAAAAATAGGAAATACTTGTATTAATAAACCATTTAAAGGAGGATTCTATGAGAAGAGAAAATCGAAGAAAAAGCGGGCCAAACAAACCATCATCAACAGATAGCATTATTTTATATGCTGGGATTGGTGTTGCTATTTTGGCTGTTATTGTATTTGCATTATTTATGTATAGTAAAAATTTGAGTGATGACGTAAAAGACAGTACCATGAGTTTAGAACAAATGGCAAATATCGCAAATCAAAATACACAAAATACCCAAAGTGCTAGTACAGAAATAGGAAAATCAGTAGAAGATTCAGTAAATGAATTAAATACTAGTTTGCCAGCCAATGTTACCAATAACACTAATAAACAAACCAATACTATCAATACAACAAAGACTAATTCCACTACCAATCAGACAAAAGTAAAAACAAATACAAATACTAATACAACTAATACAACAAAATCAAGTAACACTAATAGTGTAACAACGAATGCAAAATCAGCTCCAACAGAAACTAAAAAAGAATGGAACTTTGAAAAGCCAGTAGAGGGAGAAATTGTGAGAGAATATGCACAAGATAATTTGATTTATTCAGAAACTTTAAAAGAATGGACAACCCATACAGGAATTGATTTTAAAGCAGATAAAACAACAGTTGTGAAAGCTGCTGAAACAGGTACTATAAAGTCCATTAAAAATGATCCAAGATATGGATTAACAATTGTAATAGAACATGATAATAGCCTTCAAACAGTGTACTCTAATTTATTAACATCAGAATTTGTAGTAGAAGGGGAAAAAGTAGAAAAAGGACAGTCAATTGGAACAGTTGGAAATACTGCCGTGTTTGAGATTGCAGATGAACCACATCTTCATTTTGAAATCATAAAAGATTCCATACCAGTAGACCCCAATATATATATAAAATAAAAAGTTTATCTATTTTTTAGAAGTAATCGAACCTGTTATTTGATTGGGAACAATTCCTATTTGGTGTTACGAATAAAAAATAGATAAACTTTTGAATTTCAACAATAGTTTCACTAAAAGGTAACCTTTTTTACAAATTTTTTTAAAATATGATAAAAAAGTATTGCAAAAAAGAAAAACTTATAGTATAGTTAAGAAGTAAAAAAAAGCTATTAAAATAGTAAATAGTAAAACAAAAGCAAAAAAGGAGGATTTGTATGAAAACAGGAGAGGAATTACAAGAAAAAACAATCATGAAGAAAGGTGAAGCTATTATGACAAATAGTAAATCAGAATCAGGTATCACATTAATTGCACTTGTCATAACGATTATTTTATTATTAATTTTGGCAACTATAAGTATTGCTATGGTAACAGGTGATAATGGAATTATAAAAACAGCAAGAGAAGCACAAATTGAAACAACACAAGGAGCAGAAAAAGAACAAATAGGACTAGCTTATAATGCCGTTGTTACGACAAAATATGCAACAGCTTCTTATGATGCTTCAAAAGGATTTAATGCGGCAGAATTACAAGAAGAATTGACCAAACAAAAAGCAGAAGCAACAGCAACTGATGATACAACAGTTGGTGTCATTAGAATATCTTTTACCAAAAGTAAAAATGTATATAAATTAGATACGAAAAAAGGAACCATAGAAGGTCCAATTACTCTTGAAGATACTGATACAAATACGAATACAAATACAAATACAACAGACTAAAATTCATAATGTAAATTTTGTAACTATTTAAAGTTGATATATTTCAATTAGAAAGTTTCTATATTTTTTATATAGAAACTTTATTCTCCAAAAATTAGATGTCTCAACAGTAACGAATAATTACTAAATTTTGAGAAAATGTCAAATAAATGTTTGACATTTTTTTGTTTGTATGATATGATAGGAAAAAATAAGGGAATGGAGTGATTAGAATGCCAAGAAAAAAACCAGAATTAAATAAAAGAGAAAAAGCAATATTAAAATTCATCGAAAAACAAATCATGACGCAAGGATATCCACCATCTGTAAGAGAAATTGGAAAAGCAGTGGGATTAAGTTCAACAGCAACAGTTCATGGATACTTAGCTAAATTAGACGAAAAGGGATATATCAAAAAACAAGATAAAAAAGGAAGAACCTTACGATTATTAAAAGGTGGTTCAGGAGAACCAAAGAAAACATCAAGCAAAGATTTTTATACGCAAAAAGAATTAGTAGAAGTTCCTATTGTAGGAAGAATCACAGCAGGAGAACCAATTTTAGCAGTAGAAAATGTAACCGATACTTTCCCAATCCCAGTTGACTTTGTAGGAAACTCAGAAAGCTTTATGCTTACTGTTAGAGGAGAAAGTATGATAGAAGCTGGGATTTTAGATGGAGATTACATATTAGTAAAAAAGCAAAATACAGCCAATAATGGAGAAATCGTAGTAGCTTTAATTGGAGAGGAAGCGACCGTAAAAACATTTTACAAAGAAAAAGACCATATTAGATTACAACCAGAAAATTCTACCATGGATCCAATTATAGTACCAAACTGCGAAATACTAGGAAAAGTTGGCGGCGTATTTAGAAAAATGTAAATATCACATTTGCAGTTCACACAAAATTCACAAGTAGAACATTGACTAACAACACTGTGTCACTTATAATGATACAGTGTTATTTTTTATCATTCACAAATAAATGATAAGAAAGACTAACTATTAATTGTCAATAGATTTATTAAAAATTTTTTAATAAATT
>CAOKEO010000050.1 GCA_948467495.1 uncultured Clostridium sp.
TATTTTTGAGATTTCAATGTACTAATCTTTCATTTTAACTTAACAGATTCCTTTTGTTCCTTTTTCTATGTATGTATTCAATTCTTGTATAGCTGTTGCTATATCTCCCTCAAAGATTGTTGTTACCTCATCATTTATTCTACATTCATCTATATTTGTTCTTACTACATGAAGTCCACTACTAGAGTTTTGATTTTCAATTTTCTTTATTTCTTTATAGTTTCTGTCAGCTATTTCTTTTATTACTGCACTTATAATTTCATTTCTTGATTTTCCAGTTGTATCTGTTTCAAGTGCATTATTTATTGCTTGAATATCTTTTGAAGGATAGTGCATTTCATATATAAATTTATTTACCCATTTTTTAGTATCTTGAAATATACTTTCTTTAACAGTTTTTACTGCTAACTGCATTTCTTCATCTTCTAATTTAGGATTATAAAATGCTTGGTGTTGCTCTATTATATTCATTTTTCTTTCTCCTTTATTATGTACATCCTTATTAAAAAATTCTTTCTTATTCATATCTTTTTACCTCTTTCTTTAATTTTTATTTATTTTTTGTAATTTCTCTTATAGTGTCATATACTATTGCTGGTGTATTTTCAAATCTAAGTTGATTATTTCTTATATCAATTATTTGCCACTCATCACGTTCAAATAATGCTTTTACTGTCATATAACTATATTGTGAGTTCTTTAGCATTGTTTGTAATTCTTCCAGTTTAACATTGTCGTATAAAGTTTCTGTTGTTTCTTCTTGTGCAATAACTAGCATTTCAAAAATATGTTCAATTTCTTCTATTGGTTTACGAACACACATTGCTTTTGAGGGGACTTCTCCAACAATTAGCACATAATCTTTATCTTCCTTTGAGAGTTTAGTTGCAGTTTTTACTACAAGTTCAGCTCTTTTTTGCATTTCCTTATCTTTAATGTACTTTATCATTATTCTTATAATTGTTTCTTCTTTATTGTTTTTTGGGTCAGTTATTTTTGATTTTAATTCATTTACTATTAACTTATGTTTCAGTTCTTTATTTTCATTAAATAACATATCTATAAATTTTTTATCACCTTCCGACCATTTTTCATACTCTTTTTTCCAGTCCTCTAATCTTATAATTTCCGTTTCTAGTTCGGAAATATATTCTTCTTGATTTTCTGTTCTTTTTGGTATCATAATTATAAATTCCTTTCCAGAGGGCAAAATATATTTGTTACATTATGTTTTGCCCCCTTAACATTTAATATTGTTCTGCAACTCTTTTTCTTCTTCTTCTTTTTACTTTTCTTCCAACTTGTCTATTGTATCTATTTACAATTGCATTTAATTGAATTTCATATTGGTTATAATCATCTTTCATATTGCTTATAAACTCTTTTTCTGCTTGTGAAAGTTGTATATTTCTATCTTTTGCTAATTCGTTTATATTCCAATTAGTTTCCTTTACTAACAATAGCAAGTTTTCAAGAGTATCTGCTTTATTTTCAATATCTCTTTGTATGTCTAATTCCTCCTTTCTTTTTTCGACTGCAATTGCTTTCGTTGTTTTCATTAGGGCAAGTATCTCCTCAATGCTTTTATGTTTTAAAGGTAAAACCTTTTTTGTATTTTTGCATATTAGATTAAATTCGTTTTTATTATCTATTCTTTCAATTTCTGCAAGACTGTCAATATTCTTCTGTTTCATTATTTCTTGAACTTCTTGTAACTTTTGATTTATTTCCAGTTCTTTTTGGAGTTTCTGCTCTTGCTGATGAGCATATATACCTTTGATAATTATTCCTTTGTATCGTTTATGTATGGTATTTCTATACAGTTTTACTGTTCTTATATCTTTTACTTTTACATAACTTTCATAGCTTGTCCTTTGTAGTTCAACTTCTTTTCCATTAACTTTTTCTACTTGAACAGTTGCACTTTGATATTTTGGTAAAAAACCTTTTAGCTTTTCTTTTATTTCTGCATAAGTTAAATATTCTTTTCTTAAAGGTTTTATATCTCTGCTACAACTTAAAATATGTATATTTTTAGGGTAGAAACTGGTTTTATAACCGTTATAATGATATTCTGCTTTTTCCTCACGGTTTTCTTTTGTTAAATCTATTTGTTTGACAGTTCCATGCTTTTTCCAAAGTTTCTCTAATAATTCTTGTGATATTTCTAGTTTTGAATTGTCTTTTGTTTTTAACCAAAAATGACATATAGGTCGGTGCTTTCCATTATAAAGTAATATTCTTAAATACATTACTGGTTTGATTTCTTGTTTTAAATCTTCCAAAAATTCACTTAATATATTTGTTAATTGGTGTGTATCTTTTATCTTTGTGTTAAAATATAATTCAATTATTTTTTCCGTTTCGTTTCCCTCAAAATTGTTAAGGCAATATTGATTACTAATTTTTAAATTTTTATATGCTACTGATTTATTTTTAGTATCTTTTCGTTTATATTTTTCAACATTACCAGTTCTTGGGTTAAAATATTCATCTGCTGAAACCCTTTTATAATTCTTTAAAAAGTCTACTTTCTCACTTTTTCTTGTTATAATATCGACCTTTCTATTATTATCGTACCATGTTACCTCACATATATTGTTATCGCTTGGCTCTTCAAATAAATCTGATTTTTTATACATTTTCATTTCCTCCTATATTTTATTTGTGCTTTAAGCACTATTTATTATTTATCTTGGGGAATTAGGGAAGTTCTTTTTATATATTTCTTTTCTATAAAAAGATACTTTCAAAATATTTTTCCCCTAAATTCCCAAAGTTCTTAATCTTCCTTTATAGTTAATTCGTAATAGTCAGTACCAGACTTTCCTTTAACAATGCCAAAATCATTTACTAAAATATCTGTAATGCTATTAGGTCTTTCAGGCACAAGGTTATTTTCTTTACACCATTCTTTATATTTGTATTTAAAATATGATATGTTTGTTCTTTCTTTGCCTATTTCACAACACTCTTTTAAGAACAACGTTAGTGAATCGTTTTGAATTTCATAGTTAAAACGATTTTGTATAGTTCTTTTACTTTCTGTAATTTTGTAATTTCTCTTTATTAAATCTTGTAAGAATTGAACTGCAACTGATACAAGTACCTCTCTTTCTGCATATAAGTCATCTAATAAATTGGGGTTTTGTTTTTCTTTGGGTATTACATTATCACAAGAAAGTATCAAAAATCTCTCGTATACATGTTTACCACGGTCGCCACTAAAACTTGGTAACTTATTACAGTTAGACCATACCAAACCGTTAAATGTAGCAGTAAACGCATTTTCATATTTTAATTCCATATTTAAACTGTCGCCACCTGTTAATTGTTTTAAGATTTCAATGTCAGCTATTCTTGTAGCTTCCATATCTCCAGAGCCAATTAGTCTTTTACCATAAACTACACCTAAACCGAATTTACTGTTCATTTGATTAAAGCCTATTGTATGACAATTTTCTTCTCCTAAAAGTCGTTCTACTAATTTACGAAGTTGACTCTTTCCAGTATCTCCTGCACCATATAAAATTAGTAATTTCTTACACTTTGAACATTTTACATTGCTTATTACTAAACTTATAATTTCTAAAATTGTCCATATATCTTCTTGCTCTCCATTTGTAAGAGTATTTAAAAAATTCATTGTTACTGGTGCTTTTGCTAGTGGTAAATTAGGAGTATACTTGCATGGAATTTGTATCGTACATAAATCATCTGGACTATGTGGCGATAGCTTTCCAGTCTTAATATTCAATGTTCCATTTTTAAAGTTTATAATATCTTCATTAGCATTTAGTTCGCTTTCTTTTGTATTAGCATAATCAGTAATCAATTCTTTATATACTTTATCCCATTGACTAGAATTTCTAATTTTAACTGGTATAAAACTCTTTATACGTGCTTTGCAATCGCTTTCAGTCCATTTTTTATAATACCCGTCCTTATCATAATGATAAAGTATTATACCTTTTGAGTTTCCTAACTTTACAGATTTTATATGGTCGTTCTTTTTAAGATATAAATATAATTCTTGTGGTAGGACTTCGATTTTTCTTTCTTCTTTGCTTTTTTCTGCTAACCATGGGGGCAATTCTACTTCTTGTCCTTTTAAATATGCCTCATATAAATTGTCAATTCCTCCAGCAGTTTCCATTGTTAATTTTTCTGTATGTAATTCTTCGGGTAAGTTGGTTAATTCTTTTTGAGAATTGTTTTCTCCTATATTTTCTTTTTCTTCATTTTCATTTAACAAGTTTTCTTGTTTTTCTTGTTCCATTTTTAATTCCTCCTTAAAATATTTTTTCATTTTTTAAAAACGCGTTTTTGTTTTTCTATTTTCATTATGCCATATCAAAAATTCTATCAAAAGAAAAAGATAATATTTTTTTATTCGTTGGATAAAATTATTGCTAATTATAATATATTGTGTTATACTGTGGTTAAATGTATATATTAGGGGGCAGTTATGGAAATGATTTATCTTAATTTTTTAAATGTAGATATAGAATTTGAAATAAAAAATATTGATACTATTCCTTATGCGAATGAAAGAGAAATTATCGAAACATTGAAAGGAAAAGTTTTTTTAGAATCTCACAAAAATTCTAAAAAGAGTCTCTTTCCCTCACAAGATATTGGAACTTTTTTACTTGAGATTATGAACAACTGTAAATCAATTAAAAAGATTATTTTGTGTAACTATATGAAACTATCAAGCAGAGTAAAAGAAACGGGGAAAAGTAAAGATATAATACTTAAAGATAAATTTAGAGATGATTATAATAGTTATATAACTGAAAGAAAGAAATTAGAGGAAAAATTAAAAAACACTTGTTACACTATTTTCGAAAAATTACTATGTAAATTAGAAAAATTATATCCTAAACTAATTATTTTTCATAAGTGTGCCTTAGATTATATGGAAGAGTCTTATATTTCTTATCAAAATGAACTTAAAGATTTAAAAGAAACCTTTGTTAAGTTAGAAAAATCAAAAAATCGTGGTGGAAAAATGATGTCTTTTTATCTAAATTACAAAGAACAACTACAAGAAAAAGATAATATTGAATATCTGTTATATAGACTTTCAAAGGCTGTTGCAGATTTTGTTAATGACTTTTTAGAGGGAAAACAATTAATTGAAAATGCTTTTATACATAGCGAAGAAACAAGAAACAATAAATTTTCTGGTATTATGGCAACATTACCTAGTACCAAAATTGATTATAAATTAGATGGCTTTAAATGTGCAACTCCTTATAAATATATTTATGAGATAAAAAACGTCCAAGATTTGTTTAATGTTACTATTTATCAATTATCATTAAATCGTAAAGTTATTATAAAATGTAAGAATTGTGGAAAATATCTTATACCTTTAAGAACTGACCAAATATTTTGTACTACTGACCCTTTAAGTAACATTAGTTGCAAAAATCGTTATTGGACTAAAAGACGTAAAGAAAATGCTTCTGCAACATATATCTATTACAGACAATTATATAATAAATATAAAAATACTAAAGTTTATGAAAAAGTATTTGAAGAACTGAAATCAATATATACTGAAAAATATATTACAAAACAAGTTGATGATGAAGAATTTATGCAAATACTATTTGATTTTGAAAACAAAGTTAATTCAACATACAAAGTAAAACGTGGTCGACCAAAGAAAAACAAAAATGTGTGAAAAAATAGACAATTCGCTTTTTATAGTGAATTGCCTTTTTAATTATTTTTTCTTTTTGTCATCTTCGCTTGTATGTTCCTTAATAAATTTTATAACTTTTTCTACTTTATCATCTACATTATTTATTGCAGACTTTAATTGTTGCAATTCTCCACGTTGTGCTTTAACTTCATTTATCAAAGGAATTAAACTTTTGTAACGTGTAGACATATAATAAAATTCTCCCTCTAGGTCAGTATCTTCCTTTTTAATCATTTCTTCTTCTGTATCTTCATTGATTACTTTTAGCATAAAAATTCCCCTTTCTTGAAAATGTGTGTACTTAATGACTGTTTCTAACTGCTCGAAAAATCTCATTTTTCTTTTTTAGCCGTAATCAGTCATCTTTCATCACTCCTTTTTTATCTCCTATACTAATATTTTTTCAATTCGTGATTTATCATCATGCACTAGGTGGAAAATAGTTAGATTACATTTAACGTGAAGAACTATTTTAAGCCTTTTTATTTTTTAAGTATATACTACTTCGCCTATAATCTTTTAAACGCTTACAGACTATCTTCACTTATAATTCAAGGTCTTAAAACTTAATGAGGGAAAAAGGGGAACTTTAAATTAAAATATTTTTGTAAAAAATAAAATATTTTCTTAAAATTGTAGAAACATTTGTTTGATTATAGTATAATATATTTAGCGAAAGTGCTGAAATATCAATGAAAGGAGATTTTAAAGTGGAGAAAAAAGAAATCATACAGAAACTAAAAGCGTTAAGTGAAAGGGGAATTGCTGGAGAAAAAGAAAATGCAACAAAACTACTTGAAAAGCTAATGAAGAAATACGGAATTACAGAAGAAGAAATAAAAAACGAAGAAACAAAAGTTGTAAATGTAGAATTAAGAACTGACGCCGAAAAGAAAATATGCAGTCAAATATTATATGCTTATTTCGATAATGCACCATTGTATAGACGTTTTGGAACTAAAATATCATTTTTCACTAAACTTACTAAAGCACAAGAAATTGAGTTTAAATATATGCTTTCCGTATATATCGACAGTTTTTATAAGGAACATGATATATTCGTTAGTGCATTTATACAGAAGAATAAAATATTTCCTAAAGACGCACCTACAACAAATATGAGTGAATTATCAGCAGAAGAAAAAGCAAAATCAATTAAAGCGTCTTTAATGACACAAGGCATGGAATATACAGTAATAAGAAAATCGTTAGAAGAAACCACTAGCACTAAAAAGAAAGAAAATGTAAAAAGTAGCACAACTAAATCTAACAAAAGCACAACTAAAAAAGCAAGTTTAAAGAAAGGGGAATAATTTTATGGCAGAAGATATTAGAACATTACAAAAGAAAGAAGCTATTGAAAGATTAAAAATATTACATGAAAAATACGAATTACTGGAAAATGTTATCACAGAATTTGAAAAGGAAGATACACTTTACTATTCCGAATATAAGAACAAAGTATTTTCAGCAGTTTTATACTGGGTAAGCAATAGAGAAGATTTAACGGAACTTGTGAAAAATGTTGAAGAAGAAAAAGGAATATTAGTTTATCATGCAATACTAACACCAACGATTTATGGTACATATTTCAGTTTGCTATATGTATCACAAAATCAAGAAGAGTGGGAAGAAGAAAAAATGTACTTGAAAGAAAGTATAACCTCTGCTTATTCTATAAATTTGTCTGATATTGAAATGGCAGAATTTGGAGATATACAAATAGCTGGTGCTATGGGTGGTATAAGGCAAATATCTTAAAATAGAAATAAGGTCAAAAATCATTGTAACCTATATAGTATATACTTTTTCTCTGAAAAACCTTACATGACGTTTCTCACGTTAATTAAATAGTTCCTAGAACTTAAAACTAGGGACTTTTATAACAGATTATAATTCATAAAAGAAAAAGTCCAGTAACTTTTTTCATTACTGAACTTTGTTTCTTCAATTATTTTATTTCATAAGTTCCAGTTTTATTGAAAATCATTTCGCCGTCATATAAAGTAGTTTCTTTTATTAGTGTTCTTGTATTATCCATTGTTATTATTACTTTTCTTTTATCATTTAGCTTTTTCTCATTTTCATATACTTTAACTGTTGTTGTTATTGTATTTGGTACACTTGCACCACCACTAAAATATTCAAAATAATCATCTTTAACAAAAGCGTCTTCAACATATACACGTATATCTATTCTTTCAGACTCGTTCTTTATTTCTGTTGCTACTGTATTTTTAGCAATTAGTTCTTTTAGATTTATATTAACTGTTGCCGTTACTTCTTTACTTGTATTATCATCATCATCATTATTGCTTGAACTTGTATTTTTATTACTGCTACTACTGTTACCATTATTTGTTGTTGAACTACTATTGTTACTGCTTACTGTTCCAGTTCCACTATCTGGCAACCAACCTTTATCTATAATGAAATCTGCCAATGTATCATTTGTGAAATTACTTGTATTGTTTGCGAACTCTACCATTTGTTGCATTTGCTCATTTGTAGGGTGGAAGTTCCAAGCATAGTAACTATTAAAAAAATCAATTCTGTCTTGTATATCTGTTTTTATAGCTGAATTATCACTTGTTTGATTATTACTTGCATTTCCATTTAATATTGAGTTGTATTTTTCTTCACTCATAGCATAAACATAGTTATGATAAATTGTTCCATCTAAATAGAAAGAATAAGCTACATTATCTTTAAAGTATGAATAAGATTTTTCAGATGTTATCATTTGTAGGTTATCTAATACTGTTGTATAAGAGAAATCTGTTAAAGCCATAATCATTGCAGGCTGAATTCTTCTTCCAATAAATTTAATTAACCCATTAGAGTCTGAAACACCTTTACTATCAAATGATACACAAGCATAAACTATATTTTCGTTATTTGGTTCTGTAAAAAGAAACATATAATAGTTTATTCCAGTAAATTGGTATTGGTTAAATTTTGCACCATTTTCAGTATTAACATTATTAATAAGTGAAAATTTAGATTTATCTAATGTATGAAGAGACATTGTTACTTTATCTAGTCCTTCTTGCTCATATACTTTTTCTAATTTTATATTATAGTTTTCGCAAAATTCCAATATTGTTTTATTAAATCTCATACCATAAAAGTTATTTGATGCAGTTGTATAAGTATTTTTATAATCTGGTATTGTGTTTTCTTCTTTCTTTTCTTCTTGTATGTTTTCATTTTCTAGTTGAGATGAAGTTTGAACTTCTTTCTTGTTCAGTTGTGGGAAAACTACTCCAAAAACTATTCCAACTATTATTACTACTGCTATGAAACTACTTATAATTATGAGTAACTTTTTTGTTTCTTTACTCATCTTCTTCTTTTCTTCTTCCATTTAAAAACCCCCTCTATCATAATTTAATTATATGACATTATTCGACAAAAAACAACATATATAAAGTTATTTATGTTTTTTCTTCTTAAAGTAATAGTATATTCCATAAACTGCAAGTCCTATAACCACTATTCCAATAAATATTAGACAAGCCTTTTGTTCTTCTGGTGTCATTTCAGCCCATGTCTTACCGTTTCCATGTAATATTGATGAATACATTTTTAAAACCCCTTTCTAATATAAATTACTGCTTTTTTACTTGTTTTAAGTATTCCTTATCTAAATTCTTTGCACCCCATAAATAACCTTTACACTTTGTGTTTAAGCAACCCGTATGACCAGTCTTTGTATTTTCCCATATAATACGTCCACATCTCCAACAAGTTAAGGTTTTTGCTTTTTCTTCTGTTGTTTTATCTTTTGACATATTTTTCACCTCACATTCTATCATAAATTTTCTTTTCTGTAAATATCAATGACTATTTTTATTCGTTTTGTAAATACTGATAACTGGTAGTGATACTTACTAATTGATACAATTTCAATATAGGAGATGATGAAAAATGGAGAAAAAGAAAGATAATTCTAATATTGCAAAAATATTAGGTGCAAATATAAAACGAGTTCGTATTTTGGAACATATCTCACAAGAACAATTAGCCGAGAAGATAGGTAAAACTGCACATTTTATTAGTTTAATTGAACGTGGCGAAAGTGGTCTAAGTGTTGCAACTCTAATTGATATATGTAATGCTCTTAATACTGATACAAATTCAATTTTTGATAATCTTGTAAATTCTTCTATCTGTACAAACAACTTCTTGAATAAGTCATTTGATACATTTGAAGATAAAGACAAAGATATGGTTTCATATTTAATTAACTACATTATCAATTCTAAAAAGTAATATAAATGCAAAAAGAGATACTGCTCATAGTATCTCTTTAATCTTTACTTATTGTTTCTAAAAATAATCTTACTGCAAGTGAAAAGCCTTTAAAGAATAATTGCTTTCCTTGTTCATTTCCCATAGTATAAATGATATTTTGCATTTTCTTTAATTCTTCACGATTTTGTTCTCCTATTACTTGTAAAAATGTTTCAGTATCTGTAACTAATTTATTCTGCAATTCTTGATATTCATTAGTTGGGGATAGTTCGTTCATAATATGTTCATACATTATATTTAAAATTTCTTTATTCTCCATTTGTAACACTCTCCTAATAAAATATACCATATATATATATTATACTACAAGAACGGTTGTTTGTATATGATTACTGCAAAAAATGAATAAATATTTTATATTCAGTTATTTATAATTATCTTTCTAGGGTAATTCTTTGTAGCCCTGCTATTCTTGCTCGATAATCTCGCAAGAATTATGCCCACTTCGTGTGCATATCGCAGGTTTTGTTTTTCTTTTTGCAGTTGGAGTCGCTTATGGGCTTAACGCCCAACGCTCCTCTTTATATGTAATAATTTTAATTATTTATTTTAGGGGGTTTAGGGGAAAAATTTTTGAAAACTTTTTTTACCTATATAAAATATTTCTTTTTCTTTTATTTAATTACTTTTATATTATTATTATTATTTATACTTAATACTACATTGATAACTATATTATAATATAGTTATCAATGTATAATGTATATATGTAATATATTTGAGATAGTGTTTAACTTCTAATATATATATATGACACTAATTAACTTCAATATATATATATTATAAAAATATGTAATTTAAAGAATACAGAATATGGAATAGCATTTTACTTTTCAAAAATTTTTTCTAAAAAACTTTTACCCAAACCCCCCAACTTATAATTCATATATTTTGAAAAATACTTTTTTAAAATTTTTCCCCAATTTACCCAACATTATTTTTATGATGAAATGTATTAACTTTAATTACTGTATAAGGAAAATGCCCCGACAACTACAAAGGGGCATTTTCCCAATTCTCCAATAATTAACTTACCTAGTTTCCGTTCTTACTTTAATGTAATAAACCAAAATGATGAGTGTATCATCTCATCTGCATATTATTTCATCAGTTGTGCATAGTTCGTGCATAGTACGTTATCATTTTTATATGTTCTGTTCGGTTCTTATATAATCTTTCAAACTTAGTCCACAAGCCACTTTTTAGACTACTCTAAACTTGACAAAAATGATAGGTTTTTATATTATAAGAAAGAAAAAAGTATAGAAATCAATAAATGATTATCTATACTTATATGGTATCAAAGTTCTCCGAACGTCCTAACTATAAACACATTCCACAGAAAAAATTCTAATGAATTTTTTCACGGGAGAACAAGACAAGGTATAAAAAATAATCTAAAAGATGTTTCATATCACGTTTTTTGCAAAATGACATATACTGTTATTAGATTTTATGTCTAATAAAGGAGGTTTGTTGTGGCCAAAATATTAATTTTTAATAATGATACAGATAGAATGGAGACTTATTATAGAGGAGAATCAGAACCTATGCCTTATAATACTAATGGAACTTTGAGAGTTCGAGAGTTTAGAGGATCTAGCAAAAGTAATATTTTGTGGACTACCAAAAGATGTATGCAAAGTTGGAATAGCCAAAGATATATCTATGGAGCACCTATTCCAGTGGGGTTTGCCTTTAAAAGACCTTATGAGGGACGGACACCGGCAATCAAAGTCATGACGGAATATATACAGTTGAACATATAAAAACTTGTAATAGAAGATAGATAAAATTTGTGCTTTTAGAGATAAGATTTAGTTAATAAAATGCTAGAAATAGTGCTTTATTTTATACAATTTTTTTGTATAAATACTTGCGTGATAAACAAATGTTTGATATAATATAACAAAAAAATTAATGTAGGAGATGACTTTATATGATTGATAATAATAAATTAGAAACAATATCAAATCTTTTTGAAGGAAAAGAAATAAGAAGTGTTTGGGATGCTGATAAAGAAGAATATTATTTTAGTGTAGTTGATGTCATTAGTGCATTAACTGATAGTAAAATTCCAAGAAACTATTGGAGTGATTTAAAACGAAAATTATTAGATGAAGGAAGTGAGTTGCACGAAAAAATCGTGCAACTGAAAATAAAATCGAATAAAGATGGAAAAAATTATTTAACGGATACTTTAGATACAAATGGCATTTTCAGATTAATAGAATCAGTACCAAGTTCAAAAGCAGAGCCTTTTAAAGTATGGCTTGCACAGATGGGAAAAGAAAGAATAGACGAAATTTTTGACCCAGAGATTGCAATAAATAGAGCAATAGATTATTACAGAGGCAGAGGATATTCAGATCAATGGATAGAAACTAGACTAAAAGGAATCTTAGACAGAAAAAAACTAACTGATGTATGGAAAGAAAATGGTATTAAGCAAAATTATGAATATGCTATATTAACAAATGAAATATATCAAAGTTGGTCTGGAATGAAAGCAAGTGAATATAAAGAATATAAGGATATTAGAAAAGAGTCATTAAGAGACAATATGACTGATATTGAAGTTGCTTTAACAGATTTAGGAGAAATAGCGACAAGAGAACTTGCAAAAGAACATAAACCATATGGCTTAAAAGAAAATAGAAAAATTGCTAAAATGGGTGGACATGCTGCTAAAGTGGCAAGAGATGATATTGAAAAGAATCTAGGTAAATCAGTTATTAGCAAAACAAATGCATTAGATTATAAGTATTTAACTTCTAATAAAATGGAGAAGAAGAAATTACTAAAAGAAGAGAAAAGGAAAGAGTAGAACATTTCCCTGAGGTTAGAAAAGCCTAAAATACAATAAATAGTGTTAGATGAATAATTAGATAAGACTCAATTTGAAAGTGTTCATAGCACTTTCTTTTTCTTACATCAGGTTTAAAAAATTATAAATCATTATTGTAAATTCGTTTACATTTAATATAAGATATGAGATAATTACATTAAGATTAAATATATACAAATGAAAGGTTATATTATGGAAGGAACATATAGAAATGGACTTGCAGAAGTTGATATGATGAATCGGTTATACTAAATTAGACAGAAAAGATAAGGACATGTTAAAATAAAAA
>CAOKEO010000051.1 GCA_948467495.1 uncultured Clostridium sp.
CGCAATCGACCAAAGGGAGATTGTGAACCAAAAGAGAAGCCGTTCGAACGAAGTGAGTTACGGATAACTTACGCAATCGACCAAAGGGAGATTGTGAACCAAAAGAGAAGCCGTTCGAACGAAGTGGAAATCATGTTCCCATTTACTCTTAGAACAGTGGGGACGTAAAGGAAGGGAAGCCAAATGATATACCAAGAAAAATTCAAAATAGGATTAAAAGATGTCTGGAAAGGAAAAGAAGTAAGCAATAAAGCCATACTGGAATATTTAGAAGATGTAGCATCTTATCACTCAGATAGTGTTGGATATGGCATAAATACTTCTGATACCACTCATTTGACATGGCTATTATTAGACTGGAAAGTAAATGTAATAAAAAGACCAGAATATGGACAAACTTTAGATATACACACATGGTCAAGATATATCATAAAATGTTATGCGTATCGAGATTTTGAAATATATGATGAAAACCATAATCTTTGCGTCGTAGCATCTTCAAAATGGCTATTAATGAATAATCAGACTAGAAAAATTGCTAAAATTGAAGAAGAAATGGCTAATAAATATGAATCAGAAACAGAAAAATCAGTTTTTTCAGAAAAAGAAATTGAAAAAATAAAAGCACCGACTAATTACAAAAGTAGTATAATATATCAAACAAAAAGGAAAGATATAGATGTAATTGGGCATATGCATAATTTATATTATCTAGATTTAGCCTATGAAGCCTTGCCAGAAGAAATCTATAACAGCAGACCTTTTGATGAAATACGAATTATGTATAAAAAGGAAATAAAACTGGGTGAGACCGTTATTTGTAAATATGCTTATGAAGATAATAGGCATATAGTAGTCATTCAAAATGAAGAAGAAAACATATTACATGCTATCATTGAACTTAGGACATAATCCTATAACAGACTGTAATTTTATGAAATAGAAAAAAATTATTTTTTATTCAACAAATACATCATAAAAAATATAGAAACTTTCTAATTGAAATATATCACCTGTGAATCGTTACGAGAAATCGAAAAAGTTACCAAAAAATGTTGAATTTTGTAAATTAGTTGTGGTATAATAAAAAATGGTTTTAATAAAAAGAGGATATCGAGACCTCAAGAAAGGAAGGAAAATCAAAATGAAAAAAGATTTAAGAAAGACAAAAATTGTGGGAACAATAGGACCAGCTAGTGAGTACAAATTAAAGGAGTTATTTGAAGCAGGATTAAATGTTACAAGAATTAATTATTCACATGGTAGTTGGGATGAACAATCAGAAAAAACAGAAGAGGTTATTAGACTAAGAAAAGAACTTGATATACCAATTTCTTTATTATTAGATATGCAAGGACCAGAAATTAGAACAGGTATGTTAGTAACCGGAAAAAATGAAAAAATCAAATTAGAAGATGGACAAAAATTCACATTAGTAAATGAAGATATTGTAGGAGATAAAGACAAAGTATCTGTATCTTACAAAGAATTATACAAAGATGTAAAACCAGGAAGCAAAGTTTTAATTGATGATGGAGCTATCGAATTAGTAATTGACGAAATTGTAGATAAAGACATCGTATGTACAGTAGTTCATGGAAATGGATTAGGCAGTAGAAAAACGATTAACTTACCAGGAACAGCAGTACGTCTACCAGCTTTAAAACAAAAAGATATTGATGACTTAAAAACAGCTTGTGAACATGATTATGATTATGTTGCAATGTCATTTGCCAGAAATAAAGATGACATTGACCAAGTAAGAAAAGTATTAGATGAAAATGGTGGAAAAGACATTAAAATCATCACAAAAGTAGAAAATGTGGAAGGGCTAGAACATATGGAAGAAATCGTTGAAAATGCAGATGTTCAAATGATTGCTCGTGGAGATATGGCTACTGAAACAGATTTTACAGAACCACCAGTTATGCAAAAAAGATTTATCAAATTATCAAACAAAGCAAGTAAACCAGCTATCACAGCAACACAAATGCTAGAATCTATGACATTTAATCCATTACCAACCAGAGCAGAAGCAAGTGACGTAGCCAATGCTATTTATGACAGAACAAGTGCGGTTATGTTATCAGGAGAATGTGCTATGGGAAAATATCCAGTTGAATGTGTTGAAACCATGGTAAAAATAGCAAATAGAGTGGAAAAGGATATTGATTACTGGAAAAGATTTAAGAACAAAGAAATTCCAATGGATACCCTTGAAAGTAAAATATCTTATGCAACAGCAGTTATGGCAATGAACATAAATGCAGATGCCATTGTATGTTATACTAATACAGGAGATTCAGCAAGAAGATTAGCAGGATTAGGAGTAGGATGCCCAATTTTAGCTATCACAGATAATAGAAGAACTTATAATCAATTAGCTATTGTATGGAATGTAACTCCAATCTTTGTAGAAAAGAAAGATGTTATTAATGATATTGTAGAAGAAGGAATTGAAAAGTTAAAACAAAAAGGAATTTTGGAAAAAGATGATATGGTTGTTATTTCAGGAGGAGCTAAATTGTTAGCTTCTACACAAGACAGTAAAATTATTGGCGGAATTGCAAAAATATAGTGAATAAAATAAGGATTTCCCTCATGATGAGGGATTTTTCTTTGTATAGCTTTTTTACATTGCTTTTTTACAAATGATATGATATAGTAAGAAAAATCACATAGAGGAGGTATTCATGAGACTATTACTAATAAGACATGGACAAACTAATTGGAATGTACTAGGTAAAATACAAGGACAAACGGATATCGAATTAAATGAAATAGGAATCAAGCAAGCAGAAGCCACAAGAGAAAAATTAGCAGATGAAAAAATTGATGTCATTATATCTTCCCCTCAAAAAAGAGCGAGAAAAACAGCAGAAATCATAGCAAAAGGAAAAGAAATTCCTATTATTATAGAGGAAGGAATTGCAGAAAGATATTTTGGGGAATTTGAGGGAAAGACTCGACAAGAATTTGATTTTGATGAAATATGGAATTACAAGTTAAATAAGCAATATGAAGATGCAGAAAGTATAGGAGAACTATTCGCAAGAGTAGAAGGATTTTTAGAAAAAATAAAAATAGAATATAAAAATCAAACAGTATTATTAGTAACACATGGAGGAGTAGCCGTACCAATCAGAGCGACATTAGAAGGAATTCCAGAGGGAATGGAAATTTTAAGAGGACTAGGGCTTGACAATTGTGAAATAAAAGAATACGAACTATAAAAAGGAAATAAAATATGATATACTATACATATTAAAAGGAAAGGAGAGAGGAGGAGGTAACCTGTCCCAAAAAACACCGTTAGGGATAATTGGTGCCTGTCCCAAAAATAACCAAAATGAAACCAATTGTAGCAATTATACGGAAAACCGAATGTAGGGAAATCAACTTTTTTCAATTATTTAGTGGGAAGCAGAATTTCGATTGTGCAAGATACACCAGGTGTGACAAGAGATAGAATTTATGCGGAGACAAATTGGAGAGGAAGAGATTTTACCTTAATTGATACTGGTGGTATTGAGCCAGATACCGAAGATATTATTTTATCACAAATGAGAGAACAAGCGAATTTAGCCATAGCAATGGCAGATGTTATTTTGTTTTTGACAGATATTAGACAAGGGGTAACAGCTGCTGATCGAGAAATTGCTTTGATGCTAAAAAAATCTAAAAAGCCAATTGTTTTAGTGTGTAATAAAGCGGATAATTTTGAGAAAGATAAACAAGAGGCTTATGAGTTTTATCATTTAGGAATGGGAGAACCCTTTCCTATTTCTGCAACCAATGCCATTGGTGTGGGAGATGTTTTGGATAAGATATATGAAAGTTTTCCACCTAAAACAGAAAACGAAGAAGAAAGTAATATCATTAAGGTAGCTGTCATCGGAAAACCAAATGTAGGAAAATCTTCTTTGATTAATAAAATTTTAGGAGAAAATAGGGCAATTGTCAGTGATATTGCGGGAACCACTCGTGATGCGATTGATACTGAATTTGAGAATGAAAAAGGAAGATTTACTTTAATCGATACAGCAGGAGTTCGAAGGAAAAGTAAGGTCAAAGAATCCATCGAAAAATTTAGTATTATGAGAACCTTATTGGCAATTGAAAGAGCAGATGTCTGTTTAATGATGATAGATGCAACCGAAGGTGTGACAGACCAAGATGCTAAAATAGCAGGAGAAGCACATGAGGCTGGAAAAGGCGTTATTATTGTAGTCAATAAATGGGATGCTGTGGAAAAAGAAACAGGAACTTTAGAAAAGTACAAAAAGGAAGTATATGATAGACTAAAATACTTATCTTATGCTCCTATGATATTTATATCAGCCAAAACGGGACAAAGAGTGACAAAATTGTTTGATTTAATCAATCATGTGGCAGAACAAAATGCAATGAGAGTTACGACCTCTATTTTAAATCAAGTCATTAATGAAGCAATTGCGATTGTGCAACCGCCAACAGATAAAGGAAAAAGATTAAAAATCTATTATGGCACACAGGCTTCTACCAAGCCACCAACATTTGTTATTTTTGTAAATAATAAAGAATTATTTCACTTTTCTTATGAACGATATTTAGTCAATCAAATTAGAAAAGAGTTTGGTTTAGAGGGGACGCCAGTTAGAATTATTGTGAGAGAGAAAAATGAAAAAGATGTTTAGTGGGATTTTAAGGAACATCCCTTAAGTCCCAGCATAGCAAAGGAGGAACAAGAGATGATAGAATACATTATTATGGCAATAATTGCTTATTGTATAGGAAGTTTAAATATTTCTATTTTTATTAGTAAAAAAATGGGAGGATTTGATTTAAGAGAAAAGGGAAGTAACAGTACAGGGGCTACAAATGTTTTAAGAACAGTAGGAAAAAAGGCAGCAGCGATTACCTTATTATTTGATATAGTTAAAGGAATTATAGCGATAGCTATTTCCATGATAATTGGTAATATCATGAAGGAAGTCAACCAAGAATTATTACTTCAAATTGCTGGAATTGCTGTTGTTTTGGGGCATACCTTTCCGCTATTCTTTGGATTTAAAGGAGGAAAAGGAGTTGCAACTTCGATAGGGATTTTATTAATGAGTAATTGGAAAATTGGATTAATTTGTTTGGTGTTTGCTTTGGTTTTAATCCTATTAACAAGGATGGTATCAGTGGGGTCTTGTGCAGCAGCTATTTTATTTCCAGTTTTAACATTATTTATAAATGATAGTTATACTGTATTAACAGAAGGAAAAAGAGGAAGTGCCTATTTGATTTATAGCATTATTTTAGCGGTAATTGTTTTATATAATCACAGAAGTAATATCAGAAGATTGTTAAATGGAACAGAAAACAAGTTAAGTTTTAAAAAATAAAAGAAACCAATTGATTTTATTAAAAAATATATAAACTTTGAGACAAAAAGAAAGTAAAATTGAGTGATAAAAAAAGAAACTCAAAAATAATCATTTAAGTAAGAGGAGATAGAAGCAATGAGTAAAATAGCAATCATAGGAAGTGGAAGTTGGGGAGTAGCATTAGCTACCCATTTAGCAAAACAGGGAAATGAAATTAAAATTTGGTCTTTTGAAGAAGAAGAAAAAAGATTAATCAACGAAGAAAAAAAATGCAAGTTTTTACCAGGATTGAAAATTGATTCCAATATAACATGTTCCAATCAATTAAAAGAAGTAATAGAAGGAACGCAATTTATTTTGCATGTTACACCATCTAAATTTACAAGAGAAACATTTAGGCAATATAAAGACTATGTTGGAAATAAGCCTATTATTATTTGTTCTAAAGGATTTGAAAAAGAAACACTAAAAACATTAGATGAAGTTATTTTAGAAGAGTTACCTACTGCTAAAGTAGGGGTGCTATCTGGTCCAAGTCATGCAGAAGAAGTAACCATTAGTCAGCCAACTGTTTTAGTGATAGCTTCTCAACATGAAGATGTCCTAAAAATAATACAAGATACCTTTATGTGTGATGAAATGAGAATTTATACTTCTAAAGATGTAAAAGGAGTAGAACTAGGAGGAGCCTTAAAAAATATCATTGCCTTTTGTGCTGGAGTAGCAGCAGGAATAGGATTAGGAGATAATAGCTTTGCGGCATTAATTACAAGAGGATTAAATGAATTAGTAAGACTAGGGGTAGCATTAGGAGGAGAACAAGAAACTTTCTATGGTCTAAGTGGTTTGGGAGATTTAATTGTAACTTGTTTAAGTGAACATAGTAGAAATAGAAGAGCTGGAAAATTAATTGGTCAAGGAAAGACATTAGAAGAAGCGAAAAAAGAAGTAGGAATGGTTATAGAAAGTATAGATAATATTGAAGTAGCTTATGAATTATGCCAAAAATGCGACATCGAAATGCCAATTGTAGAAACGGTTTATCAAGTAATTTATAAAAATTTAAAGCCACAAGAAGCAGTCAAAAAATTAATGACAAGAAACAAAAAAAGTGAATAATTACCACAGAAAAATCAAATAATAAAGAAAGAAATGGGCTAGAAATCTAGCTTTCTTAGCTCAAAGAAAAGGAGAGATAAAAATGGATTTTTTAGATAAATTAGGAAAAAAAGCATCAGAAGCATATAAAGTTACAGCAGATAAAACGGGTAAAATAGCAAAAGAAACCAAACTTAAATTCAAAATGGGTGAACTAAAGACACAAATTAATGGAATCTATGAAGAAATTGGTCAAAAGGTATATGAAAAACATGTAAGAGAAGAGGAAATTTCTATCAAAAAAGATTTAGAAGAACAATGTACAAAAATTGATGTCTTAAGTGATGAAATAGAGAGTTTATTAAAGCAATGTTTGGAACTAAAAGATAAAAGGCAATGTAGAAAATGTTATCAAGAAATTGAAAAAGATGACAAATTCTGTCCAAATTGTGGAGAAAAACAAACAGATGAGCCAGCAAAAGAAGTAGAAGTGTTAGAGGTATTAGAAAACATAGATGTAAAAGAAGAAAAAGAACAAGAAAAACAAGAGGTAAAAGAGAATCTAAAAGAAGAGATTAAGGATAAAAAGAAGAAAGAAAAGACAGGTAAGAAAGAAACCAAAAAAGAGAATAAAAAAGATAAGGATAAAAAAGAAGAAAATTCTAATTTAGAAAAAACCGTTAAAATAGAATCTAATGTTAAATTAGAAGAAGATGACAAATAAGATTAGGAAGGAGAAAGAAGGGTAGAGTTTTTAAAACTTTACTCCTTTTGTTAAAAAATGAAAATAGTAGTACAAAGAGTAAAAAATGCACAAGTAGAGGTGGAAAGAAAAATAGTAGGAAAAATACAAAAAGGCTTTTTAGTATTATTAGGGATCACCCATAATGACACCCTAGAAGAAGCAGATTATCTAGTAAAAAAACTTTGTAAATTGAGAGTATTTACAGACGAAAATGATAAAATGAATTTGGCTATAAAAGATATAGAGGGAGAATTATTAATTGTTTCTCAATTTACTTTATATGCAGATTGTACAGGGGGAAATAGACCTTCTTTTACAAAAGCAGCTAAGCCAGAACAGGCAAATAGATTGTATGAATATTTTTGCTCTTCTTGTGAAAAAAATGATATTCATGTGGAGAAGGGAATTTTTGGTGCTGATATGAAGGTTAGTCTTTTAAATGATGGACCAGTTACCATTATCATAGAAAAATAAGAGGAAACTGTGGCAAGAGGGGCTTCCCTTTTGGCAATTTCCACCATTGGCTTTGAATCTGCCAATGGAATAACGTGATTTTAATTATATTCTAATTAAAAAAGTTTATTTTATTTTATGTCGTAACAAATCGTGGGGATCAACAAGCTTACAGTCTGTTACAAATTATATAAATAAAATGATTCATTATTTTATACAGACTGTTTTTAATAAGGAAATCGCTCATATAAATATTTAATGATATCATCAGCATTTTCTTGTGTAATACGAATGAAAACATTTTTATCAAGACAAACCCACATACTTAATAAGAAGTCTTCGCAGTTATCGATAAAAGTGCCAATAATTTCTGCTAATTCAATAGGATTTCCATATTCTTTTTCCCAATTTGAACTTTCTTCTATATTAAAATCGGTATTATAAAAATGACTTAAAAATCGATTCAATTCACCTTTTTTCTTACTATATAAATTTACTTTTACCAACATAAAATCTCCTAAAATTAATTTTTCACACCTTGTTCTTAGTATAAAAAGATAAGATAAAATTTATTCATAGAATAAACAAAAAGGAAAATGTAAATACTAGAAAAAAGAGTATTAGGGAGGTTTGAAATTTGAAAAAGTGGAAAAGAATAGGATATATTGTATTAATTGCAATTGTAGTAGTGTTATCATTCACTATCTATACAAATGCAAGTAAAAATAATAGCAAAACACAAAAAGAAAAAACATTTTCAGAGATTAAATTTGTAGAAACTAAACTAGCTAATTTATTAAACACCATGAATAATATAGAAGCCAGAAATTATGGCATCGTAACAAGTGAACTTTCAAAAGAAACAACGCAAAAGTCTAATAGTGGTAGTAGCTCGTCTGGAAGTCAATCAGGAGGAGGCGGAGAATCTTCTGGTGGAAGTTCATCTGGAGGAGGATCTTCTGGCGGAAGTGGTTCATCTGGTGGTGGGAGTTCGTCAGGGGGAGAAAGTTCTGGTGGACAATCTTCAGGTGAGCAAGGTGCTTCTGATAGTTCTAGTCAAGGAAAAACAGAAGGGGAAGAAAATAATAAAAAATTTGAATTAAAATCAAAAGGGGTATTGACAAATACAGATGAGATTAATTGGGATAGTGTAAAAAGTGAAATAGAAAATTTATATACATCATTACCATCCATAACGATAGATTTATATCAGTTAAATATAAATCAACAAGATGTTTTGGATTTTAATACACAAGTTGATAAATTGACTAGTGTTGCAAAAGATGAGAAAAAAGAGGAAACATTATCAGAATTAACAAAGGTATATGAATATATACCAAAATTTTTACGTAGTTCAGGTCAAGAAGAATTATATACGATTTTAGTAGAAACAAAGTTAAATGTGTTTAAAGCATATTCTAAATTGGATGGAGATAACTGGCAAGAAATTTCAATGGATATGAAAAATGCAATTGATAGTTATTCTCAATTATTAACCAATACACAAATAGAGGCAAGGAAGCAGTATAATATTAGTAAAACATATATTATGCTAAATGAATTGCAAAATGCTATTAACCTACAAGACACGTCTGTATTTTTGATAAAATATAAAAATTTATTAGAAGAAATTAATAATATATAATGTGTATGAATTAGTTATGATTTGTATCTAAAGCAGATAGCGTTGCTAAGGAATCACCGAAGTTGCGTAAAAAAGGCAGATAAAATGTTTAATTCATCTTGTGTTTTATCTTTTGCAATGGAACAAGCAAGAATAGAAATAAAGGTTATAAATTCACAATTTTGCATAATAATCCCCCTTAAATATGGTATGCTAAATTTATATTTTTGTTATTTTGTTTTCGTGGTAGAGATTACAGCCTGTTTGCAGCTGGGAGTTAGGGATAAAAAAATATAGAAACTTTTTTTCCAAAAACAAACATCTCAATAATTACAAGAAAAAATAATAAATTAAAAATAAATCTATAATTTTTCAAAATTTTATGTTATAATAGAAAACAGAGTAAATTGAATAGTCGCTGGTAAATCTCCGAAAGGAATTACGAGAGGAAAGTCCGGGCTTCACAGAGCAAAGATGCTAGATAACGTCTAGTGAGGGTAACCTTAAGGAAAGTGCAACAGAAAATAACCGCCATATGGAATTTACTCCGATGTGGTAAGGGTGAAAAGGCGAGGTAAGAGCTCACCGCCACTATGGTGACATAGTGGGTCAGTGTAAACCCCATCTGAAGCAACACCTAAATAGAAGATTAAGCCTGCTCGGCACCTTCTAACTTGCGTGGCTTGAGATATATAGCAATATATATCCTAGATAAATGGCTATTTTAAAAGACAGAACCCGGCTTACAGATTTACTCTTTTTGTTTTTGAAATTATAAAATGCATCAGTTATTATTAAAAAGTACACAAAAATGAAGTGAACCAAAATTATTAGACAAAAAAGTGATATGAACCCAAAATGTTAGACAAAACATGGAGGGTTTATTTTTATTCCCAAAAAACAAAACAAAACTTAAATCCAAATAGGTTTTGACATTTTAAACTAACAAGTGTATAATGCACATAGAAAAAGTAACGATTTAAAGAGAAAGAAACTTTTTTATAAAATAGGATAGAACATAAATCGTTGCAACTAAGGAGTGATACAAATGAAAAAAGTAGACTTTTTAGCAACTGATGGTGTGCTATTAAACGGATTTCTATGGGAAAGCAAAGAAAACACGCAAGACGTCATATTAGCTGTGCACGGAATGGCTAGTAACTGTTTCAAAAAAAGAGATGAAATCATAGCCCAAAAAGCAAACCAAGCAGGAATTGACTATTTTGGTTTTAACAATAGAGGAAGCGAACTAGTCAAATATATCAAAAAAAATAGAGAAGGAAGAAATGTAGAAAAATTAGCAGGAACATCTTACGAAGATATTTTAGAAGGTTATGAAGATATAGTAGGTGCTATTTTAAAATTAAAAGAATTAGGCTACCACAACATTTATTTACAAGGACATAGCTTAGGGTGTACCAAAATAGTATATACCTATCATGAATTAAAAGAGGAAAGGGAACATGATATTTTAGAAAACATAAAAGGCATTATTTTGCTTTCTTTGGTGGATATACCAAGTACCTTAAAAGTTTATTTAGGAGAGAAATTTGAAAAATACTTGAAATTAGCAGAAGACAAGAAAGAACAAGGAAAAAAACTAGAATTAATGCCCAAAGAAGCTTTTATTCATCCCATTAGTGTTAAAACATTTCTAAGATATGCACGTGATTACCAAGAAATTGACTTTGCTAATTATGGAGAAGATACAGAACTTGAAATATTAAATGAAATAGCTGTTCCTCTATTGATGAGATGGGGCGATGACAATGAAATGATTTTACAAAAAGCAGATGAATTAGTTACGCTAGTCAATTATAGTATTTCGAATCCGAATAAAGATATTCATTATATAGAAGGAGCAAACCATAATTATACAGGGAAAGAAGAAATATTAGCAGAACAAATCATGAATTTTATCAAACCATAAATGAAATTTTTCAAAAAGAAAAGTTAGAAAGTGCTTAAATTGTTCTATAAAAATAAGGGAGATGAGAAATTTGAAAAACAAGAAAATAAAGCTAGTAATTATTTTAGTGGTTTTAGTAGTAATCGGAATAGGAAGCACAGTATGGCTAATTCATAGACAAAATGAAGAAAAAATCAAGCAAACACTAACTGATTTTGTAGGAAAAATAAACGAAAAAAATTATGAGGAGATGTATCAAAAGGTAATTACTAGCAATATAACACAAGAAGATTTTATTGCCAAAAACAGAAATATATACGAAGGAATTGATAGTGGTAATATAACAGTAGAAATCACTAAAATCCAAAAACAAAACGAAGAATATCAAATATCGTATCATCAAAAAATGTACACAGCAGCAGGAGAGGTAGAATTTGATAATGCCGTTATGGTAGTAAAAGAGAAGGGAGAAAATAAATTGAAATGGTCTCCTAGTTTTATTTTTCCCCAATTAGGAGAGAACGAAAAGATAAGAATTGCTACGATAAAAGCAAAAAGAGGAGATATTTTAGACCGAAATGATAAAAAATTAGCAACAGATGGCATGATTTTATCAGCAGGAATTGTTCCTGGAAAATTAGGAGAAAATAAAGAACAAAATATAGCAAAAATAGCGGAAGTGACAGGTGTTTCAGAAGAATACATTAACCAACAATTACAAGCTTCTTGGGTAAAAGAAGATACTTTTGTTCCTATTAAGAAATTAACGCAAAGCAATACCGTAGTGAAAGAAGCATTACTTCAAATACCTGGTGTTATGGTCAATACCGAAGAAGGAAGAGTTTATCCACTAGGAAAAGAAGCGGGACATTTAATTGGCTATGTACAAGATATCAATGCTGAAGAATTAGTAGAAAAAGAGGGTAAAGGTTATCATACCAATAGTGTGATTGGAAAATCTGGCTTAGAGAAAGCATATGAAGAAACATTGCGAGGCATTGACGGAACCGAAATCTATATGACAGATGCGGATGGAAATAAATTAAGTGAAATTAAGAAGCAAAGTAAAAAAGAAGGACAAAATGTGAAGCTTACCATAGATGCTAGTTTGCAAACCAAAATATATCAACAAATGGAAAAAGACAAAGGTTTTTTTGTTGTGATGCAACCCGTTACAGGAGAATTGCTTGCTTTGGTAAGTACACCTACCTTTGATTCCAATGATTTTGTGGTAGGTATGACAACCAAGCAATGGGAAGAGTTAAACAATGATATCAATCAG
>CAOKEO010000052.1 GCA_948467495.1 uncultured Clostridium sp.
AGTATTTTTGAGATTTCAATGTACTAATCTTTCATTTTAACTTAACAGATTCCTTAAAAAGTTATTTAAAATATTTAATCATTTCTAATGAATAGTTTTTATTATCTTTTATATTTTCTACTATATCTAAAAATGTATCACTACCTCTTAATGTATTTATATTCATTTTTTCAAATTCTTCTATAGTTATCCATTTGCAATCTAGTATCTCATTTTTGTCATAAGTGATATTTCCACTTATTTTTTTAGCATTAAATACAATTCTAACTATATTTTCATTTACTAAACTTCTTTGTATTGATAATATACCTATAAGTTCTACATCTAGTCCTGTTTCTTCTTTTGCTTCTCTTATTGCTCCATCTATAATACTTTCGTTGTCATCTAAATGACCTCCTGGTAGATTCCATAATCCATAAGCTTTTGGGATTCCTTCTTGTATAATTAAAAATTTATCTTTTTCTTTAATACATACTGTTACAATCACATTCATTCTTATTCCTCCTCATTTAGAGATTTATTAAATTTTTTACTCATTTATATTAAGCTACTTTTATTCCAGTATCTACAACCTCTTTTACAAAAGGATTTGAAATCTTTTCAAAATCTTCTGTTGTTATTGGGTGTAACTGTATTCTAGTTTCTTTGTAATCATCATATCTTGCACTTATATTGAATTGTGTAATTATTTATAATTTTTCAACTTGCTCATCAGTTAATTCTAAATTACATTTTTCAGCAAGTGCTAATAAGTTATGTGATTTTATTGTATAAGTATTTTCTTTGTTATTTTTAGCCTATATACCTTTACAATTTCTCTTGTTCCTTTCTTAATTATATTCATATTATAGCATTTATTTTGAAATTTTACTACATATTATCGATATTATTTCCTATTCATTTTCAAGCATCCAATTATATAGTTTTTCTTCTTCTAATTTGCCCTGTTTGAATAGTATAATATTTAATAGTAGTAGTATGGAACAAAGTGGTATTGCAATATCTAATATACTTTCTATAAAGAATGAAAAAGAAGTAGTTGCCTAAGAACTACTCCAATTTCAAATTTTTTAGATGTTACAGAAAACTTGGTAATTTTCTGTTCGCTTTTTTGTTTGGTGCCTTCACCTGGAATCGAACCAGGGACACAAGGATTTTCAGTCCTTTGCTCTACCAACTGAGCTATAAAGGCATAAAAAAACATATATAAATAAAAAAAATGGCGACCCGGAACGGGCTCGAACCGTCGACCTCTAGCGTGACAGGCTAGCGTTCTAACCAACTGAACTACCGGGCCATAAAAAGATGGTGGTCGCTATAGGGCTCGAACCTATGACCCCCTGCTTGTAAGGCAGATGCTCTCCCAGCTGAGCTAAGCGACCGTTTTGTCTTTCAACGAAATTTATTATACTAATTTTTTACATACTTGTCAAGCATTTTTTTAATTTTTTTTAACGTTTTCATGTTTTACAATTTTTTTCCTTGTGCCTCTAGTATTTTTCAGCTAATTTCTTTTTGTCGTCTATCTTATAAAATTCAATTATCAGATTGAATTCTTCTAATTTTTCCACAAATTATTTAACTTTTCTCTAAATTTTAATATCTTTTTGATGTATCATATCCGCATATACATCTGCCCTTTTATCTTTATCTGTTAATATTCCTAAACTAATTACATGGTTGCTAGATTCATAATCTTCAAATATACATTTACCTTCTACTATTTCTTTATCTCCAAATTCTATATTTACAATAAATTGATAACCTTCTCCTGTCTTATTAAATATGATATTATTGTATTTAATTTTATCTTCTGATATTCTTTCATATTTCAGATTTTCAATTATTTTCCCAACGTATATAAGATTATCTTCTGGAATGATAACTAACACTTTATTGTCACTTAATTCACATTTCACATACGAAGTAGATGTGTCTTCTTCTATTGCATACCATGTTTTAGTTTTCACTGTATATACCTTATTCTTTATCATTATTTGTCTATTCTCTAATAAACTATTAATTAGCTCTTGCACTCATATTTCCTCCTTTAATTTACTTACTACTTTTCAAAAGTCTATATTTCGCAGTCGTTAGCTCCATAATATAAGAATCAATACTAGGAGCCCCATTTTTCTTAGCCAACTCTATCTCTTTTTGTATATTATATGGTACTCTAATAAACTGGATGCCTATGGAAGACCTTTTCTTAGAACCGTATTCTCCTTCTAAAATACAATAATAGCTTTGCGTTGTTTCCTCCATATTTGTTATAGTTTCATCATAATTAGGCGATTCTACTGCATTTCCAACACTTCCAACATTAATGATAGTTTTATTTTGTAATTTTTGCATATATTGTTTATGAATATCCCCATATAACACAATATCTGGTTCCTTTCCATTTTCATCTTGGAACATAATTTTCTTCTTTTCGATTGGGTCAATATCAAAAATTCTATAATTGAAATCATCTTTGGTTGCGTGAAACATTCTAACATGACTACCGCTAATCCATATATCTTTATACATTGGTAAATTGTCCAAATATTCGATTCTTTCTTTTCCTAATTTCTCTTTGTGCCATTCCATATGTTCCCTTGGAGGATAAACTGCATGATTATCCGCATTTCCTTTTACCACTATTTCGCATCTTTTTCTTATTATATCTACTACTTCACAAGGAGATGAACCTTTTAACACTAAATCTCCTAGACAAAAAATTCTACTGATATTTCTCTTTTTTATGTCTTCTAATACTGCTTCTAATGCTACTATATTTGAATGTATATCTGATATAATTGCTATCTTTTCCATTCTATTCTTCCTCTTCTTTCTTTCTTATATCATGTCTAAATAAACCGATTGCAGCTGAACTTAATATCATCAATTCAGTTAGACAACTAGCATAAGCTCCTACCAATAAATCGTAGATAATCCACATAATACATATCAAAATTTCTGCCACTCTCATCCATTTTGTATTATCCTGCCAAGATGCTATTGTCCATGTAATCATTGCTACCATTGGTAACAAACTACTTACATTTTCCCATGTATAAATCCCAGCACCTATCAATAAAGAAATAAAAATAACTAGTACATATCTATTCGGTTTTAATCCCTTTTTATCAAATATAAAGTAAGTAATATTTCTAACTGTTCCAATCGCTAAGGAAATAGACCCAGTCCATGCTCCTAAAAATGCATATTCTAAAGCATATGTCATATTAGAAGCAATCCCCATCATTAGAATTCCAGATTTTTTCTTACATTGCATGGCTAGTGCATCTAATCCAAATGCTACAACTGCTAATATTTGTGCTAAAATAAAAAATATTTCATTCATAATTTTCTCTACTTTCCTCTTTATTCAAATCTCTACTGATTTTTATGATAAAAACCAAACCAATAGTAATAAACAATAACAATATTTTCAACCAAGACATATTTGGTGTCATTCCTACCATCCACAATACGAAAAAGCCTTTTTTATTATATTTTCTTAATTTTATCACAATGTTACCATAAAAGTAAACTGATTATTAACATTTTGGTAACTATTAGAGGTGATATATTTCAATTAGAAACTTTTATCTCCAAAAAACAAGACATCTGAATCGTTACCATTTTGTAAATTATTAGTTATATATCCATTGATTTATAAGTTAAAATGTGGTAATATAAATATATATACATGCTGATTACTTCCTCAAATTTCTATAAAAAATGTTATAAAAGAAAGGACTTTTAATATGAATAAACTTTTTGTTTTTTTGACAGTAATAGTAGCAATAATTTCTCAATTTATTTACCCTGACATTAATACATGGATACCTTTTTCTTTGGTCACCTATATTATTATTGGTTTCTTAGCAGCTTTAGCACTTTTTTTCAAACTAAAAAATCACAAAAAAGTGGCAAGAACAATCATTGAAACTGTTGTAATCTTCTTTATAGAGCATGCTGTTATTACAGCTATTGCCTATTTAAGAATGGTAGATTCAATTATTGAAGAAGGTCCATGGTGTGTTGGGATAACCATCTTTGTTGCCATCATCTTTAAATACATTGTTTCTAAATGTGAAAGCAGCGAACAGTAATTTTTTTAATATTTTTGAGCTCCCTGTTGAGGAAGGGGGAGCATTTTTATTTTCTCTTCATATCATGAGAAAACCAGCTATTATATGAATGTCCAATAGGTATTGTATTATCTTTTATAACTGTTCTATAAAATAATCAAATAATCGCTTGCTATAAATGTCATCTAAAAGCGACTCTGGGTGCCATTGAATACCAAGGAAGAATTTTTTACTTTTATCTTCTATGGCTTCTAATATGTTATCTTCGCTATAAGCTACACCATCTAAATTAGTAAAAGGAATTTGCCTCATATGTCTACTATTAACCTTTATCGTTTCCTCTCCTATTATTTTATACAATAAACTATCTTTTTTTATCCTTATATCATGAACATATTTTTCTTCACTACAATGGTCTCCGCTTTCAATTTCTGTTCTTACTTTGCCATTAAATAATTTTCCCATGGTTTGCATTCCTAAACAAATTCCTAATGTAGGTTTGTCAATTTCATGTAAATATTTTATAATTTTATAATCTATTTCATGTATCTTTGAACCACCAGGAGCTATGATTCCATCACAAAAATCTAGTACATTTTTTACACTTGTAAATTCATCTTTTTTCTCAAATAGAATAGGTATGGTAATAATATTTACATCATACTTTCTCAAGTATTGAATGAGTTCCCTTTTGCAACCATATAGTTCTATTTCTTTGTAGTCTGCTATGTATTCTCTTGCAATAATCCCAATCGTTTTTTTCATTCCATTACTTCCTTTGCTTTTTATTGAATCTGTTTGTTTTCGGTATATTGTATTCCTTTCAATATTTCTTTAAATCCCATACTCTTATAAACTTTTTCTGGATAAAAGCCTACTTCTGTTTGTAATACTACTTTGTTAATGCCTAACTGTATCAATCTTCTGCCTATATGTGACATGAGCTGTTTACATACTCCTTTTTTCCTATAAGCCATATTGGTTGTAACATTATAAATATAAGCAATTTCTTTTTCATACATAATAGTCATCGTTCCTACTATTTGTTCCTTATATTTAGCGATATAATGTTCTATTGTGAAATTACTCTGTACAAAATAGCTTCTTTTTATTGCCTCCATTATGCTTTCCGATAGTCCATCATATGGCTCTTGATTATTATTTTTAGCAAAACCTTGATTTACTATATAAGGATAGTCTTTTTCTTCCTCTTTACTTATTTTTGAAATATTGATAGGAATGTTACTTTTAAATTTCTCAAAATCTTTCAAATTTTCTTTCATAAGCCATACACTATTATCAGAAATTTTAAGCCCTTTTTCTTTAAAGTCTACCGTTTTCAATAATTCACTATTATGAATCCATACAGATACTTTTCTTTTGTTTTGATTCATAATTTGTTTTATTTTGGTAAAATCTTCATCAAATTCTTTTGCATTTTTTGCTTTTATATTGATTGCTAAATTTAGATAGTCATCATCAAACTCTTCTAATAATAGGATGGTAAATCTATCGTAGTCTAGTCTTTTTGAGTTCTTAAATAGCAATCGTTGCCCTTCGTAATTAAGGTCTTCTATTTTTTCGAGATTAATCATAAATTTTCCTCCTAAATTATATAGCTATATTTTAATTTTTTAAATCCCTATATAGATAAATTTTAAATTTTGAAATTAAAAGCAAAAAAATCGATAGCACGAATTTTTTCTTCGTCCTAAGGATTTTTATAAATAACTTAAACATCTTCTTTCAGTTTCACATAAGGTCATTATCGGAAAATCCGGTACATACACCTATTTTCCTCCTTTATTATTCAATCTCAATACTTTCGTCATTTTCCAATATTTCATATTCCACTTCATTTTTTTCAAATATTTCCTTCAGAAAATCATAATCTACAGGATAAGCTGGGCTATCTGAATGTAGTGGTATAACTAATTTTGCATTTGTTGCTTTTGCTAATAAAGATGCTTCAAAAGCCCCCATTACAACTCCATAATCTGATACAGGAGCACATAAAACATCGCATTTATATTCATTTTCAAAACAAATGGTATCACTTGTTATATAGATTCTTGTGTCTTTATCATCTATGATATAACCAATATTTTCATTTACCTTTCCTCCTGATTGTTTCATCGGTGGTATATAGCCATGTTCGGCATGTACTACTTCTATTGTTATATCATCATCTAAATTTATTCTATCATTTTCTTTAACAATATTAATAGCTAAGGTTGGATACTTTTCTTTTACTTCATTACTAGAATATATTTTTATGCTGTTGTCTATTTTTTCTAATATTTCTGTAAAACAGTGATCAGGATGTTTATGGGTTATTAATATAATATCTACGTTGTTCCAAATTTCAAAGTATTCTTCTTTATATTTTAGATTACCTGGGTCTATTAATATTTTCTTTTCCTTCGTCTCAATTAATAAACATGATTGTGGAAATTTTGTAATTTTCATAATTCTTATTCTCCTAACTAAAAAATTTATTATGTTTATAATATCATATATATTTAAAATTTCATAGTATTTACTAACATTTTACAAATAAAAAATATAGAAACTTTTTATTTTTAATTAAAATTAGTCCTAAACCAAATGTTATACAAAAAGTACTTTGTTCATTATATAATTTTATTAGTGAAAAACTAGATGTATTTTTCTATCGTTTTAAATAATTCAATATCAGCTTTTCGCCCATCTTCAAGTTTATCTTTTAATTCTGCATATGATTGAAAAATATATCTAGTAATTGGTAATTTTGGCAAAATAAAATGAGTTCTATTAGTAATCCAAATATCAAAGCAGTGAGACTATCGAAAAAGTTGTGTAAAAAAGTGTTGACAATCCAACTTTTATATTTAACATATTTTATCCTATAATATATAAATTTATATAATTATTCTAGTATACAATTCTACAAAATGAAAGTGTTGTTATGAACTCTTTCAAATTAAATCTTATTTAATTATTGTATTTTTAGGCATTACTATCGTTTTTCTAACCTCAGGAAAATGTTCTACTTTTCCCTTTTTCTTCTTTTAATAATTTCTTTTTTTCTATTTTATTTAAAAGGTAAATACTTATAATCTAATGCATTTGTTTTACTAATAACTGATTTACCCAAATTTATTTCTATATTATCCCTTGTGTCTATGTTTACACAGTTGAATCTTTTTTCACCTTTTTTAATCTTTCTTTTAAGTAATCTCTTAGACATTCATCCTCGCAATATATAATGCATCCGACATTTTCCTCTTGTTAATAAAACTCTATATGTATTTTTTATAATTTCTTCTGCTAACTTTTCACTTTCTTTATTTTGTTTTATCATTTTTTTAATCCCATTTAAAGCACTATCAGTTTTAGCTCTTTTGGTATAATCCACTTCTACTTTTCCATTTTTATATATCATATCTTGTCCAATTATCACTCCTACATATTCAAAATCTAACCCTTGACAAGTATAAATACATCCAGCACGAATTACTGAATCTTTTGCTACTGCCCACGGTTCACTTATTAGATTCCAACTCATATAAAAATCGTGTTTAGGTATTTTAATATCATATATTTCTGGATCATCTCTTGCTTCCTTTTTGGATTCTCAACAATATCCTGCAACAACTCTAGAATTGTTATTCTTTCTATTTTTCTTTTTTATAAAATCTCTCATTTCATTTGGATTATCTACTATTTTTATATCATAATTTAGATTAGAATCTATCTCATCATGATTGGCTGTATTTCTAATTTGCAAAACATCTTCTATCCACGAAATATAACTAGCTGAGCCAGAACATCTAAACTGTGATGTTAATTCAAATTGCTCTATTATTGCATCTTGTTGTTTCGCTCTTTTTATTATTTCTGATACACTTCCTTTATCTTTAAGTGTGATTCTTTGTAAATCATCAATAAAAAATATTGAAAATTTGCTAGCTTTAATAATTTCTTTTATTTGATTTTCTCCTATATTGTCAAACATACCTGATTTTTCTTTTAATCTATGTGATTCATCTATAATTAAAACATCATTTTCATCTTTAATAGATTGAATAAATGCTCCAGAACTTTTTATTTCTTTTGCTATAGGTTTGTATATATCATCTTTTTTTATTGTATATTTGTATACTTTTCTTTGTGCTTGTATAGGTGTGATAAAACTTGCTTTTTTATTTTATTATTAGGATTCATAAAAATATCAGCTAATATTTTTATAGCTAATATGGATTTTCCTGTTCCTGGTCCTCCCCTTATAATGAAAACTCTTTTCTGATTGTCTTGCCTAGACTGTTTTGCCATTTCTATTGCCTTTTCATATACAATTTCTTGCTCATCAATTAGGGTTATATACTGAGTATGTTTCATTATATCAACTGTTCCAGGTGTTAATAGCTTAGTAACAGAAATGTGACTTTTTTCTATACTATCTATTATTTCGCAATTATCACCTTCATATATTTTTTCATTGATAAAATTTCTTAATTTTTGTAAGTCTCCTCTTAAAAACATTGGACATTTATCAATGAATTTTTTGTACTTTTCATCAAATAGTGCGTCATTCGTGCTTGCCTCATAGTTGTGCAAAAATGCACAGGAATATGTTTGTATATCCTTCATTATAAATGCACTATTATATGTTTTTAAAAAATAAAGATAGGAATATGCTTGAAAAGAAGGATGTACTCTTATCACTTCTTCTCTCGTATTGCTAGTGACTATATATCCCACTTTATCTGCTGGTTGTTCTACTTTGCTCCATTGTTTTAATTCTAAGATAATTGCAACATTTTGCTTATTTTTATTTTTTCCTGTAATTATTACATCAATTCTTTTTTTCGTATCTATATTAGGAATCGTATGTTCTATTGATATACCACAATCATCTGGTATATTATCATCTTCTAATAATAAATATAAATATGGTATTGAACCATTCCATGAGTTTATCATTCCATAATTAGGTTTTGCAATATTTTTACTATAACCCTCTGCTATTTTTTTTATTACTACTTCTTTCTTAAAATCTTCTAAGAATTCTTTTTTAGTCGCTTTATATACTATCATTATATAGTTCTCCTTTTAATATATCTATTTTTAATTCAAATTTTACTGATTTATCATGATAAATATAAATTTTATCAATTACCATATCTAGTATTGCCTTATCTGGCTTTTTACTTTCTACAATTTGATTAAAATAATCTATTGCTTGTTTGAATTTTTCTTGCTTTATTTCTATATCTTCATTTTGTAATTCTTGTAATTTCTTTTTTGCTTTTTCTATCTCTTTATATTTTTCTTCCTCTAAAATTTTGAATCTATGTTAAGTTGGATTTAGGTCAAGTATTTAGACACATTTTTTTACACTTTTTTCTATAAAGATTATGCTGTTTTTTCATAGTATAATTTTTCTTTTTCATTTGGTGAATTTTTACATCAAATCTGCTTAAAATTTTTGTTCTTTTATTAACTCTTGAAGGCTTGTCCTTCAATGTGTGTAAGCGATGTGTGAACACTCGCTTTCCTGCCTTTAGTATTCACTCGTTTTTTATCAGCATTAGATTTTATGTCATCAAAATTTATATAACAATTTTTCTAGTTTTTTTGTGATATAAAAAGTTATATCACGAATTTTTTGATTTTTTCGTGATATAAATTATTTTAAAAACAAATCAATGTATTTTTCAAAAGCAAAAATCTGATTTCTATTATATCCTGTTGTTTCCTTAATTATTTGTCTTTCTAATAAACTATTAACCACTCCATTTATTGTTGTTAATTTAATTTCTGTTTTTTCTGCCATTTTATTTCTTGTTAGTACAGGTTCATCATATAACAAATCTATTACTTTTTTTGCATTCTCTAAAAATTTTTATTATAATTATATGCATCTATTTTTAATATTTGTTTGTAAATAATATCAATTACTACATAATATAATAGTTTAGTTCTCTTATATAGCCACTCAAAATCAACTCTTACATTATAATTTATTCTTCCATCTTTACTTTTGACTTTTAAATTCGAACCTTTTATATGATATCCGCTATGAACATATTGATTTCTTAAACATACTACTTCTTGCACTATATTATTAATTTCTTCCTCTTGAAAATATCTTTTATAAATATCTTTACTATCATTTAATGCTTTCGATATAAAATTAGATTGATAATTTTTCCTTTTATAAAAACATTCTATAAATCTATAGTACAATAAATATGAATCTTCTATATTCCTGAATGACCAAATAATACATAAGGAATATTTCTATTTACACTATTATTCCCCCTTATTGGCATATTTTTATAACAATTGCTTAAATAGTCCTCAATCTTCTCCTTACATGATAATTGTATATTTTTACTTTCTTTATCTTTATAAAATTCATTACATTTTAATTCAAAATACTTATCTTCAATTTTTAGATACACCCTTTCTAAAGAATTGCATTTTTGTATTAGTAATTCCATATATATTTGAAATTCTTTTATATATTCAATTGAATCAGACAATTTTATTTTTCTCTTTAAATTTAAATCTGCATATCCAGTTAAATTTACATTTATAGATTTATCCTTCATTTTATAATTCCAATCATCTGATATACTAATACTCTCAATATTATTACTATTAATAATTACATCATTTTTCTCAATCTTCTTTTTTAATATTATATTTATATCGTTTTCACTTTCTGTTAATTCAAAACTTGGATAACCATATACATATTGTATAATTGGATGATATATCTTTATTGCATTAATTTTAGGATTGTCTTTAATATTATAAATATCAGATTCAGACCTTCCTTGTATATAATAGTTAGTATAATAAATAACGCTCTCATATCCATCAAAACTTCCATACCTAGTGCTATGTCCAGATATATAACAATGAAATAATTTTAAATATATTTTATTATCAGAGTCAAAAATACTCATAGTTGAATCGGTTATATTAGCATAAATAATATGTGGGAAAAATAAAAGTTAAAAATA
>CAOKEO010000053.1 GCA_948467495.1 uncultured Clostridium sp.
CGCATTGACACCATACACAGGTATTAAAAAATAAATAAAAGCAATATTGATAACTATATTAACAATTGTACTTTTAATAGTAATAACAGGAGCAAGTTGGATTTCAACTTGTGGAATTATTAAACTGATAACTATGTGTTTTGGTTGGAAATTTAAATGGAGCATTGCAACAGGAATTTGGTTAGTAATGTTCTTTATTATTAAGCCACTATTTCGATCTGCAAAATCAGATAAGTAAGGAGAGAAAGAGAAAAATGGAAAAATACAATGAAATATTTAGATTAAAAGATATGCTAGAGAAAGAAAATATTGAATATGATTTTAATAATTTATACGATGGATACCAAATAAAAATTACATATGAAGACAAACTAATTATAAGTGTTATTGAACATGAATTTAGTTATGATAATAAGAGAGATTTAGTTGAATTTATGTATATTGGTTCTGCACCAATTTCAATCAATGCATATGCAGCATTTATGTTTATAAAAGATATTTTGGAACTTAAAAAACATTATAATAATACAGGACGTACATACCAAATGCCTATTGTTGTTTACGATAAAAACTCAAAATATAATATCAAAGATTGGTTCATAGCAGAAATTTAGTGGAAAGGAGAATGAAAAAGATGTATGAAGAATTAGTTATAGAAGAAATATGTGAATTTCAATATATGGAAAATAAAGAACCTGTAATATTTGATACAGTAAATTATCTTCCTGATAATGCAGAAAAAATATACTATAGATCAATGCAGAAGCATCCAGAGAGGGCTGAACAGATAACCATAGATTTCTGCAACATGATGTTAAGAAATGATAAGTTTACTGCTGAAGATGTAGAAAGAACATTCAAAGAAGCAGGAGTAACAAAGAAGTATTTAATAGATGAAAATGGATTACATATAATGTAGGAAGTAGGTAATACCTACTTCCTTTTATTATAAAAAATATTTTTAAAAAGTACTTGCACTTTTTCCCAATGCGCGCTATATTAAAGGAACAGCAGCACATAAAAATATTTTGAAGGGAGCAGTCGGCATGGACGAAGAAGAAATTTGGGTATACCTTAATGGCAACAATGATGATGAAGACTAATTGATTGGAGGAAAAGAATATGACATACTTATTTGATGATGCAGGAGTTATCGTTGAAATGGAACTGACAGAAAGTGACTTTTACAACGAAGGTTTTGACGAATAAAAATTTTTATGCACCTTGACAATTGAATATATGTAGTCTATATTTAAAATATCTTAGAAAAGGAGATATTAAATATGGCGAGAAAGAAAACAAATCCAGATGTTACTCCTGAAAAAAAAGAAGAAGTAAAGTTACCACTTTTGGAATACAAAGTATTGAATTCTAATTCCAAAAATACTGCAATTCATACATTAATGGTACAAGTTAAGAATAAGAAATTAAATCTTTTTCATGCTGTTCAAAGAAGATCGGAACAATGGGACCTTCAAAAGAAATCAAAATTTCTGAATAGCTTAATTACAGGAATTATTTCTCCTGAAATTGTAATATGTGAAATGAATGGAGAAAAGTTCGTTTGTGATGGAAAGCAGAGATTGAGTTGTTTAGATGAATTCATCAATAAAAAAGATACTAAACTCACAGTATTTGGAAGAAAATTTGATGAACTTGACGAGAATACAAAAGAAGCATTGACAGGCAGTAATATTAATGTGGTAACATACAGTGATTGTACAGATGAAGATGTATTCTCTATCTTTGAGAGGATGAATAATGGTGTTTCTTTGAGTGGACCACAGAAAAGTAAATCTTATGCAAGTATCGCAATTTTGGAGAAGATTAATAAGATTTTAGATACTCCATTCTTTACAGAGAAAAGCAACATTACCAAAGGTCAAAAACTTAAAGATGAAGATTTCAATGTAGTAATTCAATCATGCATTCTTGTTTCGGGTTGGGATTTTAAAAACTTTTCTTCAAAAGAAGTAGATAGATTTTTACAGGAAAATGATGAACAGACAATTATGAATACATTGGAAGTTATCAAAAACAATGTTGATCTATTGGATAGCATCATAACTGAAAAACATAAGAACCTGAAAAAGATTCATCTTCCTATGATAATCAGTACTGTAAATGATAGTCCTGAATACAAAGACAAGTTATTAAACTTCTTGAATGATTATGATAATCAGACAGAGTACAGGCAGTATTGCCAGGGCAGCACAAGTCAGAAAGAAAATGTGATTGGAAGACTGAATTTTTGGAAATCTAACTGATTTACAAATTATTGATAACATGATATACTCTTCACTGAAACAGGTGGAGAGTATATTTTTGTTTAAAGGAGATAGATCATGTCAGATAATAAAGGAAAAAGTTGGGATGAAGTAGTTGAAGAAATAGCAAATGGAGTATATTTAGAAATGCAAAGTGGTCCTATTAAGCGAAAATCTAAAAAGGAAATACAGTATAAAGCAGAAGAGTATAGAAATAAAAGCAATAATAATGGTATCAGATATATTAATGATGATAAGTTAGTAAGAAAACCACAAAAGGTTATGGCCAAAATTACAAAAGAAGAATTATGGAATTTGATGATAGAAAATGCAGGTAATGAAAATGATAAAAAAACAGTGTTACAACTTGCTATTGATAAATGCAAAATTGATTTAGAAACAATATATGTTGAAGATAAAGATTTGACTTATGATGAAGATATTAGACCTATAGATATTGTTGGAACTCCTTTATTTGGTTTACAAGAAATAGATGGATATACATTTTTTGGTTTAGAGATAGGAGTTTTAAGTTCCGCTTTTTGTATCATATATTATGATGGTGAAAAACTTAGAGGTTATTATCCTTCCTGTGGTAACTTGATAAATTTAGATTTTAATTGTATATTGGGTTTAGAAGAAGAATATGAAAGTAAGCACTTTGAGGAATATGAAGAAGATGAATATTATGATTTAGATTTATCTGATATATATTTATCAAAATATAATTTGATTAGCGATAATTATGGTTATAATTGGGAACTTATCGAAAAAGATATAAAAGCTATGTTTGAATTAAGATAGAGGGGCTAACTACCCCTCTTTTTCCTGCTTAATTCCTGTAATAGCTTCTTTAAAATCAACTTTGTTTTCATGCTCTCTGTAATAGTCAAAATCATCTGAAAAGTGCATCAGCATTATTTTACAGGTTGCAAATATAAGAGTATTTTGGTTTACATTTCTATAATGTGACAATATAACTCTATGAATTTCATTAGAATCAGAAAATCTAAAACATTCAAGAGTTTCATCTTTTAAATCTCTTTTCAAAATTTGAATTAATTCATCATCCCAAATTTCATCATCTGTTTCCATCCATTTTTTGTATTTATATTTTTCAATTAAATTCATATACATACCCTCTTTCAGGTACTATTGTAACATATGTTACGAAATAATAGAAGCCCCTAATTTGAGTTTTAAACTACTTTTTGAAGTTAATCAATAAAATATCTATTAATGATAGTAAAAGTCCTGTATGGGGCTTATACGAAGTCACAGGGCATAAATAAAGGACCTCCCTAGTCAGAAAATCCTTATTCATATACTGCAACATCTGTCTTGATGTATTGCACATTCTTATTCCAGATGGAGAAAGTCATTCTCAATATCAGGTTATGTAAAACCTGAAAAACTCCTTATCATTTCCATTTCAATATTAGCAAAAGCTACCCTAGTTTTCTATACATATATATAGTACAAAATAATTAAATATTTATTATAATTTTCAAAAATATTTGTACTATATTAGTGTAAATATAAAAAGGTTAGTTTTTAAAACTATTATTGAAAGGAGATGCTACTATGATAGCAGAAGAAAAGAAAGTTATTGGAAAAGAAATCAAGAAGGATGCAGAAAAGAAACCTGCAGAGGTTGCAAAGAAGGTTGAGGAAAAAGTACCTGCAAAGGTTGGCGAAGCAAACAAGGCTATACCTGAAAAGGATAAGCCTAAAACAGAAGCTAAAATTCCTTCACAGGAGAAGCCAAAGGAAGAAGCTAAGCAGCCTGAAAAACCTAAATCAGAACTTCCTAAGAAAGAAGAAAAACCAAAGGTTGATGCTCCTAAGAAGGAGGAAAAACCAAAGGAAGAAACACCGAAGAAGGAAGAAAAGCCTGCTATGTTGCAACCTGAAATCAAGTCCTTTACAAGCAGTTCTGCAAATACCCCTATTTCTACTCTGATGTACAATGTCAAGAGAAATAAATATGATATGTGCCACAGTGTACAGCGAAAAATGAACCAGTGGCCCATGAAGAACAAGTCTAAGTTTTTGGAAAGCTGTTTGATGAATATTGTTCCACAGGAAATCATCATTTGTGCTATTGATAAGAACTTTTTTGTTGTCGATGGTAAGCAGAGATTAAGTTGTTTAGACGAATTCATCAACAAGAAAGATACAGGGCTTACAGTGTTCGGAAAGAAGTATTCAGAACTGGATGAAGATACCAAAGAAAAGCTGAAAAGCAGACAGATCAATGTTGTTACTTATGTTAATTGCACAGACAGCGATATTTTCATGCTCTTTGAGAGGTACAATTCAGGAGTAGCATTATCATCTGCACAGAAAAGCCGATCCTATTGTTCAATTGCACTTTTGGATAAGGTTAAGGAACTTTTAAACAAGCCCTTCATTAAAGAAAAATGCAATCTTACAAATGGGCAGACCTTGAAGGATGAAGATACTGTTATTCTGATTCAAAGTTGCATCTTGATTAGCAATTTTGATTATAAGAATTTCAGTGGCAAAGAGGTTGACAGGTATCTGCAAGAAGCAGATGAAAAAGAAATTATGGATGTGCTTAACATTGTAGGAGAACATATTGATTTTCTTGATTCAATTGTAAAAGAGAAGAACAAGAACCTCAAAAAGATTCATTTGCCTATGATACTTGCATGTGCGAATAATAGTGATTTCTTCAAAACAAGACTGAAAATGTTCTTGACTGATTACGATAATCAGGTTGGATTGAAATTCTATTGTCAAGGCAGTACATCTAAAAAGGAAAATGTTATTGGAAGGTTGAAGTTTTGGACAGATTCTAGGGGAGATTAATTTCTCCCCTTTTATTATAAAATAAAAAATATTTTGTACTATATATTTGTAAGTTATAAAAAGGTTAGTTTCAAACTATTATTAAAAGGAGAAAAGACTATGACAAAGGAAGATGAAAACAAAAAAACAAGTGGTTATCAGGTTGAAGTACAGAAAGCATTTCAACAGATCGAGGTTGGAGTTAAGGGAGTTTTTGCAAGTGAGAACTACAAGAACTATCTTAAGACAATGGCGAAGTTTCACAAATATTCTATTAATAACAGTTTACTCATTATGCTGCAATGTCCTGATGCAAGCATTGTAACAGGTGCAAACAAATGGAAGACTGAATTTAATAGAATGATTAAGAAAGGCAGTAAGGCGATTAAGATACTGATACCACACCCTTACAAAAGGGAAATAGAGGTAGATGGAGAAATAGTTGAAAAAGAATTCTGCTATTTTACATTAGGTAATGTATTTGATATTTCTCAAACAGAAGGTGATGATTTTCCACATCTTTGTAAAGAGTTAAAAGGCGATTCTGATGAAGTCAAACAACTTATTTCTGTATTAAGCAAAGTATCAAAATATCCCATTTTCTATTGGAACTTGAAAGAGGACAGGAAGGGATTTTTTAGCGCAACAGATAGTAAAATTGTTGTAAAGAAAAATATGAGCGACTTACAGAAATTTAAGACATTGGCACATGAGATAGCACATAGCAGGCTTCATGTAGAAAGAACAGATAAAGGCAGACAGCAATGTGAAATAGAAGCGGAGAGTATAGCTTTTGTTGTTGCAAATCATTTCGGAATTGATACTTCTGAATATAGTTTTCCTTATATTGCAAATTGGAGTAAAAATAAGGACAGCAAGGAATTAAAAGCTATACTTACAAATATTCAGAAAGAAGCAAAGGCAATCATTACAGAGATGGAAAGCCAGGAGGTAGCATAATGGAAAAAGAGGTAATGGAACAGGTTAGCGAGTATTTCAAAGAGCATCTTCCACAGTATGAAGTTTTAGAAGTGAGAAGAAAGAGTAATCACTCTGATGATTGGTTTTTGTGGATGGTATCTGCAAAACATAGGGAGAATGATACATATGCTTTTTGGAGCAGTTATAACACAGAAACAGGTTCATTGAATCATGGTCATTATGGACTTGCAAATGAATCAGATTGTCATGATTTGTTTGAGGAATTTTATTACAAAGGAGAGTAGTTATGATTGATTTTACACAAGATGCAAAAACAATTGCAGGACAGTTTATGAGAATTACAAACAACTATTCATTTGACTATAAGGGATTGGCAGAAGAATTAAAGAACAGCAAGGAAATGAAACAGCTTTCTCTTCATTGGCTTGCTATATTAAAAAGTCCAAATTACAGGACAGATGATAGAAATGCAATAGCAGCGAGAAAAGGTCAGGAAATTTCAGAAATTTTATTTCTTAAAAAGAAATTAGAAAATCTGAAAGATGATATGAAGATTGTTAAAATATGTATGGAAATATCCTGCGATCATAGAACCTTGCAACAGACTTTTTCAGGATTTGTATTCTACTATATTTTAATCACAGCTACAGAGAAGCAGAGAGAACAGCTTATTAACAGGTTCGGGGAAACTTTTTATAGATTACCCCTTATTTGAAAGGAGAAAAAATGAAAGCAATTTTTGTAGGTACTAACAGAGAACCATTTGTGATAGAGTTTGAAGGAAAACTGGAACACTATCAAGCATTGGTGGAAGGTAGGATTGAGAAGATAACCATTAGCGAGAATGAAAAGACAATGAGATCAATTGATTTGATTTTCAATGAGGAATTTTTGTTTTTGTTTGAAACTATAAACAGGACATTAATTTTTGAGAATGGTTATGCTATTGGTATCAGGGGTAACATCCTTTGTTTGGCTGCTGATGAATCAACAGGAGAGTATGTTGACTTGACAGATGAAGAAATTAAACATTATATTTCGTTCCTTAAGAATGATAAATTGACAATTACTAACATTTGAATAATAGTCTAACCTTTTTAAAAACAATTAAGTTTGTTTTATTAGAAGTTGGGTAAAACCACTTCTATTTTTTTGAATATATTTTTTACTTCTATCTAAAATATAGTGGAGGTGAAAAATATGGATAGAGATAAACTGATAACAGATAATATGAATTTGGTCTATGGAGTTTATAATGATTGGTTTAAAAATACATACTTTTATATTGATAAAGAAGATATGATAGGAGAAGGTATGTTGGCACTTGTAAGTGCAGCAAATACATATAAAGAAAATAAAGGTAAATTCAGTACATATGCTTATGTTTGTATCAAAAATGCTATGATAAATTATTCTAATAAAGAATTCAAACATAAGAATAATATAAGACTATTTTCAGAAGAAGTTTAATAGAGGAAGAATATTCCTCTATTTTCAAATTATCAGATAATTTAAAATATTTTTAGAAAATTCTCATTTTTTAACAAGATATATATAGCATATAAAATATATATTATTTTTTAAAAATTGGTTGTATTCATAAAAAAAGAAGAAGTTTTTAAGCTTCTTCCTTTGTGTATTTATAACCCCAAATGTCAATTGTTCCATTTTCATCAGAAATAAGATTATAGACATTATTATTTTCAAACTGTTTAAAACATTCTTTATATTCTTCTGGATGCGAATATAAAAGAAATTCTAAAGTAATCATTCTATTTGAATAAAAGAATTCATCTTTTTTTATAAAGATTCTATATATAATAGTATATATAGTTTCCTTTTTTATTTTCTTTTTAGCAAGTCTTTCAACAGTTATTTTCTGTAAGTCATTTATAAGTATTTTCTTATGCAGTTTATCTATTGTATTATTTAGTTTTAATTCAAGAAAATTTGCTTTATAATTTTTTAAAATATCTTGAATTGCTTTAATTTGGTTTCTATCAGATTTTCTACATATATTATCTTTTATAATAAAACTTGAAAGAGGAATTGTAGTATTTTCTCTTAATCTTGATTTTCTATTAAACTCAACTAATTTTTTTATTATAATATCTATTGTGCAGTTCATAAATTGATAAGAATAATTAGTATAACCTGATTGAGCATACTTTAAGAACATAGGGCGAATAAGTGCATCCTTATATACATAAATTACTTCTTTGTTTCCATTTTGGAATTCCTCAAATTCTTCATCACTAAGTTTATTTTTCTTTACTTTTATTTCTCCCCTTTTGAATATATCAGATAAATCATTTCTGATTTTATTTAAAAGTTCTTGTGTTTTTACTTTGTATAATCGTTTTGCACCATCTATTTCACAGTTACTTGCAACTGCTAGTATTGATACATATTTAGGTATTCTATCATCTTTGCAGTTACCATCAAAATATATAGATTGTAGTAGGCTTGCTAGATTACAAACTTCTCCGATTAGATTGTTTGCAATCTTATCATCCAGTTCATATAATTCTTTTCCTTTTTGTTCCTGATCTATTGGAATGTTATTGATAGGCAGTTCAAACTTTGGAGTGTTTCTATAAGCATTAATAAGTAATTTACTATCTGTTACCCCTATACAATCTGAATCAAAATCTGCACCATTCCATTTTGAAGTACAATCTGAATTAGCATTGTTTACTATTATAACATTATCATTCAGAGTAAAATACTTTAAATCATCAGTATAATATGTATTGTTCAATAAGCAGATGTTTCCTGCACTTATATGAGGATTGCGATATGTAAAAAGTTCTGTTCCTTCTTTATATTTTGTTGTATAGCAGTCATATTTATTTGGCAGTTTATTAAATGGTAGTTTGGCTGCAGTTCTAAGCAGTCTATCAGGAAGACTTATCATAATATGGTAATCAAGGTTTTTTACTTTTACATTTCCTGATTTAATATTTTCTGTATATTTTTGAATTACATTTTTTCTAAAATTGATAAACATTTCTGTATACTGAAAATCCGAATTCATATTAAGCATACTTATAATAAAATTTTTTGTAATATCATTTTGATTATCTGATATATGATGCTTAAATACTTCCAAATCTTTTTTTAGTAATTCAATATATTTATATTCATCTTCCAAAAGATTATTTACTTCATCTTCGTTTAATTTGATACTGTTCAATACTTGATATGTTATTTGATTATAATATTTTCCATATTTTGATTGTTTTTCGTTTTTTACAATTCCCCATTCTTCATCACAGTTTTCAAGATAATAATTCCATGTTTCTTCAATGCTGTTATTGAAGCATTTCTTAAATTTGAATAACTTAATAGAAGATGGAGTTAAAATCAAAAGAGGATAATTATCTTTATAAAATTTCTTACCAAACATATCTTCAAAATACTCAACATTATTATCCTGCATAAATGAAAGTATATCTGTTTCTAATGTGCAGGACTTAGCAAAGCTGTTTCTAAGCAAATCTATTGAGTGTCCTGTACTTAAGGTTATATCTTTCAATCCCTCTCCATCAAAAATGCAATTTGTTAAAGTTTTTCCATCATATGTTTTATCAATTTTTCTTTTATTTACTATTACATTATTGTTTTCATCTAATTCAACTACATCACCATATAGAGTAATTGGATATTCTTCATCTGCAATAAGACATATTCTATCTTTAGGTATTTTTATTCTTTTATTTATTGAAGACATAACTAAACTTTCATATGCATTAAGAGATACCCAATCAATATCCTCATATTTTTCAAAATCTTTATTCATTCTAAGATAAGCTATCATATCTTCTGCATACTTTTCATTAATGAATGTGCAAGAACCAACTCTTGCTTTGCTTGAAGTATGAGTAAGTTTAAGATAAGTTATTTTCTTTCCTGTTATTTTTAAATCAATTAGAAATCCATTATCATATAATTCTTTTCTTAACTGTTTATTATTTTTTAATGTTTTTCCAAATTCTCCATTTCTTACATTTACTTTATTATTTTTTTTATCAATAATATAA
>CAOKEO010000054.1 GCA_948467495.1 uncultured Clostridium sp.
TAAAAGAACTACAGGTAGAAATGAGTGAAACAAAAAACACAGTAAAAGAACTACAGGCAGAAATGAAAGAAACAAAAAATGTCGTACAAGAACTAAAAGGTGAAATGCATATAGTAAAAGATGTCAATATGACAACCATGTTAAAACGACAAGAAGAAATCAGAAACGAACTAAAAAGAGAAATAAGAGAAATGGGAACCAAAATTAGTAGTACGATAGAGCAATATATTCAAAAGCATGAAGTGGAACACAAGAGAATAGAATACCAAATCGCCAATTTAGAATGGAAAAGTAAAATTTGCTAATTAAATAGCTTTAAAAACATAGATAAATTGCATAAAAAAGGAGAAAAATGAAAATAAATATAATAAGAATTATTATTATGATATTGTTAATAGGAACTTTTTATATCATATTTGGTTTTTCCAGTCAAAATGGAGAAGAATCTGGAAATGTAAGTGCCAAAATTGCAAGATTTGTTTTAGAAAAAATACCAATCGAAAAAAACGAACAAAATTTAAAAAGAACGGAAGGCATAATACGAAAAATAGCACATTTTTCCATTTATGCATGGGTCGGTTTTTTAGTAATGTCTTTTTTTAGTACCTATTCAATAAAGGAGACTAAAAGGATTATGATTAGTTTAGGAATAGGTATTTTATATGCTATTTCTGATGAAATACATCAAAGTTTTGTACCAGATAGAAGCTGCCAAATCACAGATGTAATATTAGATTCTATGGGAGTATTATTAGGAATTTTAGTCCTTTGCCTGATGGTAAAAATACATAATAAAATAAAAACAAAAATAAATCGTCAAAATATTGCAAAAAGTTAAAATTAAGGTTATACTATAGAAAGAAAAAATAAACGAATGAAAAATAGTAGAAAGGGAAACAATAGACATATGGAAGAGATAGATTTAAAAGAATTATTCAATATGTTTTGGAGTAAAAAAATTCAGATTATATTAATTATCTTAATATTCATTACGATAGGATTTATCTATACCGTACAGTTTATAACACCTATGTATGATTCTTCAACAACTTTAGTATTAGTGTCATCAGCAGATGAATCATTAACAACAAATACCATGATAACAGCAACAGATGTGTCTTTAAATTCAAAATTAGTATCTACGTATAGTGAATTAATAAAAAGTAAAAATGTATTGAGAGAAGTAATGACGAATTTAGGGATACAGATGGAGGAAGATGTTTTAAAAAAGTATATAACGGTTAGTGCAGTAGAAGATACCGAATTAATTGAAATAACAGTAACCAATGAAAATCCAGATAGTGCATCCATAATGGCAAATGAAATTGCAAAAGTGTTTACCAAAAAAGTAAAGGAAATATATAATATAAACAATGTACAAATTGTAGATGAAGCAGAAATACCGACAGAACCTTCTAATATTAATCATGTAAAGGATATTATCATGTTTGCATCCATAGGATTTGTAATTGCGATTATTTATGTAATAATCGCTAATATGTTAGATACTAGTATTAAGACAGCAGAAGATATAGAAGCGATACACGATATGCCAGTTTTAGCATCTATACCAATGATAAAACATTTAGGAAACGAAAGGAAGTAAAAGAATGAAAAGAGAGGTAGTGGCACATAAAGATCCAAAATCTCCTATTTCAGAGGTTTTTAGGACATTAAGAACAAATATACAATTTATTAATACAGATAAAAAAATAAAAACTTTATTAGTAACTTCTACACTTCCAGGAGAAGGAAAGAGTTGGATAGCATCTAATTTAGCCGTTACTTTTGCACAAGCAGGAAAAAAAGTAGTATTAATTGATGCAGATATGAGAAAGGGAAGGCAATATGTGATATTTGGAACATCACCTAAACCAGGTTTATCCAATTATTTATCACAAGTAGGAATGGAACAAATTAAAGACAAAGCAAAAGGAATTATTGCTTGTCTTCAAAAAACAGAAGTAAAAAATCTATATTTAATGCCAGCAGGAAGTATTCCACCAAATCCTTCCGAATTATTAGTTTCACAGAAAATGTCAAAATTACTAGAAAAACTAAAAAAAGTATGTGATATTGTTATTATAGATGGTACGCCTTGCGAATTGGTAACAGATGCAGTTGTTTTATCTAGAATGGTAGATTCTACAATTATTGTGACTGCCCATAAAATTACGAAAAAAGATGGGTTAGAAAGGGTTATTAAAAATATAGAAAATGTAGGGGGCAAAATAACAGGTGTTGTTATTAATAAAATGCCGATTTCTGGCAAAAAATATGAGGAAAAATATTATTACTATGGAGAAAAGACTGACCTCGAAAAAGAACATTCTATTGTTCCAGTGCAGCCACCTAAACAAACATCTACTTACCAGAAAATACAACCAATAAAATCTTTTGATTTAGCTAATAGTAAAGACAACGTATCTAACATAAATTCATCCATAACGAAAACAGAAGATATTTTAAAACAAATGAATGAATATTTGGATAAAGAAAAGTTCAAAAAGGGAGAAGAAAATGATTGACTTTCATACACATATATTACCAAACATAGATGATGGAGCAAGAAATATTGAAGAAACCATTCATTTAATACAAGAAGCTAAGAAAGCGGGATTTGAAGCGATTATATCGACTTCTCATTATATGGAAGGATATTATGAGACAAATGTACCAGAACGTGAAATGTGGATTAATATTATTTACCAAAAGCTTCAAGAAGAAAATTCTGATATGAAATTATACCTTGGAAATGAAATTTATTTGTCAGAAAATATGATATCATTGTTAGAAGAACAAAAAGCATCTACTATTAATGATACCAGTTATGTACTTTTTGAAATGCCACTTAATATAGAACCTATGAATTTGTATAATGTCGTGTATGAGATGATGCAATATAAAATAGTTCCCATATTAGCACATCCAGAAAGATATATATATGTTCAACAAGATACAGAATTAATTTATGATTTAATTGAAAAAGGTGTATTGATGCAAGCAAATTATGCTAGTATAATAGGATATTATGGACCAAAGGCACAAATCATTGTAAAAAAACTCTTGGAAAATCATATGGTTCATTTTTTAGGCACAGATGTACATAGACCTAATACAATTTATCCTAGAATGCCACAAATCTTAGAAAAAATAACACAAATTATTGGAAAACAAGAGTTGGAACAATTAACAACTATAAATCCTAAATTAGTATTACAAAATAAAAGAATAGATAGAGAAGAACCGAATAAAATTAAATTAACCCAAAAAGAAAAATGGATGATGAAGTGGAAAAGAAAGTAAGGTGTTGCAAAAATATGAGAAAATATTTTGGGACAGATGGAATTAGAAGGATTGCCAATACAGAATTAACACCCGAGTTAGTATATAAAGTGGCAAAAGCAGGAGCTTATGTGTTATCAAAGCATACAGATCATACGCCAACCATTTTAATAGGGAGAGATACTCGTATATCAGGAACCTTGATTGAAAGTGCTATGGTGGCAGGATTTTTAAGTTATGGTGCTAATGTGAAATTATTGGGAGTATTACCAACACCAGCAGTTGCCTATTTAACGAGAAAACTTAATGCCGATGCTAGTGTTGTTATTTCTGCCTCACATAATACATATGAATTTAATGGAATTAAATTTTTTAGTAACAAGGGAATGAAAATTCCTGATACATTAGAAGAAGAAATTGAAGAAGTGATGGATTCTGGAAAGTGGAATGAATTAACGGCTGCCAATGATAAAATTGGTGTTTCAGAATATGCGTTGGATTTAATCGAGGAATATGTCTATTTTTTCAGAAAATGTTTTGATGATGTGATAGAAAAAAATAAAAGAGAAGATTTTGTGGTAGGAATTGATACTGCTAATGGAGCTACTTCTGTGGTAGCAGAGAAAGTTTTTAAGGCATTAGGAATTAATTATAAAATGATAAATAATCATCCAGATGGCATTAATATCAATCAGAATTGCGGTTCTACTCATTTGGAAGGATTAAGAAAATATGTACTAGATAACCAATTAAGTTTAGGAATTGCTTATGATGGTGATGGAGATAGATGTTTAGCCATTGATGAAAAGGGAAATGAAATCGATGGAGATAAATTGCTAGCGATTATTTCTCATAATATGAGGGAAAAAGGACAATTGCATCAAGATACGATAGTAGCAACCGTTATGAGTAATTTAGGGCTGAATAAATATGTAGAAAAAAATGGTATGAATTTATTACAAACCAGTGTAGGAGATCGTTATGTATTAGAAAAAATGTTGAAAGAAGGTTATAATTTAGGGGGAGAACAATCAGGGCATATTATTTTATTGGACTATAATCCAACAGGAGATGGAATATTAACTTCTTTGATGTTGGTAAAAGCTATTTTTGAAACACAAAAAAAAGCTTCAGAATTAGGTGATATGGTAAAACTATATCCACAAATTTTAGTAAATGCAAAAGTAAATAGTGATAAAAAATATGATTACGATAAAGAAAGTGAGATAAAAGAAGCCATACAACAATTGGAAAAGGAATTTGCAGGAAATGGTAGAGTTCTGATTAGACCTTCTGGAACAGAACCTCTAGTAAGAGTTATGATAGAAGGAGAAGACCAAAAGTACATAACCCAAAAAGCACAACAATTGGCAGATTTGTTAGAAGAAAAGTTAAAGTAACATAGTTAAAATAGAAAAAAGTTTATCGATTTTTTAGAAACGATAAACTTTTTTTAAACGATTCAGAGGACTTATTTTTTGGCAATAAAAAATATAGAAACTTTCTGATTGAAATGAATCACCGCTGAATAGTTACCTTTTTTTGTTTTCGATTACTATCTACTTGTCATAAATTTCAGAAAATTAGAATAAAATATAGATATGAGATTTGAGATTAGGACAAGGAGAAAAGTATGTTTAATGTTACGGTACTAAAAATGAAAGATATCAAGAAATATTTGATAGGAATGATAGCAACTATTATAGTAGTAATTTTAGCAAGTAAATGTATGCAACAATCGAATAAAAAAGAAAAGATAGTACAAAAAGTATTTTCAGAAAATAGTATGTTGGAATGTTTGGGACAAACTGTTACCACAATGTCTAAGGAAGATAAAACAGACCAAGAAGGACAAAAAGAAGAAGCAAACAAAGAAAACTTGTTACAAGGAATTTTGAAAACACAAATTAGTTCAATACAAGGAATGGAAACAATAGAAGAAAAACAAAAAGAAGAACAAGAAAATATAAAAAAAGAGGTACCGAAAAATCAAGAGGAAGAAAAACAAGAAGAAATACAAGTGGCTCAAACAGGTCTTAATACACAAGTTATAACCAATAATCCAATCAAAGAAACGTATCACAGAGAATATGGAAAGGTAAAGATAAAAAATGAAACAAATTATGAATTAACAGACGAAATTCTCAACCCAGATATTACAATTGAAAATAAAAATGTGGTACTATTTCACACGCATAGTTGTGAAAGTTATACTTCAAGTGATAAGTATCCATATACACCTACAGGAACATTTCGAACAATTGATTTGAATTTTACAGTAACTAGGGTAGGAACAGAATTGGAAAATCAGTTAAAACAATATCACCATAATATAATTCACAATACATCTTACCATGATTATCCAGCTTATAATGGATCATATACACGTTCATTAGCAACAGTAGAAAATATTTTAAAAACTACACCATCTGATATTGTAATAGATTTACATCGAGATGCTATTGGCAGTAGAAGTGATTATGCTCCCATTGTTAAAATTGGAGAAAATGATGTAGCAGCACAAATTATGTTTGTAATACGGAACAAATGATGGAGGATTGTGGCATCCAAATTGGAATCAAAATTTGAAATTTGCGATTAAAGTACAACAAAAAGCAGAAGAAATGTATCCAGGATTGTTTAAACCGATTATGCTAACAAAATCAAGGTATAATCAACATACTGCAAAATATGCCAATATAATTGAGGTGGGAGCAACAGGAAATACAATGGAACAATGTTTAACAAGTATGAAATATTTGGCTAAAGTTATGGATGAAATATTAAAATAAAAGAAAAATTCATATAATTTGTAACGTTTTAGACGTCTTGTTTTTGGCAATAAAACGTTCTAATTCAAATATATCATTTCTGAATAATTACCATAATTTTCACTAATTTTACATAAAAGGTTGAAATAATTGCCAAAATAAGGTATAATATAAAATAGGTGATAAATATGGAAAAAAATATGAAGAAAAACGAAAGCATAGAAATTAAAAGAGTGCTGGATATTTTAGTAAGTAAAAAAGTAATTGTCTTATGTATTTTAATAGTATTTATGGTATTTGGATATATCTATACCTATCATTTTGTAGTTCCTAAATATCAGGCTACATCCACTTTATTACTAATTCCAAATGATACTTATGAAAGTAGAGAATTAACCAATATAGAATTACTAATCAATTCAGAATTAATCACTACTTATAGTAGTATTGCACAAAATTCAAAAATATTAAAACAGACCATTCGTAACTTGGGATTAGATATGACAGAAAAACAATTATTAAGTCAAATGAAAGTAAGAATTGTGGACGAATCTTATATTATAGAAATATCCATTAGCAATACGAATCCGCAAACAGCAATGGAAATTACCAATGAATTATCAAGTGTTTTCTTAAAAGAAATAAAAGAAATATACAATTTGAATAATATTGGTGTAGTAGATGAAGCACAATTACCAATGCAACCATATAACATACACCATACGAAAGATATTGCCATATTTTTAATAGCAGGAATGGTTATTTCATTTGCCTACATCATGATAATTTATGTATTTGACAATACATTAAAAAAAGAGGAAGATATAGAAAATTATATTTATGTTAAAAGTTTAGGAAGCATACCTGTATATCATGATAAAAATCAAGAAATTATTCAAACTAAAAATGGCAAAAATTATATTACAGAATGTCTAAATAATATAAGAACTAATATTTTATATATGAATTCAGCTAAAAATGCTAAAACAGTATTAGTTACAAGTTGTACTCCACAAGAGGGAAAAAGTTGGGTTTCTGCTAATATAGCGACTTCTTTTGCGAAAACCAACAAAAAGGTTTTACTAATTGATGCAGATATGAGAAAAGGAAGAGCACATAGAATCGTAAAAGTAAAAAACATAAAAGGTCTTTCTAATTACTTACAGGTTATGACAGGAAATTTGAAAAAAGATATAAGATTAGGAAAAGATTATATCCAAGAAACTAAAATACCAAATCTACATATTCTACCAAATGGAACCATACCACCCAATCCATCTGAGTTACTTGGTTCAAGTAATATGAAGGAATTAATAGCCTTATTAAAAACAGCCTATGATATTATTGTTGTAGATGCCCCACCTTGTAAATTAGTAACAGACAGTATCCTATTATCTACTATCATGGACTCTACGGTTTTAGTAGTAAACGCAGAAACAACAAAAATTCATGAATTAAATGAAGTAAAAAAATCAATACAAACAGTAGGAGGGGAAATTATTGGTGCTATCTTAAACAAAAAGAAAACCAAAGCAAAGAGTTATAGTGAAAGTTATTCCTATGGTTATGGGGCAAACGCAGAAATAGAAGAAATCAGTACCACTAAAATTATTCCTGTTACCAGAGTATTGGGAAAAGCTATATTAAAACTAGAAAAAACAAATTATCATATACCAAGAGAAGAAAATAAATACATACAAAAAGTAGCAGAAGAATATGATAAGCCAGAAACAATGGAGAAATTTATTAAAAAGCAAAATAACTATTTGGCTAAAATAGTAAATGCAGTCAATAATATGAAAATCCAATCAAATCAACAGGAATTAAAAGATGATACTTCTACTATGAGAGAAATAATAAGGGAAGAAATGACAAAAATAGATTATACCGAACAAATTGTCCAAATGAATGACATGTTGACAAACTTAAAAGATAGTTATTTAGAATTATCCAATAAAATCCAAGTGAACAATAGAGAAAAAGAAAGTGCAAATGATGAAAATATAATCGATTTTAAAAACTTAAAAAATAGAAAAAGAATCACGCAAAGATAATAAAAGGAGACAAAAGCAAACTTATTAGTGAATAATAAGTTTGCTTTTCTTATCCGTAATTTAACCGTGAATTGTCTGAATCATTACAGAAAAATGTAATGATTTAGGACGTCTTGTTTTTTGCAATAAAAGCTTCTATATTGAAATATATCACCTCTGAATAATTATGGAAAAATAAAAAAAATTGAAAAGAAACTTGAATTCTTGCCACTGTTTCTATATAATAGTTTCAGAAATATGAAAAAGAAAAGAGGAATGATAACATGGCAGAAATAAAGTTGAATCTAAAAAACAGTGAAGTAGCACAAAAGAGTATTTTAGCATACAAAGAACAAATTGAAAATATCCATAAAGATTTGCATAGGAGAGCTAACAACGAAAAAGATTTTGTAGGATGGCTTGAGCTACCAACTAATTATGACAAGAAGGAATTTGCCAAAATAAAAAAGGCAGCCAAGAAAATAAAAAAAGAATCTGATATTTTAGTGGTTATCGGAATAGGAGGATCTTATTTAGGAGCCAGAGCAGTGATAGAAAGTCTAACAAGTTCTTTTTATAATATGCTTCCTGATAAACAAAGAAAATATCCTCAAATTTTATATGTAGGAAATAATTTGAGTCCTAATTATATCAATGAATTAATTGATTATATTGGAAATAAGGATTTTTCCGTTAATGTTATTTCGAAATCAGGAACCACAACAGAACCAGCAGTTGCCTTTCGTATTTTTAGAGAAATATTAGAAAATAAATATGGAATTGATGAAGCAAGAAGTAGAATTTATGCTACAACAGATAAAGAAAAAGGAGCTTTAAAAACATTAGCAGATAATGAAGGATATGAACAATTTGTTGTACCAGACAATATAGGTGGCAGGTATTCGGTATTAACAGCAGTTGGATTGCTTCCAATAGCTACGGCAGGAATTGACATTGATAAATTAATGGAAGGAGCATGTATAGGTCAAGAAAGATATAATGACTCCAATTTAAAATATAATGAATGTTATCAATATGCTGTAGCTAGAAATATTTTATATAAAACAAATAAAAATATTGAAATATTAGTAAACTATGAGCCCAAAATGCATTATTTCACAGAATGGTGGAAGCAGCTATTTGGAGAAAGTGAAGGAAAAGACAAAAAAGGAATATTCCCAGCAGGAGTTGATTTTACAACTGATTTGCATTCTATGGGACAATATATACAAGAAGGAAAAAGAAATTTATTTGAAACCGTAATAGCCATTGAAAATCCTAATACAGATATTACCATCCATCCAGATGATGACAATTTAGATGGTCTAAACTACTTAGCAGGAAAAGGATTAGACTATGTCAATAAAAAAGCAATGGAAGGAACCATAAAAGCACATGTAACAGGAGAGGTTCCCAATATGCTAATAAAAATGGATCAATTAGATGAAAAAAATATAGGGGAACTAATTTACTTTTTTGAAAAGGCATGTGCTGTATCAGGAATGCTATTAGGTGTCAATCCATTTAATCAACCAGGAGTAGAAGAATACAAAAAGAATATGTTCAAATTGTTAAAGAAACCAGGATATTAAGTTAGCCGTTCGAACGAAGTGAGTTACGGATAACTTACGCAATCGACCAAAGGGAGAT
>CAOKEO010000055.1 GCA_948467495.1 uncultured Clostridium sp.
TATTTTTTATTTTATCACGGAAGGATTTATTTACACAACTTTTTCTATACTCTCAAAAAATGTGCACAACCTTTTATAATATATTCTAGTAACATTAATCTATCTCCTATCCTTCGGCAATTGTTTTTCTCCTTTGCTAATCAATTTTTTATAATTTGTTTTTTCTACAACTTTCTTTCCTATCTTTCCTTCTATTTCTTTTCTAGCTTTTCCTGTTATTTTTCCTGCTTCTTGTACATCATCTTTTAATTCTTCTAATCCAAAGCTATTGTTAGTATTATGCATTTCATTTGCTGTTACTTCTGCTAAATTTGTTATTGCAAGTTCTAGTTTTCCCATACTATCCCTTAAATTTCTTTTGGTTTTATTAATTCCTTTTAATTCTTTATATTGAGTGGTATTCATATTAAATGTACTTTTGTATATCTCATCTGTTAATATTGCATAATCTCTATCTTTTGCTCCTCTTTCTTTCCATGTATCAGTTAATTCCTTCCTACTATCTATTGATTTTAATCTTTGAGCAATCCATGTATCTTCATATCCTTTTCTTATATATGTTTCTTTTGCTCTATTAATAGCAAGTTCTGGATTTACAATTTCATCTAATCTTTCACTTCCTACTTGTGCTAACCATAGTTTAAAAGGTTCTGCTTTAGGCGATGGAATAGATTGTATAATTCTCAATATTCCTTTAGTGTCTGCAGTTCTTATCTTTCTTCTTTTTCCATCTTTTGCTGTCATTTCAACTAGGGTACAAATTGTACCCCAGTTGTTATTTAGTTCTTCATCTCTAGCTTTTAGCTTTTTTATATATTGTTTAACATCCACAGAATCTGTTAAAATTTGAACAACATCTTCTACTGAAAAATACCAATCTTCATTGTACCATTTTCTTCTTATTTCTCTTTCCTCAAATAGAGCCAATTTATTTTCTTGCATAATACCACTTCCTCGATTATTTTTGACTATTATATAACATTATTTGTATATTGTCAAACGTTTGTTTTTATATTCCTTTAAAAATAGCAGTTACTCTTTTATATAGAATAACTGCTTCATTATATTATTTAATAAAAAGTACTTTTATTATATTTTCATATCTTTCTTTTAATATTTCTTTAGTTCTTGAACTCAATTTATTATAATCTCTTTCTAGCTTTTTCTTTACAAATTCAGTTCCATCTTCTATTGATAAGCCCATTTCATTTTTACCAAATGCTAAATGAAATAAAGAAGGAATACAATCAAAATGTGCCATAACATCAGCATCAGCTACACATTGTTCTTCTATGGTATTTCTAGGCAAATCTTTACTACCTCTATGTCTTAATACACATTCTTTAACCCTTTCTTTTCTATCTTGTGGATAATCTAATTTTGTTAATAATTCATCTGTTATTTTCACTCCATAAATATTATGTTCTTCTCTAGGTCCAATTTCTGATGGCATCGCTATATCATGTAATAATGCTCCTAATTCTACAATTTCAACATCAGCTTCATATTTTTTTGCTAATTCTATAGAATTTTTTACAACATATTTAATATGGTCGTTCAAAAATCATAATTATATTTTTGATTATATGTATTACATCTTTTAATCAATTCTTCTTTTATATTCTCTACTATTTCACTCATAATTTCTCACCTTTCCTATAAATCATTTTTTCTTGTATCAATATGTGTATTAGGATTAAATGGTGGATTCATAATCTCTATCATTTTCAACTTTCCTTTAAATGCAAATTCTGTATTTGCTGGAATTTCAATAGTATCTCCACTTTCTATATCATATATTTTACCATTAATATTAGCTTTTCCATTTCCTTCTAATATGTAATATATATGTATACTTTCAGATTCTGTTTGATAAAACTCATGTCCTGTCATCATATCTATATAATCTACTTCTATTCCCAATTTTCCATCACTTAAATAATAACCTTTGAAAAAATTATTACATTCAAAATCTGATGTTTTAGGAAATTTTTTAACATAACTATCCATTATCTTCTCCTATAAAATTATTTCTTCAAAATCATTTGGAACATATACATTTCCTGTAAAATTCTCTTTAGCTTCTTTTATATAACAACCTTTTCTATCTTTTCCTAAATTCTCCTGTGTATGCCATAATACTAAATTTTTTGCACCTATATTTTGTGCTTTTATACTTGCATATTGTACTGTATCATGATTCTTCTCTCTTGGTTTATATTTATCTGATTCAGTTTCTAAACAAAATGCTTCATGTAACAAATAATCTATATTTTTTACATCATTATATAATTTTTCATCTAATGGTTCATCTCCTAAAAAAGCAAGTGTTTTTCCATTATTTAATGTTGTCTTAAATCCATATTGTTTATCACTTTTTGAAATAATATCTAAAAATTCTAATTCATAATTTAAAATTTTAACTTTCTCATGATTATTTACAATATTAATAAAGATTCTCTTATCTATAAATTGTTGTTGACTCTTTCTTAACAAAGTATGTATTTGTTCTCTTATAATTTTTGCTACTTCATCATGACAATAAATATTTAAAACTCCTTCATAAGTACCTTTTTGCATTGCTAAATCTACAAATCTATATATCCATAACATACCAAATAAATGGTCAATATGTTTGTGTGATATAAATATATTATGAATTTTAGTTAAATCTATATTTGCCTTTTTAAATTGTCCTAATATTCTATTTCCTCCACCTGTATCTACTAATAAATATTCTTTATTACTATTTTCCAATACAAAACAAGTATTAAAATTCTCTATAACACTTGCTGTTCCTGTTCCCAAAACTATAATTTTTTCCATTTAACTCTCATCTCCAATTATTTATTTTGCTATTATTTTAACATAAAATTCTAAAAAAAGAAAGTGCTTTTACAAACACTTCCAATTAAGTTTTATCTCCAAACATTATAAATTATTTTAATTAAAAATTTACTACTCCACACACCATATCAACTTCTATCGTTACCTTAATTTTATTATTTTCAACTCTTTTAACCTTATTTTTGCCTTTTCTCTCAAAACTAACAAAATCTTCAAAAGCAGTAAACACAACTATTTCATCGAATCTTTTAGATATAGCACCGAGCAACACTCAACGTGTACAGTAAACGGAAACATATCCACTGGCTCTATACTTTTCAGCTCATATAAAGCCTCTAACTTAGCCAAATCTCTCATCAAAGTAGCAGGATTGCAACTAATATAAACCAATCTTTTAGGACGAATTGCTAGTAAATATTCTATACATTTACCATCCAATCCTTTTCTAGGCGGATCTACCATAACAACATCAGGAATAACCTTGTGTCCATATATTAAATCCTCCAAAACCTCTTCCACATCACCTACCAAAAACTCTACATTTTTCACTTGATTCAATTTTGCATTTTCATTTGCCATATTTATAGCTTCTTTTACAATTTCAACGCCATATACCTTTTTAGCAAATTTGGACATAAACAAAGAAATGGTCCCAATTCCGCAATATAAATCAAAAACAGTATCTTTTTTTGTAATTTTAGCCGCTTCCACTCCTATTTGGTATAAAGTTTCTGCCTGTACTGGATTTACCTGATAAAAAGACAAGGGAGAAATTCTAAACACATAATCTCCTAACTCATCCTTGATATACCCCTCGCCATATACACTAATATTTTCTTGACCCAAAATTACATTTGTATCTTTTCTATTAATATTTTTTACAATAGTTTTCACTTTGGGAAAACAGCTAATTATTTCAGTAACTAATTCTTTTTCCTTTGGTATTTTGTCTCCATTTATCACTAATATGCACATCATTTCGCCAGTCCTAACACCAATTTTAGTTACAATGTGCCTTATAAGACCTTTTTTCGTCTTTTCATCATAAATACTAATTTTATTTTTTACAATATAATCAAATATAAACTTTGCTAGTTTCTCTGATGTCTGATTCTGAATTAAACAACTTTGTATTGGTATAATTTCGTGGGTTCTATTGGCAAACACTCCCATGATAGGTTTACCGTTTTTATCCCTGCCAATTGGATATTGTGCTTTATTTCTATAATGATAAGGATTATCCATGCCGTCTAACTGATTTCACTTTTATTCTATTTTTTAACATTTTATCGACTAAACTTTGTACCGCATTTTGTTTCATTTTTAAAGTTTCCTCATACTGAATATGCCTTAAATTACAACCACCACATCTTTTATAGGTTTGACAGTCACTTCCCACTCTCTTATTAGAAGGATCTATGATTTCTATCATTTTTCCAAAAGCATGGGATGATAAAACCTTAACTACTACTATTTTCACTTTTTCACCTTTTATAGCATTAGGAATAAAAATAGTAAAATGATTTATCTTTGCAATTCCTTCTCCTGAAAACCCATTATCTATAATATCTACTACATATTCTTTATTTTTTTCCACTGGAGCTATCATCTTTTAAATACTTTCCTTTCGAGAAATTTAATCTTTTTTAACTATCTTTTCTGGCTTTTTATCAGTTTAGCATGCATTACCACTCTTTCTTTTTTATTATAACAAGTAGAAAGTGTCAATATTCTATCATTTGCATTCACTGTTGTTTTAAAGTCATATATACTACGTTCTTTCATTTTATTTAAAAACTCAAAAAATCTATCATCCTCTGAAAAATTTATTTCAAGATAGTCACTTGTAACAGGAATTCGATACACACTAAATACTTGCCATAAATTGTTTTCATTCTTGGTAGACATTTTTACCACATAATTACTTTTATTTTCATACCAATCACTATCTAATACCCTTCTAAGGCTTCCAAACATAGAACCATCTTTTCTATTATGAGCATAAATGATGGTATTTTTGTTTAGATTTTCAAGGTTATTACGATAATCTAAAAATACCCAACCTGCTCCATTTTTAGAACCATTGAATGAATGATGCAAATAATATTCATTATCAGCATGCTGAACCACAGGATAATTAATATTGGTTCCTGCCACTGAAATCCAAGCTACCACCTCTGGATTTACTTTTATTAAATTAGAAAAATCTACTTCTAGATAATTCATTTTTATAAAATCCCAATATGGATCAAAATCAGATATTTGTTTCTCATCCACTTCTTTTTCATCTTGTGCCACTTCAGTATCTGCTATTTCAGTTACAACTGTATCTTTTTCTATCTGATTAGCTTCTTTCATTGCCTTATAATCGTCCCAAAGCCAAATAGCAATATTGATTAAACTATAAATAATTACAAGACTTGATAGCAATATCATCCCAAATAAAAAAATATTTCGCTTTTTTAAATCTAATTTCATTTAACACTCCCAAAAAGAGGGCTCCCAACATCATCTTTTCTGTATGACAGTTTAGGACACCCTCTTTAAAAATTAAATTCTTTTTTTCTTAAATAGAACAAGACTTCCTATAAGAGAACTACAACCTAGTCCTAATAATATGATATAAATTTGTATTCCATCAAATGTTTTAGGATTTTGTTCTTTTCCAGTTTCTTGACTCTTAATGACATTATTCGTCTCTTCCTTTTGATTTATGTTTGTATCAGCATTTTGATCTACATTTTCATTTTCATTTACAACTGGTTTCGTATCTGGTTTAAGATTTTGATTATTATCTGGCTTGGTATCTGGCTTTAAATCTGGATTCACATCTGGTTTTGAATCTGGATTTACATCTGGTTTGGCATCTGGTTTTGGATTTGTATCAGGTTTAGAATCTGGTTTTGGAGTATTGGTTCCATATACCACATATTCTGATAAATGAGTTGTTGTGAACTCAACAAATCCATTGTCATAAGTCGCTTCAAATTCTTCTTGAATTTTTCCATTTTTTACATATCCAACTTTATAGGTAAGATATTTAGCACTAATAGGAATTCTAATTTTAAAAGAACCATTGCTTAATGGAACAACTACATTTCCATTATACATAGAAATATCATAACCAATAATATAATTGTATGTTTCCTCTAATTTTAAATTTTGGTAATCTACTCTGTTTGTTTTTAACACATAATGTTTATCTAATTTTTTAGCACTTGTTAAGGTAATATTAGCGATATCATCTGTAAATGCATTTTTACAAGTTAATTCTTCTATGATATCATATCTATTGTTACTATTATATAAAGCATTGATTGCCGTTTCCATTTCTGTTTGTTTTTGTTCTGCATTATTTACTACTAAGTCACCAGAAAATGTTTTATTTCCAATAAACACAGTTGGTGTAGCATAGGTATTAGATTGTTCATTTAATAACGTTTTTGCTGCATTTAATAATCTGAAATTTTGAGGATTATTTTTTACTTCATAACTGATTATTTTTATTTTATCTCCATGACTATCTAATAATTTTTTAGCAACATAATGCTTGTAAAAGTTTTCACAATTTCTGCATCCGTCTCCCCTAAACACATAGATATTAATTCTTTTGTCATTCTTTTTATTGTATTTTGTAACATCATAATCCGTAATCCCTTCTACTTTAAAAGTAGTTATTAAATCCTCACTGGTGCAATTTGATACATCTATTTCAGCAGCTTGTACTTGAAATGGAATTATCATAAAAACTAATAAAATTAAAACAATAATACTTATTTTTTTCTTCATTTCTTTTTCCTCCCCTTTTGGTTTATCATACAAGAAAAATACAAATTTGTCAATAATTATTTATCTATTTTATATGATAAGTACCATTTGAATTTTTCTCTAATTCGACATTGGAATTCAAGCAAACAACTGGACGAAATCCTGTCAATGTTCCATCATATGAGTTCTCACTAATCGTACCATTATATGCCATAACTAACAACTTATCTGATTTATTATTCGGATCATACATACAAGGCGATGCAATCCACATAGAAAAAGCTCTATCAATACTTCTTATCATATATAAATCGTCACTCTCACTAAATTTTACGTCAAACTCAAACCAAGTAGTTCCTCCATCGTTACTCATATGATATCCTATACTATTACCTGCTTGTGCTCTATAATCCACATTATATTTTTGACTATAAGATTTCATTAACATTTCTATTGTTGGTCCTCCTATAGCAAATTCTGCTTTATCTCCTTGAAATACTTTCCAAACATTTGCATCTAACATATAAGCTACTGCTTTCATGTTCTCTCTCGTACTCGAATATTTTTTTACATTAAAATAATCATTATTTAACGCTTTTATTTTAGCATCTGTAATATGCTCTGAACCATTTTGATAATTGATAATCATATTTCCTTTCATTGATAATTTATAATCATCATATTTGGTAATCTCGCCAGTTGGAGATGACGGACAATAATCATAACGAATATAGTCATCTGCTATTAAATAAATATTACTACTATCCGCATAAAATATTTTCCATGCATTAATTCCTGTACTATTTGGACATTCATACCCAGTTACAGTTGCACCATAATATTCACTTTTATTTGTACTATTGGCAATATCTTTTGCTGTTATTCCTGTTTCCTCTACTGGTGGATTTGGAGTTTCTCCTCCTTGATTTCCCTCTTCTGGAATAATACTTCCTCCTTCATCTATTTCAAATGTATATCCATCCACTATTACTTTCACTGAATTTCCTTCATTTGTATCTGTTATTGTAATATCTCCTTGTACTTTTGCTAACTCTTCTTTCAGCTTATTCATGTTTAAATTTCCATTTTGGTCATAACTTGCGATAACTGCCATTTGTAATTGTTCTTCGATATTTGCTTTTTCTATATTGGTTTTGGCTGTATTTGCTTTTGTTATTATGCCATTTTCTCCCATCAAAGTTGTTATACTTATCGTCGCTAATATCAACAAAACAATAATGGTGATAACTAGTGATATCATTGTAATTCCGATTACTTTGTCTCATAAAAATCCTCCTCTTTTTTCCTATTGTAACATAAGTTTACAAGAAAATAAAGTCATATTAAAAACTATTGACATATTGACTTTAACATAGTATGATGGAAGAGAAAAGAAAAAGGATGTTGATTAAAATGTTACAAGTAATTATTAAATTAATTGGTTTATCTTTGGTGTTAATAGGAATTATTTTTATATATGATGCACGCATTTTGACAAAGAAATTTTTTGGTTTTGGAGATCAAAATGATGCTTCTCAACGGCTTAAAAATATTAGGATTTGTTATAGCAATGATTGGCGGACTAATTGTGTATTGCAATCTATAAAATGTAATGAAATGTCTTGACAAATAAGATCAAAATGTGCTAATATAAATATCGTTAGTGAATATGCGGATGTGGCGGAACTGGTAGACGCGCTGGTCTTAGGAACCAGTGTCAACGACGTGGAGGTTCGAGTCCTCTCATCCGCACCAGAGTAAGAAAACAGAGCCATAAGAAGCTCTGTTTTTTAATACTTTTTTATTAAAAATAATGCAATAGTAATGCAGTAGCAAGTTAATTTAATTAACTTGCCTTTTTTAATTTCTTTAATTGTTCAAATGCAAAGTCTTGTGAAACATCTATATAAACATCTGTAACTTCGCTATCTTCTACATGACCTGCTAAATATTGAATTGCAGAAATATCCATTTCCGCTTCTTTCCATTGTGTAATTCTATCGTGTCTTAGTCTATGGTTGTGTAGCTTCTTATCAGAAATTTTATACTTTTTGTTTATACTTTCAAGCCAGTCATTTATCCTTCTAGGATTTATAAATGTATTTTTCTCATAATTCCAAAATAACAAACCATATATGTTATTTATTTCTTCTGTTGTTAAAGTATCCAATAATTTTTCTAATTCCTCATCTACTGTGAAATTACGTTCTCCTTTATCTATACCTGTTTTCTTGTCATAGGTTTTAGTATATTTGCCTAAAATTAGTTTTCCGTTCTTGTCTTTTGTTACTGTATTATGAATATGTAATGTCTTTTCGTCTTTATTATAATCATCTTTTGAACGTGCTAAAACTTCGCCTATTCGCATACTTGTTATCCATTCTATTTTTACAATATTTCTGTAAGGGTGGTTACGTTCTTCGTTGTCTAATATTTGTTCTAGTTTTTCCCTTTCTTCTTGTGTAAGTGGATATACTTTTTTAGTTTTTTTAGTTGAAGTAGGTTTCTTTAGGTTTTCGTCATTCATAATATTAAAAGGTATAAGTCTAACAGACGGAGAAGAAGCTATTGAAAATGCTTTTTTTAGTAACTGCCATATTTTATTTATGTTGGACTGAGAATACTCTTTTATTTTCTCCAAGCCGTTCTTTTCAGGTCTTATCAAGTTCTTTTTACCATAATAGT
>CAOKEO010000056.1 GCA_948467495.1 uncultured Clostridium sp.
ATACCTCCAATACGGACTTTCACCGATTAGCTAAACGACATGCCTGTCGCACATAATGAAATGCAAATGTAATTTCCATAGGAGACATAATATTTAATTCTTTATCTAAATAATTAACATACTTATAAATTTTTTCTTCTTTTGTTAAATTATTATCAAAATGTTTTATTATAAATGCCTTCATTAAACTCGCATATGCTATCATTAATTTTATTCCAAACATTTTGTTGCTTTTTATTACATTTACTTTGCTATCTTCAATAATTTCATATGCAAAATCATCTGTTATAATAGTATCATTAAATTTTTTATTTAAAATTGTATTTAAGCATTTTACTGTATATTTATATTTTTCAATATTAAGTTTCCCCTGTTTTTTATCTCTTGAAGATTCTTCACATCCAAACTGATAAAATATAAGATTTTGGTTTCTTAAGTAATTCACAGCTTCTATAAATTCATTGTACAGCTCTTTATTTTCCTTCTTAAATTTTTCTCTGTCTTCTACATAAGCTCTTGCATATATAACAAAATTAGTATCCAATATATATGCAAATTTTCTAGTTCTATTAAGATTAATTAATTCATTTATATCATTAATCTTTCCATCTACCCATGTAGTACTAAAAACTTCCATCTGTATTTTAACCCCTTTATTTATACTATATATTTAAAAAAATTATATTCTTATGCAAAAAAGCAAAACAAGAATTTATATAACATTTCTTATTTTGCCTTTCCTTTAGAACTATTTTATTTATCAAAACCTTCATATTCTTTAAATGCCAATAAATATAATGCCTTTAATAAATCTGGATTTTTCTCTCTTAATTCATTAATTACTGTATCAGAACCAACTTGTAGTTCTTTATTTTCTTCTATAATTTCATCAATTAGTTTAGGAAGTTCCATACATATTTTATAAAACGCTTCATTATCTCCAGTTACAATCTCATAAAATTTATCTAATGAAACTCTTTTTATTCTCTTGTTTTCAACTCTTTCTCCATCTACTGAAACTTTCCAAACTATATTTTGACTATTTTTAGCAATTGCTTCTACCAAAAAACATTCTGCTGTAGTTTCTTTAGCAATTTTATTCAACATTCTCATATATGTTTTCTGTGATGATGAAGAATTCATTGTATTATGCTTATTTTTCATTTCTACATATATTTTATTTCCATCTTTCTTCGTATAAATAACATCAAAACCTTCTTTAGGTACTTCACAGTTTTCTATGTATTTAAACATATTTTGATGAAAATAACCAATAGCATTAGAGTTTGTCTTATCTCTCTGCCTTACTAATTCATCTTTTATTACTTCTTCAAAACTTTTTCTATAAACTTTACTATCAAATACCATTTTTATTGGATCTACAATATTTGAATTGAATTTACTTAAATCAATTCCATCTAAAGTTTTTTCATATGTAGATATTGTATTTCTTATATGCTCTTTCAAATTTTCTCTTGTTATAAAATTAAGATTCCACATTTTCAATCACTCCTTTATTTAAAGCATTCATTATTGATAAACCTACTTCTTTTGCTAATTGTACTGGTACAGCATTTCCTATTTGCTTATATATATCATTCATTTTTCCTGAAAAATTCCATTCATCTGGAAATGATTGAATTCTTGCATATTCTCTTGTAGTAAAAGGTCTACTTTCATCTGGATGACATCTATCTGTTTGTTTCATCATTGGCGAACAAGTTAAAGTTAATGAAGGCTCGTCCCAAGATATTCTTCTTGCAATTCCTGTTCTTCCTCCTCCCATAAAATAACAAGATTTCATATAATCTCTTGCCACATCATCTGGTAAATCTCTCCAATATCCTCCAGGTGGAACTAAATCAAATACTTTTTTCTTTTTTTCTGGATATTTTGCTCCAATTGATTCTGGAACATTTTGTAGTACATCTCTTAATACCGGTTTATAGTCATGTGGTTTTGGGTATTCAAATTTAACAATCCCTTTTAGGTCATTTCTAGTTCCTATTATAACAACCCTTTGTCTTTTTTCTGCAACTCCATAATCCCATGCATTCAAAACTTTCCATTCAACTCTATATCCTAAATCTTCAAATACATCAACCATTGTTTGAATTGTTCTTCCACCATCATGTGTAGTTAAGCCCTTTACATTTTCAGCTAAAAACATTTTTGGTTGTAATTGTCTTAAAAACTCAGCATAATAGAAGAACATAGTTCCTCTAACATCTTCTAGACCTAACTTTTTACCAGCATAGCTAAATGACTGACAAGGATATCCTCCTGATAGTAAATCTAATTCACCTTTTTTCAAGTTAAATTCTTTTAATAAATCTTTCTCTGAAAATTTCACAATGTCTTCTTCTATTACATTCCAATTTGGTCTATTTAATCTTAATGTATCACATGCTTTTTTATCTATTTCTACTAATCCTATTTCTTCAAATCCTGCTTTTTCTAATCCTAGAGCTAGTCCTCCCGCTCCAGCAAATAACTCTATGCATTTTCTTTTCATTGATATTACTCCTTAATATAGTTTTTGTGCTCCAATTTCTTCAATATATTTCAATAAACTATTATACTTTTCTCCATAAGCAAATGATTGTGGTGCAGTAAAATTAAATTTTTCTTTTAATTCAGTTAATCCTATTGATTGTTTTATTTCATAAACATTCTCTATAGGATAAGCATATTTTTCTTTGCATTCGTTATTAAATTCTACATTTCCATAGCCATCTACTAAAATTTTGTCTGGAGTTCTTATTGGCTCTTTAACTTTTAATATATATTTAAGTTCCTTTAACGGCATTGGAACATACACAATTATATAGTCAAATTTATTCTTCGGTTTTTTACTTCTAAATTCATGATTTTTAATTTTTTGTAAAATTCTATTTATATGTATTAGTTTTATACTCATAAATACTGTATTGCTCATAATAATATTTCCTCTATATTTTTGTCAATTTTGTATTACTATATCATAAAAATTACTTTTTTTCTATACATCGACATTTATTTTTTCAAATTTATTGAATGTAAAAATACTTTTTATCATTATTACTAGAATACTATTATTTTTCGTTTCCAAAAAGGGATTGGGATTTTTCCCATAAAAGCATTTGTGTATATACAAATGCCGTGCTTGTTAGGACAAAACTTTCTAAAACATTCTTCTATAAAAATGCAAAAAAATACTCAAATTTTATTTCTAAAACCCAAGCATTTCTTCTAAATTTCTACTCCATTTTTTATCAAAAATTTCTTTCTAAATTTTAAGCATATCCATACTTTCAAAATAAATATATGCTTCTTTAAAACCTAATTTAAAAGATTCTTTTAGCTCAATAAAATCCATTTCTAATTGTAATTCTAAAATTTTTGAAACAACTTTTAGTTCTTCTTCTGTTAATTTAAAACATGTTTTATCTTCTAAAAATGTAACAACATTATGATATTTTTCTTTTAACTCACATACCTTTTTATTTAACTTTTTATATTCTGGCTTTTCTATTATTTTTAAAAATTTATGTTTATCAAAATAATCTGCAAAATCATCAAAATATTCTTCAAAAAATCCTTTTTCTAACATTTCTTCCATACCATTTCTCCTATACATAGATTAATTCTTTTAATAATATTTCTTCAGCTAAGTTCTTAAAATTATTCATAAGTCCTACCCATTTTAATTGATTTTTCTGCTTTAATTCTTCAGTTACTTTTTCTTTTTCCATAAGTTGTTTTATTATAATGTCATATCTTTTTTGTGCTTCTTTATCTATCTGTTCTAAATGCTCTTGCAGTTTATTGTCCATAAATAATATTGTGTATTCTTCTTTCTTATATTGTTTCAAATATTTAAGTCTTAATTTTCCATACTTTCCAATAGAAGTATTTTTAATTGTGTTTTCTAATACTAAATTAGGTATATAATAATCTCCAACTTTTGAATATGTTATTTCCATGTTACTCCCCTTTCTATAAAATATTTGCCCCTATTTTACTTAGCATTTTTAAATTCTTCAAAAATGTAAATATGCTACTTTTTACGAATTTACATCTTTGACTTCTAACTATCTTGATAAATTTTTTCTTTGTTTTACTCTTTGATTGTGCTCTTTTACACACATTAAAATAAATTCTTCAATTTGACTTTGTGTAACAATATTCTTAGGTAGTATAGCTTCTAATTTGCTCATATTCATTTTAAATTTTTCTATTTGGTTTGCTTTTTCTTCTCCCATTATCTCATCTATTTTTTCGTTCGTTAATATCATTTCTGAGCTTATTTTTTTCATACTAATTGCTTGTGCTAGTGTAGGAGTTGCGTCATATTTTTCCATTGCATCAAACAATTTCTGTTGTTCATTTTCCTTTAAATATGATATTTCTACTGCTGGTCTAAATGCAATTTTCTTTTCATCTACCATATTTAGTATATCTGGTATTAATTTAGTTAATCTTATGTATCTTCTTACCTGTTCTCTGCTTTCGTTATTTTCTTGTGCAATAATTTCTCTACTTGTTTTATTTTGTATATACTTCTGCTCCACTGGTGCTAAAGTTAAATCTGTTCGTTTTCCTTGTTTATTCATAGCTTCCATTTTCATTTTATAAGCAAATGCCTTTTCACTTGGTAATATTTCTTCTCTTTGCAAATTACTATCTACCATCAAAATTATCGCCTCCTCATCACTTAAATCTCGTACTATACAAGGTATTCCATCTAATCCAGCCAGTTCTGTTGCTCTTTTTCTTCTATGTCCTGAAACTATTTCATAATTACCTTCTTTTGTTTCTCTTACTATTATTGGATTTAATATTCCATTTTCTTTTATACTTTCCACAAGCTTGTCCATTTCTGTATCATCTTTTACTTTAAATGGATGATCCTTAAAATTTATTATTTTATTTATATCAACTTTTTGTACTCTTCCTATATAATCACCATGTGTTCTTTCAAAAAAATCATCTATTGTAGGAAGATTATATTTTTCTTTATTACTCATAATAATTCCACCTTTCTAATTTTCATAAAAACTATTCCAAAATTCTTCTGACATATTTTCATAATTTCTTTGTTCAAAATTGCTTTTCTAATTTTATTCTCTTTACTTTTGCGTTTTTCTCGTTCTTCAACTCTATCTATTACCCATCTTTTAATTGTGTCATAATCACTAGCATAATCCACGCCTTTCGATTTTTTATATAATGATAATTCTTCCATACATTTATCTGTTTTAACTTGTCCATATTTTTCAATTAAGTCCTCATATTCATAAGCATATAAAAACACCTTATCTTGATATTCAATCTTTGATAAGGTGTGTGTCTTTATATTATTATTTATTATATTATTCTCTTTCGATTTTTGAAGAATACCCTCTTTTTTATTTATAGTATAAGGGTATTCTTCATAAAAATTATAGGGTATATCATTTATATAAATTCTTCTTTGGATAATTTCTTGCTTATCATTTCTAATAACTTCTACTTGAATAAAATTCTTTCTTCGTAAATCTGTTATCCAACCAGAAACTGTGTTTGACCCAGCATTTAATTTTTCTGCTAAATATTTATTAGATGCAAAACAGTATCCTTCTTTATTACTAAGTGATGTTATAACTGCATATAAAATCTTTTGATTTGACTTTAGATTTTTATTATATAGAATTGTTGATGGTATGATAGAATAGTATCCAATATTTTGTTTTTCTTCCACTTTTGCTCCTTTCTATGCAATATAGAAAAGAAAAACAAGTTAATCTTTTAATCAACTTGTTTAAGCTTGTCCTTTTAATAAATTACCTTTGTTTTTCTTTTATTTAAAATCTTGAGATATTCATTCTTACTTATTTTGTTCTCTTTTAATAATCTATTAAATGGTTTCATATCATCAATAAATTTTTGTATATCATCTAAATATTTCTGTTCATTATTATTCGCTTTTGCTCTATTCCATTTTGTTCGATATGCTGTTTTATATTCTTTAAATTTTTCCAAATATTCACTTCTTTTACTTATCTTCTGAAGATAGTTTGCTGTAAGCTTTTCTTCAATTATTAAATTGTTTTGAAAACCTATGTTGCTTCTTCTACATAAGCCCATACTCCCGAGTTATTAGCAGATTGCCATAATCTATTTCTCTGTGTTGTTGTTAATGTTTGACCTACGTCAAAAGCCACTCCTGCATAGTGTTGTGACTATGTACACACAGTTGAACACGTTGTGCAAAAGATAATTGTTTTTGGCTTTGTAAACTTCAGTCGATATCAAATCAACGTACTCTCATACGCCTCATTGATATCTCCTTCGTTTTCCTAGCCAAAATTCAATTCTTTTTTGCACTTAATAATTTCTCTATATCTATTTTTAACTCGAATTTCGCTGATTTATCATCATAAATATAAATTTTATCAATTAGCATGTTTAGTATCGCTTTGTCTGGTTCATCTGCTTCTATGATTTGATTAAAATAGTCTATTGTTTGTTTTAATTTCTCTTGCTTTATTTCTAAATCTTCATTTTTTAACTCTTTCAATTTCTTCTTTACATTTACTATTTCTTTATATTTTTCTTCTTCTAAACTCTTATATGTATTTTCTATAAATATTCTTTTATCTTCTGCACTATAAGCTATTTCTTTTATTCTTTGACTTACTAAAACCTTATATTCCGCTTCTAAATTTTTTAAATTTAATTTTATCTCTTCAATATTTTTCTTTTTACTTGATTTATATTCTTCTAACTTTAGATTATTTATTTCAGTTATATAATTATCTCTTAATAGTATTAAAAAACTCTTAAAATTAGCAAGTAATATATCTTCTCTCACATTATGGCATACACATCTTGACTTTCCGTATTTTCTATAACTTACACACTCATATAGTTTTTTAGGAATATAATTTTCCTTTTTGCTACGAACTCTTGCCAACCCTGTAACACTTCCACCACATTCTCCACATCTTAAAAATCCACCAAATATATAATCTCTTTTCTTCTTTGTGTACATACTAGAATTTTTTACTCGCTTTTTCATCATTTCTTGCACTCTTTCAAATTGCTCCTTTGAAATAATTGCTTCGTGATGATTTTCAAATATATATTGATTTTCTCTTTCTATTTTCTTACCTTGCTTATGAATATCTTTTCTCTCAGTTTTATGAGTAATTACAGTTCCTATATATATTTCATCTTTTAAAATTCTTTTTATCATATAAATATCCCATAATTTTTTTACAGACTTTTTGTAAATTTTGCCTTTTTTAATTAGTTCTCTTTCTATAACTTGTGATGGTGTTAAAAAATCATATTCAAAATTTAGTTTCTGGCAAATCTTTCTCATTCCCAAACCTTGCTCATATAAATCAAATATTGTTGTTATGGTATCTCTTACACTTTCATCAACTATTAATTCTCCCTTTTTAGCTGTTTTTAGATAGCCAAATTTTGTGCCTTGTAACAATATTCCTTTTTCTAATTGTTTGTGCATTCCTATTTTGACTTTTTTAGATACTTCTTTTACATATCTTTCATTAAACCAAGTAGAAAGACCTAGCAAATCATCTTCTCCTTCTAATAAATTAAATTCTCCAAAAGTATCTTTCGTTAGTATTAGATTTATATTTTTCTCTTTTAACTCATCAATAAATGTAAGTGTTCTGCTACCTTTACGACCAATTCTTGATAAATCTTTTGCTAAAATAATATCTACTTTTCCGTCATCAATATCTTGCAACATTTTACTAAATTCTGGTCTCTCATCATTTGAAATATATCCTGAAACATTGTCATCAATATAATATTTAGATATATCCCAACCTTTAGAATCTGCATATTCCTTTGCTAACTCCATTTGGCTATCTATACTACTATATCTACTTTTGTTATCATCTTTACTTAACCTACAGTAACATACAACTTTCAATATATTTATCCTTTCCGAAGATAAATATATTTGTGTTTTTAGATTATTTATATATTATCTTCTTTTTATGGTAAATGCAATCCTTTTATTTCATATTTTTACTTTTTTCGTAATTTAATATTTCTTTTATTGTTTTTATGGTATCATTTTCTCCATTAATAAAAATTGATATATTTGAATATTGTTTTTTTAATTGATTAATTTCTTTTATAACTTTCGAGTTTTCTTGTTCTTGCTTACTTATATATATTTGAATTATTTGCTTATTTTCAAAATTAAATTTTTGAATTTTCATACACACCACTGCCTTTTTTCTCTAGTAATGTATATTAATAAAATTGGTTATACATTACTAAAAAAGGAGCAAGAAAAAAATCAGCTTTTTCGCTGACTTTCCTTACTCAATTTTTTTCATGTTATCATTATATTATGGTGTTTTTATAAAATCAATTCCTTTTTATTTCCCTCTTTTCTATTTTTGATATAATTTTATAAGTACACTCGGTGAACTTTTGCCCAAAATAAGTAAACTTTTTCAAATTTTTAGTTCACTATTTTTAATTTTAACGAAGAATAGTGGGTTTGATTCAGTTCACCGAGTGAATTTCTGCATCAAATCTGCTTAAAATTTTTGTTCTTTTATTAACTCTTAAAGGCTTGTCCTTCAATGTGTGTAGGCGATGTGTGAGCACTCGCTTTCCTGCCCTCATTTCTAATGAGGTATTTTCTATCTTAATAGTGCTTATGTCTACTTAATTAAATATACTTATGCTTAAATCATCTTATTAATTGAAAAACAATGTGTGGATTGTCAACACTTTTTTAGACAATTTTTATAAGGACACTTTTTTATATTCAA
>CAOKEO010000057.1 GCA_948467495.1 uncultured Clostridium sp.
ATTTATTAAAAAATTTTTAATAAATCTATTGACAATTAATAGTTAGTCTTTCTGTTTGATATCGTTTTCTTTTTTCTTTTCTCTTTTGCTTCCTATTATCTAATCTTCTTTTATAAAAATACATTATCACTACCATTAAAATTAAGATAATCAGTGTAATTTTACTTTTTAAAATTTCTGTAACAATTCCGAATTGATTGATTTTAAACTGGTATTTTCCCTCTATTTGCTCATAAGATATTTTTTCTTTATCTTCTACCTGATTATTATCTCCTTTTGTTTTGTACTTGGTTTTTCCATTTTCTTCTATCATTTCAATAACTCTGTGAGTTACAATTGTTTCTCCTTGTGAAAAAGAAATGATATCCCCTATTTTAATCTTATCTTGTGCTACTTCTTTTACTAGTATGGCATCTTCTGTCATGATTGTTGGTTCCATGCTTCCTGATATAATTACAAAAGTTTTATAGCCCAAAAAATCTGGTATTTCATGGGGATTGATAAAAGATTTTAGAATTAATGTAAAATTGAAAATAATAATGGGTATGAGTATCACATATAGGATTGCACTAATTATCTTGACTAGGATGTGTATTCTTTGCTTTTCTTTTTGCATTTTGTCAATTTTATACATCATTTATCTCCTTATCTTTTGTTTTTGTACTTATTTTATCACAATTTTAATTCTACTGGCAAGCTAATTTTTGATTTATTTTTTGGTAGATATTCTCTTTTATCCAGGTTTCATTTGAAACATTTTTCACTTCCTCTATCAAAAACCATTTTACGCCGCTATTTTCATCTTCTTTTATTCGTACTATTTCTTTTTCGTCCACCTCTAAAAGATAGGTTATATTCAAATGTAAATGTGAAGGAACATAATTTCCTCTTTTCTTGTGTCCATCTACCGTTAAAATCTCAATTGAAAATGGATTATTATCATTTAGTACTTTTACCTCTTTTACCCCTGTTTCTTCCTTTAATTCTTTGATTGCTACTTTTAGCATATCAGCTTCACCATCGCTATGCCCACCTGTCCAAGACCAAGATTGATAAATATTATGATAAATCATTAATACTTTGGTTTTTTCTTTATTCATTACCCAACTAGATGCTGTAAAATGAGCAAAATCATTTTCTCTGGTTAATATATTATTAAATGTGTCTATATAAGCTAACATTACTTGTTTGTCTTTTTCTTCTTGCTGATTATATGGTTCATAATTTTCTATTTGTGTTCTTAATTTTTTTAACTTTTCATTTTCTAATTCTTTCATATTTCTATTTCCTTTCTAGCTTAATGGTATGATTATCATAATCAATCCTTTTCTAAAAGTCAATACTTTATTCCTTTTTAATGAAAGTGTCATTAACAATTCAGAGGTGATATATTCCAAATTGTTACATCATAAAAAATATAGAAACTTTTATGGCAAAAAACAAAATGTTTGAATCGTTATGAGTGCCGCTATATTGTGTTTTTTGTTTATTTTTAGGTTAAATTATTGCATTTTTAATCCATTTCAGGTTGGAAGTTAATAGTATTTTTTTATTATTTTAAAATATTTTTAGAACATTTATGATTTATAAGGCTTTCAAACCTTAAAAAGGGAAAAATTAGCAACTAAGATTTTCTTATCTTTTCATGTTTCTTCCCATTTTGGTTCATAATATTTTTGAATTTATAAATTAATTAAAAATACAACTAGAAATGAGGAGTGATAAAATTGACTCATAATGGAAATGGATATTATAGAATTCGTGCTTTCCGAGAAGACCGTGATTTAACACAAAAAAAAATTGCGGAGATTTTAAATATGTCTCAAACTGGATATTCTAAATATGAAACAGGTGAAAACGACATTCCAACTCGTATATTAATCGAGTTAGCTATGTATTATGATACTTCTATTGACTATCTGCTAGGAATCACTGATGAAGTAAAACCTTATAAAAGAAAAAATCAAAAGAGGCATGATTAAAATTTCTTGCCATTTTAGTGTGCCAAAGGGGACGGTTCTTTTTGGCAATTTAGTTATTTTATTTAGTAAAAAAGGTTATTTTATTTTTTAGAAGCAACCATTCAGGGGGACCAGCAAGATTACAGTCTGTTATAAATTACAGACTGTTCGCAGCTGGGAGTTGCAAATAAAAAATAAAATAACCTTTCTAAAAGATAAAAAAGAATGCCAAAAAGGACTGTCCTCTTTGGCAATTTTTGCGATTTTATTCTGTTCTTAATGCTTCTACTGGATCTCTTTTACTTGCCATTTTAGCTGGTATTAAACCTGCTATCATGGTCAATAACATACTAATTACCACTAGTACTGCACCTGCTACTGGTGGTACCATAGCATTTACCGTTACCCCTGCTAACGCATAAATGACAGCATTAATTGGTATCGTTAATAACACCGTTATACCAATTCCTAATAGTCCTGAAATCAATCCTACGATAAAGGTTTCAGCATTAAATACTCTGGATATATCCTTTTTAGAAGCACCAATTGCTCTTAAAATTCCAATTTCTTTGGTTCTTTCTAATACAGAAATATACGTGATAATTCCTATCATGATAGAAGATACAATCAAAGATATAGCCACAAAAGCAATTAACACATAACTAATGGTATCAATAATTTGACTTACAGATTTCATCATAAGTCCTATCATATCGGTATAATTAATGACATTTTCTTCTTTTCCATCTTCTCTTTGTTTTTGATTATAGGCTTCAATGGCTTCTGCTATTTTATCTTTCGATTCAAAATTCTTTGGGTAAATTCTAATAGCTGTTGGATTGTCTAAATCAATGGCTGCTAATTTTTGCAAATTCTTTTCATAACTAGCCTCTTTGTTAGCAGTATATGCCTCCATCATTTTTGCAATTTCTTCACTACTTAATCGGCTCATTGCCATTTTCTGTTGATTGGTTAAATTCGCCATAGTATAGTTTTCTTTTTCTTCCTCAGTTGGGAATTTTAAGCCAGAAAATACGTTAGTTTCTTTCTTTTCTTTTTGCTCTTTGACAATTTCTGATTCATTGGATTTTTGGATGACATATTCTTTTAATTTTTTGGTATATCCAATACCACTTGTTACAGATGTGGAAGCAACACTTTCTTCATTTTGTTTGATAATTCCCACAATTTTAATACTTTCTGCGTCTTTTATTTTTTCTTTTATATAATCGTCATTATCCTCTTGATTCATCCATAAGCCATTTTGTTTTTGATAATAATCAGAATTCAATAATAACTTAAAAGATAAGTTTAATAATTCATCATAAGTATAGGAGGTAGGTTCTCCGTGCTTCTTCTAACTTTTCTCCATTTTCTACTGCTTTCCATTTGTCTTTTAATTCGTCTTGATTTTTTAAGCCCAAAGAATATAAAGTATAATCGTCAATTCTTCCATCTTCTTTTAATATTAAAACCACTTCATTATATTCTTTTGGCCAATTACCTTTGACTAAATCAAATTGCGTTTCTAGTAAACTTTGATTATCTAGCATTTCAATCCATATATCGGTATTAGTCATCATAGAGCTTCCCATCATAGATGCTACAGAAGAATTATTTTGGGCTTCTATCATTTCCCCCATACCAAAAGCATTCATAACTGTACTTGGATTAACTTTTACAATGCCTTCTTCTGTATTTTCTTTATACAAATTGATGGCTAAATCATATCCATATTCAATACTATTGCTATGGTTGGTTATGTCATTATTTTCCTCTTCTAAATATTTTTTCAATTCTGCTAAGTTATTATTTTGTTTTTTATTGGAAAGCGTGGTTATCATTTCATTCATAATATCTGCTGAATACGCTTTTCCTTCTTCTTGGTTTTCATTTTCTTCTACGGTTCCCATCATAGCTTCCATCATGCTAGACATATCGATGGCAGAGTCTTCTATCATAATGGGATAAGAAGATAAGGTGTCTTCTTCTACTTTATTAATATAGTTTTGTACCCCTGTTGATATGGCTAATATCAAAGCAATGCCAATAATTCCAATACTTCCTGCAAAAGAAGTTAATAAAGTTCTTCCTTTTTTGGTCATTAAATTGTTTAGACTTAATCGTAAAGCCGTAAAGAATTTCATAGAGGTTCTTCCTGTTTTGGCTTCCATTTTTTCATTTTCTTGATCTTCTTTGGTGAATGGCTTGGAATCATCGGTTATCACACCATCTAAAATTTTTACAATTCGTGTAGAATATTTTTCTGCTAACTCTGGATTGTGTGTAACCATGATAATCAACTTATCTTTGGAAATTTCTTTTAAGATTTCCATAATTTGTACACTGGTTTTGGTATCCAAAGCTCCTGTTGGTTCATCTGCCAAAATAATGTCTGGATTATTCACCAAAGCCCTTGCAATTGCTACTCTTTGCATCTGTCCACCAGATAGTTGATTTGGCTTTTTATGAATTTGTTCTCCTAACCCAACATCTTCTAATGCTTTAATAGCTCTTTCTTTTCTTTCTTTTCTAGAAACGCCAGAAATGGTTAGTGCTAATTCTACATTGGATAAAATAGTCTGATGTGGTATCAAATTATAACTTTGGAATACAAATCCAATAGAATAATTACGATACGCATCCCATTCTTTGTCCTTAAACTTCTTGGTAGACTTTCCATTGATTACTAAATCCCCAGAAGTATATCGATCCAAACCTCCTATAATATTTAATAAAGTAGTTTTTCCACAACCACTTTGCCCTAATATGGATACAAATTCACTTTTTCTAAACTCAATATCAATTCCCTTTAGAGCTTTTACTGTAGAGTCTCCTGAGACATAGTCTTTTGTTATCTTTTCTAACTTTAACATTCTTTCCTCCTATCAAAATGAGACAAAAGGGTCAGGGTCTCATTTTTCTCATTTATCTCTTAATTTATAAACATTTAGACCTTCACTTTTGTCTTATTTTTTAAATAATTTATTGAATAATCCTTTGTTTTCTTCTTCTTTGTAACGTTTCCCTTTATTACCCTTTTTTCTACTTCTTTCAATCAAAGCCTCTATGCTATCTTCATCATCAAATTCAATTTCTTCTTGCTTTTTAGGTTGTTCTTGTGCTTTTTGTTCCTCTTGGTATTCTTCTTCTTCATCATATACAATTGCCTCATAGTCATCCTCTTCTTCGTAATCTTGTTCCTCTTCTATAACTTCCCTTTGTTCTTCTTTATATTCTTCATTTGGTTGGTTATTCTTATTTTGTTTTTCTTTTTGATAAAAATTTGGCATTTGTATTATTTCTTGTATTGGTTCTACTTCTTCTATTTCTACTTCTTCTTCTATTTCTTCTTCTATTTCTTCTTCTTCCTTTTCTTCTAATCGAAGTTCTGACAAATCTCTTCCACATTTTTCTGAGACTTCTTTTTGGAACACATCATAAATATTCTTAATGCCTTCAATTCTCCAATAATTTGAATTAATAACTGTTCCCATACTAATATTGACATGATTTACTTCTTCTTCAAAGTTTTTTTCTTTATCTTCAATATTTTTTAAATAAGTTTTATTATATAGTTCTTTATAAGCTTTTTTGGTTGCTTTATTGCTTACTTCTTTTAAAATTAGTTCATATAAATTTTTAATTTGCATCATATCTAGTTCAAAATTGCTACATGCTTCTATCATCATTTTTTTATGTGCTCTTGCACCACTAATCGTAGTCATCCTTTCATAATCTAAAAAGCCAACTATATATTCTTTACTGGCTTTTAAGAAAGCCAATTTAAGACTGGTATCTCTTAATGTTTTTTTATATTTATTCAATTTGATAAAATCACTATCTGTTTCAGCTAATAGTTTTTTCATTTTGTCATAAACTGCTACATAACATTCTGCCTCTTTTTCTGCAATATCAATTCTTGTATGAATGGCTTTTTTTAAGACATCCTGATGAAACGCAACTCTCTCATTTTTTCCATTTTTTATCATAATATTAAGTGCTTCTTGTTTTACTTGTTCTTTTTCAGAATTAATAAAATCTTTTAAATTAATGACATCTTCTACATCAATTCCTGTAAATTCTGTATTCATTTTCTTGATGTATTCTAAATGATTAGCTTCTCCTATTCTTCTTGCCTTTTCGCATTTATTTCTGATTTTTTGCTTTTTTAAGAAATCACTTAAATATTGGACAAATTCTGCTCGAATCGCTTTTAATTTATCATAATTTTTATCAAGCGAGCTTTCTATTTTTATTAGCTTATTTTCTAATGTTTTGGCATCCTCTCCTAAATCACTAAATAATTGTGTTCTTTCATCTTCTAACTTTCTATTCGATTTATATAATTTTGCTTCTTCTTGTTGCAAATTTTCTATCTTTCTTACAATTTCTTCAAATTCTTGTATAACTGTTAATACTTTTTCTGTCATAATTTGATAATTCTCTATTTGTGTAATTAATTCTTCATAATTCTTATTATTTTTTTTTACATTGTAATTTTTGTTAAGTTCTAGTACTTTTTCCATATATCTTTCTAAAACTATGGCACTTCTTTCATACATTTTGAGTAACCTCCAAAATTCTACATTTTTTCTTCTGAATCTTTTCTAATTTTTTCTATTATATCGAAAAAAAATGAAAAAGTCTATACCTAAATTTATTTTATTTGGGACGTGGGAAGCTAGAGTTACCATTCACAGTTAAATTACTGGATAAGAAAAACGTCTCCTATAAAAATGTGAAAATCAAGCAAATGTAGAGTAATCAAGCTAGAAATTCTTTTTGCAACACCACGTAAGCGACCAAACGAGCCTTATTCCTAAAATAAAGTTCGAATCTTTTTTATCAAATAATGACTTCCTCCATCTTGGTTATCCTGAACATTTTCCACCATGCTAACAATCAGCCAATCATTGCCATCTGCTCGATTTACTGTAAAGCAATCAAACCAGCCCAGAGTTCCACTATTGGTATCTTCACTTGATGCCTTCAACTCTGCTGTTCCTGTCTTTCCTGCTATGGTAGTTCCACTTATCTTCATGTCATTGGCTGTTCCTTCTTTGTTTTCCACAACTTGAATTAAAGCTTCTTTTATGGTATTGGCAACTTCTGATGAAAAGACATCTTGTTTTAGCCTTTCCCCTCTTTGGTTACTTTGTGCCTTACCTACATCATATTCAAGATATGGCTTTATCATACTTCCACCATTAGCAAATGCAGAATAAATAGATGCCATATGGATTGGATTCACTAAAATATTTCCTTGCCCATAGCCAGAATCTGCTAATTTCGTTTCTCCTTCTATTTGATTTCCATTTTGACTGGCATACTGCGATTTTGCTAAAGCCAATGGAAATTCTATGGTTTCGTTAAAACCTAATTTATCTAAGTTTTCAGCTAATGAATCGGCTCCTATTTTTAAAGCAGTTTGTGCAAAATAAATGTTATCGGAATGAAGCATGCCATTTAATAAATTTTTGGCTCCCTTATAACCTGTCAAAGTAGTAACTTGATAATTTCCCCAAGAAGAATCTTTTTGCCAGCTGGTTCCTGTATAGCCAAAATCCTCATTGGCATCGATTTTTCCTGTGGTCAAGCCAATCGCACCTGTGATTGGCTTGAAGGTGGAACCTGGACAATATTTCTGTATGAATCGATTATACAATGGCTGATTGATATCATTGTTTAACTCTTCCCATTGCTTGGTTGTCATACCTACCACA
>CAOKEO010000058.1 GCA_948467495.1 uncultured Clostridium sp.
TAGTATTTTTGAGATTTCAATGTACTAATCTTTCATTTTAACTTAACAGATTCTATATTTTTCTTTAAATAATGAATCACATCTTCAATATATTCCTCTCTCCAAAATAGATAATTCTCATCTTTGTTTTCTACTATATGTTCCAACTCTTGAATTGACACCCATTTGTTAGGTGCTTGTTTCTTAGTTGCTGCTCTTTTTTGAATTAGAATTTCTCCTTGCTCATTTACAATCCAAGCATCCACTTCTTTGTGCCATAATGCTTTTTCATGTATCACATCTTTGTCTTCCACTTTTCCTGTCATATTTCCTTCTTCATCTAAAACATCTAATAGTTCCATTTTTACTCTTCTTTCTAAAACTCTTTTATTTGTTTAGAAGGCATTCAATACCAGGTAAAGCCTTACCTTCTAAAAATTCTAGCGAAGCTCCACCACCTGTTGAAATATGAGTCATCTTATCTTCTAATCCTATCTTTTTAACAGCAGCTGATGAATCTCCCCCGCCAATAATCGTAGTAGCATCAATTTCAGCCAATGTCTTTGCAATACGATTTGTTCCAACAGCAAACTGATTAAACTCAAATAAGCCTAATGGACCATTCCACACTATAGTTTTAGCCTTTCTTAACTCTTCTGAAAACATCTTGATAGTTTCTTCTCCTATGTCAAAACCTTCCCAACCTTGTGGAATTTCTGTCCATGCTACTATTTTACTTTCCGTATCTGGTTTAAACTCTTTCCCTATCTTAGTGTCTACTGGTAGCATTAACTTAACACCTTTTTCTTCTGCTTTTTTCATTAAATCTTTGGCTAAATCTAATTTATCCAATTCACAAATAGAATCTCCTACTTCATAACCTTGTGCCTTAAAGAATGTATATGCCATTCCTCCCCCAATGATTAGTGTATCTACTTTTTCTAACAAGCTGTCAATGACCCCTATTTTATCGGAAACTTTTGCTCCTCCTAAAATAGCAACAAAAGGTCTTTCTGGATTGGAAATTGCATTTCCTAGAAATTGCAATTCTTTTTCTATCAAAAATCCAGATACAGCTGGTAAGAATTCAGCAACTCCTGCTGTAGAAGCATGTGCTCTATGAGTAGAACCAAAGGCATCACTTACATAAATTTCTGCCATACTAGCTAACTCTTTTGCAAATGCTGAGTCATTGTCGGTTTCTTCTTTATGAAATCTTACATTTTCTAATAGCAAAATTTGTCCTTGTTCTAATTTAGAAGCTTTTGCTTTGGCATCTTCTCCAATCACATCATTTGCCATGATAACTTCTTTTCCTAATAAATTTGCTAATTCTTTGGCTACTGGCTTTAACGAAAACTCTGGCTTAAATTCCCCTTTTGGTCTTCCTAAGTGTGAACACAAAATAATAGCACAATTATTTTCTAACAAATACTTTATGGTTGGTATTGCCGCTACTATTCTTGTATTGTCTGTTATGTTTTGATTTTCGTCCATTGGTACATTAAAGTCACAACGGACTAATACTTTCTTTCCTTTTAAATCAATGTCCTTTACTGTTTTTTTATTCATTTTCATCTTCCTTCCCTTATTCTTAATCTTACTTTTATAGTATTGCCTTTTTTCTCAAACCAAAACCATTTTATACCAAAAAAGAATACTTTTCAAGTATTCTCTTCGTATATTTTATACTTGTTTTTTATTTTGTCCAATTCTTTTTGTGTCGTTTCTGTCATCTATCTAATCGTTTCTTCATCCATATTATTTTTTAGCATTTTTAAAATAATCTCTATTTTGTATTCTTTCTTTCCTTTTGCCATACCTTTTTTCATACCTTGTTGCAATCCCTGTCGCATTCCCTGTTGCATTCCTTGTTGCATTCCTTTTTCCAATCCTTGCTTTAATCCTTGTTCCATTTTTTCATCAAACTTTCTATCCCAATACCTTTCCAATGCAGTTAATCCCATATGATTACCTCCTTCTTTACTTTTTATTTTTTGAATGAACTCTTTTATCTTTTTTTCATCCATTTTTCTTTTGTATATTTTAAATAATCTTGATAGGTAAATTTCTCCATATTTTTTCCTTTCTTAATTTTAACTTATCTTTATTTTATGGTAAATTTTTATTTAATAGTAAATATTGCCATATTTCTTTTTCTATGGCTATTTCCTTTTATTATCTTATTTTTTCTTGTTTTTTTATTGAATTTGATTTTACGATATAATGAATGAAAATAAATTTCTGAATTACAGTAACACTAATATGAAAAAACTATAGCCTAGGATTTTTTCCTAAGCTATAGTTTTGGGTAATCATAGCAAAGCAAATGCTTTATTCTTTTGGAAATGCAATTTTTACTCTTTCTTTACAATGAGAAAAAATTGTTCCTTTCGAAAGTTCATCTGCTTCTGGGCTACAAGAAATATCACCGTTTTTGTTCGCAATCACGTCATATTTCTGTGTAACTATCACGTTACCTTTTCTTTCCCTTCTTAGTGAAACTTGCAAAGAAATTGCATTTTCAGTCAACGGCCGGCTTACTGATGTAATCCCCTTAATCTCTTTTTCCATAAGCTATTCCTTTCTATCTACATTTGTAGATTAAAACTGCGTTTACTGTTGCTTCAAGTGCATTATATCACATTTCATTCCTATTTTCAAACTTTTTCACTCATCAATTGTTGAAATTCCAAGTGTAATCTCCTCTAGTACATCTAGTAAAACCCTTACCGTATCCAAAGCTGTAAAAATCGGAATATTATTATCAACAGCACATCTTCGAATCAAAGCACCATCCGTCTCTTGGTCAATTGAATCAATATTTCTCGTATTAATCACATAACTCACATAGCCTTTTCTCATAGAATCCAATATCTCTTCGCTACCTTCACTAATCTTCTTTTTAATTCTAGTTCGAATCCCTTGTTCTTTTAAAAATTTAGCTGTTCCTTCGGTTGCCTCTATATTAAATCCTAAATTATAAAATCTTTGAATCAAAGGAAGGGCTTCCTCCTTATCCTTATTAGCAATCGTCACAAAAATGGTTCCATAATTGGCTAAACGCATACCAGAAGATTGTAGTGCTTTATATAAAGCTCTTGTTAATTTCTTATCATAGCCTATTGCTTCTCCTGTAGATTTCATTTCTGGTGAAAGGCAAGCATCTAAGCCATTCAATTTAGAAAACGAAAAGGCTGGTGCTTTCACATACCATTTTTCTTTTTCTTTTGGATACACTTCTGTAATTCCTTGTTCTTTCAAACTTTTTCCTAGCATGACTAAAGTTCCTATATCTGCCAACGAATAGCCTGTTGATTTCGAAATAAACGGAACGGTTCTGGAAGACCTTGGATTTACCTCAATCACATATACGTCTTCTTTTTCATCTACGATAAATTGAATATTATATAATCCCACAATTCCTATTCCTAATCCTAATTTTACGGTATAATCTAAAATGGTTTGTTTGGCTTTTTCACTTACACTAAAAGTCGGATAGATACTGATGCTATCTCCTGAATGGATTCCTGTTTTTTCAACATGTTCCATAATTCCTGGTACAAATACATCTTTTCCATCACATACCGCATCCACTTCTAGTTCTTTTCCTATAATATATTTATCCACTAAAACGGGTTGCTTGGTATTGACCTCTACTGCTGTTTTTAAGTATTTTTCTAAAGCCTGTTTATTGGAAACAATTTGCATGGCTCTTCCACCTAATACATAACTTGGTCTCACTAAAACAGGATAGCCAATTTCTTCTGCTACTTGGATACCATCTTCTATTTTAGTTACCGCTTGTCCCTTTGGTTGTAGCAATTTTAATTCTTTCATTACCTTTTCAAAAGCATCTCTGTTTTCTGCTTTTTCAATAGCTATTACATCTGTTCCAATGATTTTAACTCCTAATTTAGAAAGTGGCTCCGCTAAATTGATTGCTGTCTGTCCACCTAATGCGGCAATCACCCCTTCTGGTTTTTCTAGGTCAATAATATTCATCACATCTTCTACTGTTAATGGTTCAAAATATAACTTGTCACTTGTCGTATAATCCGTTGAAACGGTTTCTGGATTATTATTGATGATAATGGCTTCATAACCCGCTTCTTTAATCGTTTTAATCGCATGAACCGTAGAATAATCAAACTCTACCCCTTGTCCAATTCTGATTGGTCCTGCACCTAGCACAATCATTTTCTTTTTGCTACTGATGATAGATTCATTTTCTTGTTCATAGGTTGAATAGAAATATGGTACATAGCTTTCAAACTCACTGCTACAAGTATCAATCATTTTGTAAACAGGATAAATATTCTCTTTCTTTCTTAATAAATAAATTTCCTCCTCTGTTTTATTCCATACCTTAGCAATGTATTTATCACTAAATCCCATTTTCTTAACTTGTTTGAAAACAGCAATATCTCCTTTGTTTTCTGCCAGTATCCTTTCTTTTTTGATAATATTTTTGATTTTATCTAAGAAAAACATATCAATTTTGGTAATATTATAAATTAAGCCTAAATCCACATCTCTTCTCATTAATTCGGCTATCGCATAAATTCTATCATCGGTTCCCTCTTTGATATAAGTCATTAATTCTTCTGTTTCGATTTCGTTAAATTTATCCATTTGAATATGACAAACACCAATCTCCAAAGAACGAATCGCTTTTAACAAGCTCTCCTCTAGCGTTCTTCCTACACTCATTACCTCTCCTGTTGCCTTCATTTGGGTACTTAACTTATTGGAAGCCAATGTAAATTTGTCAAATGGAAATCTGGCTACTTTTGATACCACATAATCTAAAGCTGGTTCAAAACTAGCTGGGGTATTGGCTAACATGATTTCATCTAATCTCATACCAATCGCAATTTTGCTAGATACTCTAGCAATTGGATATCCACTTGCTTTAGAAGCCAATGCAGATGAACGAGATACTCTTGGATTTACCTCAATTAAATAATAATGAAAAGAATGTGGGTCTAATGCAAATTGTACATTACATCCTCCTTCAATTTTCAAGGCTCTAATAATTTTTAAGGCACTGTCTCTTAATAATTGATACTCTTTATTAGTCAAGGTTTGACTTGGTGCCACAACAATGGAATCTCCTGTATGAATTCCTACTGGGTCTAAATTTTCCATATTACATACCGTAATGGCGGTATCATTTTTATCGCGAATTACTTCATATTCTATTTCTTTATAACCTTTGATGCTTTTTTCCACTAAAACTTGTTGTACTGGGGAAAGTTTTAGGGCATGTTTCATAATTTCTTTTAATTCTTCTTCATTATCAGCAAAACCTCCCCCTGTACCTCCTAAGGTAAAAGCAGGTCTTAAAACAACGGGATACCCAATTTTGTTAGCTGCCTCAATTCCTTCTTCCATCGATGTTGCAATAATAGATTCTAATACTGGTTCTCCTAACTCTTCACATAGTTGTTTGAATTTCTCTCTATCTTCTGCCTTTTCAATACTTTCACTACTCGTTCCTAAAAGTTCTACTTGACATTCTTGCAAAATCCCTTTTTGATATAATTGCATCGCTATATTTAAACCTGTTTGTCCTCCAATTCCTGGAAGAATGGCATCTGGTCTCTCATATCGAATAATTTTAGCAACATATTCTAAGGTTAGTGGCTCCATATAAACTTTATCTGCAATCGTTGTGTCTGTCATGATGGTTGCTGGATTGGAATTTACTAATATAACTTTATATCCTTCTTCTTTTAAGGCTAGACAAGCTTGTGTTCCTGCATAGTCAAATTCCGCTGCTTGTCCTATTACAATTGGTCCTGAACCAATTACTAATACGGTTTTAATATCTTTTCTTTTTGGCATTTTCCTTCCCCTTTCTTTTTGGGACATAGGGACGCAGCTAATGTCCCAACTTCCTTTATTTCTTATAAACTTTTTAATAACAATCAATAGAGCTAAATTGTAATATTTTATGATGATTAAATACTCTATTCTATCAACTTAACTTGCTAAATTTTAAAAAATGATAAGTTATTACTATCTAAAATAGATTAACTTTTATTCAAAAATGCAATAAATTTATCAAACAAATACCCACTATCTTGTGGACCTGGTGCACTCTCTGGATGATACTGCACACTAAATACTTTATCTTTTTTACATTCTACCCCTTCAATGGTATCGTCCAAAATATTTTTATGAGTTACTATTAATTCTGTCTTTTTTAAAGATTCATCATCCACAGCATAACTATGATTTTGGCTTGTTATTTCTATTTTTCCATTTTCCAGATTGATAACTGGGTGGTTTCCTCCTCTATGACCAAACTTTAATTTATACGTTTTTGCACCATAAGCTAAGCTTATCATTTGATGTCCTAAACAAATTCCAAAAATCGGATATTTACCTTTTAGTTCTTTTACTAATTGTATAACCTCTGCAACATCTTCTGGGTCACCTGGTCCATTGGATAAAAATATACCATCTGGCTTCAAATTTATAATTTCTTCTGCTGTCGTATGATATGGAACTACCGTTACATTACATCCTCTTGCGTTTAAGCTTCTTACGATATTCAATTTAATACCACAATCAACCGCTACCACATTGTATTTTGCATTTGCTGTTCTAGAATACCACTTTTTCTTACAACTTACTTTTGAAACAGCATCTCTTGGTATATCGGTTTGCTGTAATTTTTTTAAAGCTTCTTCTTTGGTGGTTTGCATATCTGTTATCATTACCTTTCTACTTCCTTTTTCTCGAATACTTCTTGTCAATTTTCTAGTATCAATTCCTGCTATTGCTGGTATATCATTTTCTTCTAAATATTCAGATAAAGTTTTCGTATAACGAAAATTACTTGGTAAATCATTATATTCTCTTACTATCATTCCTCCTATAGTTGGTTGTTTGGTCTCATAATCATCATCTGTTATTCCATAATTTCCAATTAATGGATAGGTCATAACTACCATTTGGTAAGTGTAAGATGGGTCTGACACAATTTCTTGGTATCCTACCATAGAGGTGTTAAATACGATTTCACAGATGGCTTCTTTGTCTGCACCAAAACCATATCCATAATATTCTTCTCCATCTTCTAATACAATTTTTTTGTTGAATTCTTTCATATGCTCTCCTTCCTTTCCTGGCATTTATCTAGTACATAAAAAACCAGAATTAAGATTTTTACGCAGTACAAACTGCTACAAAATTTAATTTCTGCCATATTTATCTTCTATGGAATGTTATCTAACGGCGATAACTTTCTTAGAATATAAAAAAAATAAGGAACGCTAACCCCTTATTTATCATGTCAATAAAAATAAAACAACGATTAAGAAAACATTTGCTATTGTTATTAATTTTGTTCTCCTTACTCTGTTTTCCATTTTTATTAACATCCTTCCTCTTTATTGTTTTTATATCTTTCCCATTATAACAAATTTTGACTATAAATTGCAATAGTTTTCGATTCATTTTTTAAAAAACGTTTAATTGAAAAAGTAAATTCCAGATTTATTCTAAAACTGGAATTTAGTTGTGC
>CAOKEO010000059.1 GCA_948467495.1 uncultured Clostridium sp.
TATTTTTAACTTTTATTTTTCCCACATATTATTTATGCTAATATAACCGATTCAATCCTTCTCCTATTTCTATTAGTTCAAAAATATTTCCAAAACTTGGTCTATATCTAGAAAAGTTAATTTTGTTTCTGTTGCAAAAATAGCCATTTGCATTTCAAGTTTTGCTTCTTTTACAAACAAAATGTATCCTGCATTTAATAATTCATTATTCTTATTTACTAATGATAATTTCTTTAATATTTCTTATTTGTTTGTATATGGGAAATTAATTCTTTTAGCTTTTCTACCTTTTTCTATAAATTCTTTTAACAATTCTTCATCAATGTCATCTATTGTATAAGCAGATACTTTACTTTCCATTTACCTATTTCGTTTTCATCTTTTAAAATTATTTTTCTTATTTCTTTCATTGAAAGTTGTCTATCTTCATCTCCAACTCTCATATAAGCTCGTCCAAAAGCTAAATAAGGAATGTCATCTCCTTCAAATTCAACTAATATACAGTCTTTGTCATTTAATTTAACTTTATTCGCAATTGGATATATCTTTGGCTCTATATTTTCAGATATTGCTTTTGAAACTTCTCTTACTGTTTTACTTGATACATCTTGTCCAATTATTTCGCCATTATTTTTTATTCCAAAATATAACTTTCCACCTTGATGTTTATTTAATATTAAACAATAGAAATTATGCCTTCTTTTAATTCTCTTGTTGTTTTCTTAAATTCTATAACCTCATTTTCTAAAAAATTTATATTTGCCATAAAATTACTCTCCTACATAAGTTTCTCTTTGCTCAAATTATAGGATAACTTATTTAAAATTTATAGTGTTTTTCTAAATTTTTACAATTCTAATTCATCTTCTATTTCTTCGTGAGAATTTTGATAAATATTTGAATTGTTATAATTGAATTTTATATTTTCATCATTTTCATCTAAATTATATGCTAACACTCCTGCCATAGCTTGTACTATTTGTTCTTCTGTATTAGGATTAATAAATGTAATATTCAAACTCTTTTTCAAAATTCTCACCTACCTTCTTTTCAATACTATGTTTCATTTAAAACTTTTAGTACATTATATGATGAGATTTTGACATATTCAATTCCGTTTTATTTCCTATTTTCTAAATTATTAAACTATATTTTCCATTCTTTATTTTTGTTAAAACATTTAATTTTATAAGTTCTTGGAATATTTTATTAATGTAAGATATTGATATTTCTAATGACCTTGCTATATCCATTTGTGTTTTTAATATAAATTTATCTTCATTACAAATCTTAAATAAATATATAATCACTTTACATTGTCTCGAATTAAATTTTTGTAATAATTCTAAAAACGACTCTTTCTCTATTAATATAATATCTTTTTTATAACTAGTCTGTTTAAGTTTTTGGAAAGCAGAATAAGAATATTTATGAGCAATCTTATTAGCTCCTCTTGGAATCCATTTTAGTTTAAAACTGCAATCTTTTTTTGCTAGTCTTTTTTTGATTCTATCATAAGATTTTTTTATTGTATTTAATAATTCTTCATTTGTTTCAAAAATTTTTATATTATTATTTTTTTCTATAAAAAAATCTCTTGCTACAGAGCAATCTGTTCTTAGCCAAAACTTTTGAGCTGTTTTCTTTTTTAATAAACTTCCTTCTATTATATTAATAGCTCTAAAAATAGCAAATACTTCACATTCGGTTGAGCTTTCTAACTGTATATTACATTTTTTAGCAATTGATTTTATTACTTTTTTCTCTTGTATGATAACAATAGCATATGTTCCTATTTTTGTTTCATCATCAAAACTTGCATCTGTAAAAATCTCATATGCTTTTTCTTGTTCCATTATCATCACACTCCTTATATATGTAATTCTTATAGAAATTTTCGCTTTTTATTTTGCGAACTTTTGTTTGATTATAATATTTTATTTTCCTTTTGTCAATATGAAATCTATAATTTTTCGAATTTTTTTCTTTTTAATTTAATTATATTTTTTCGTCTAACTTGAAAAAGCAAAAAAACTAGATTTTTCTAATTTCTTTGCTTTTTTATTTTTACAATTTTTTTCTAAGTATATTATTTTGTGTCTATATTTCTATTCTAACACCACTCTAATAGGCATTTTTTAGTGGTTCATTCGGTGAATTTTTACATCAAATTTGCTTAAAATTTTTGTTCTTTTATTAACTCTTGAAGGCTTGTCCTTTAATGTGTGTAGGCGATGTGTGAACACTCGCTTTCCTGTCCTCATTTTTAATTGAGGTATTTCTGTTTTAGCAATGCTATTCTTAATCGAACAATATATCTATTTATTATCTTTCTTCTCAATCTTGCTATTTATTTCTTTTAGAGTCTTTAAATATTCCTTTTCAACAGGACTAATAGTTTTAACTTGATATTTTTTATATTCCGATTTTGCTTTTTCAATTGCTTGTTCATGGCTAACTGTACCTGCACCTATTAATAATCTTTCTCCTGTAGAAGAAAGAATTGTGTCTAATTGTTTAATATAATCTTCCATATACATTGGGTTATGTCTTATTGCTTGTATTTCTGCAAAATCGAAATACCCTGATACTAAATTACTTAAAACTTTCAATTCTTCTTCACTTAAATAATTTTTAGCAATTACTACATCACTTAATATTGGAATATCTCCTTTAAAAGTTGTTAATCCCATAAAAGGCTTTTCAGAATCAGCTCTTTCATATATTACTTCTGAAGCAGTATGTCCATGTGTCGCATAATGTAATTTATTTTGAACAATTTTAAAAAATTTAATTGATTTTTCATCTTTTGGATTATAATCTACTGCTGTTGCATATAAATCAAGAACTTGCCTATAAAGTACCTTTTCTGATGATCTAATATCCTTAATTCTGGCAAGTAATTCTCTCCAATAATTTCCTCCACCATTTCCTTTAAGTCTTTCATCATCCATAGTAAAACCTTTTATCATATATTCTTTTAATCTTTCTGTCGCCCATTTTCTAAAATTAGTAGCAACTTTAGATTTTATTCTATATCCCAATGAAATTATCATGTCTAAATTATAAAAGGGAATTTCTCTTGAAACATTTCTATTTCCCTCTTTTCGAACTTGTCGGAAATTCTGACAAGTTGAATTCTTATCAAGTTCCTCTTCTAAATAAATATTATTTATATGTTCTATAACATTTGTTCTTGAAGTACAAAATAATTCTGCCATTTGTTGTTGTGATAACCACACAGTTTCATTTTGAACTTTAACATCTATTTTTGTTAATCCATCGTCTGTTTGGTATATTATAATATCTCCATTTTCATCATTCATTACGAAATCCTCCTTTCTTCTACGAACATTTGTATTGTATCATGTTTTTTAATAACATTCAATATTTTTAGCAAAATTTGTAAAATTTTATTGATAATGAAAACAAATTTTATAATGGTTTTACGTTTAATTGTTGCACATTTATAAAGTGTGGAGTTTGTTTCATCTTTTATAAAGATGCTTAAAAGCCTTCTACGAAAAGAAGGCTTTATATTTTTAACCGCCTCGAATCAAACACGGTTATCTTTTATTGAATTATAAATAACTTACTATATCTTCAAATGTATCATATCCACTTTCACTATTGATATGTCCTGCGTTTGGTATTAAAATTTGTTCTGTTGCAATCTTATCTGCAAAATCTTTTTCTACATCATATTTTACATATGGATCATTATCTGAATAGAAACAAATTATTTCATTAGCATATTGTTTCACATCTTCTAAATTATTAGAATACATAGATTCATTAACTGCATCATATTCTTCATTGATTCCTAGGTAGTTATTAAATCCACATACAAAAATTAGCTTTTTAACTTTTTCATTATTTTCAATTAAAAATTTTGATATAAATACTGGCGCAATACTATGTCCTATTATTGTCGTATTCTCATTAATTAATCCTAAATCTAAATAGTATTTAAGTAGCTTACTCCAATTTTCATAATTTTGGTATCCTACTCCAATAGGAAAATCTGGTACATATACTTGTTTTCCTTCATCTTCTATAAAATCATGTAACCATCCTATCCAATTTGAATATGGGCTACTAAATGAGCCATGTAATATAAAATAATTTTCCATTCACTTTCCTCCTTAAAATTTTTGTATCAAAGTTAACCTATGTTATTAACATATTAAAATGTAAGATAATTTCTAACATCACAATTATATAATATACTTTTTTACTTCACAATTTTTTAATCCTAATGTTTGCAAATTTCCATCCCTTGGTACACCATAAAAATAACAATTTATTGTCTTTGTTATTCCTTCGTGTGTTACAAGTAATATAGTTTTATCTTTATATTTCTCTTTTATCTCATCCAAAAAGCCATAAACTCTATTAAATAAATGCTCTATACTTTCCGCACCTTCATACTTTGTTGTATCATAATAATTCCAATATAAATCTCTGTCTAAACTCTCAAAACCTTTTCCTGTAAACTCTCCACAATCTCTTTCTTTAATTCTATCATCAAATATAACTGGATAATTGTTTATATTTATTATTTCCATCGTATGTTTTGTTCTTAAAAGTGGCGAACATATAATCAAATCAAATCTTGTATCCTCAAGGATATCTCTTGTTGTTTTTGCTTGTTCTATTCCAGTTTCATTAAGGTCAATATCCCTTATTCCATCCATTATTTTGTTGACATTTCCATCGGTTTGCCCATGTCTAGTTATATATAAATTCATCTTATTTCTCCTTAACAGCAATTACTTCTATTTCTATCTTACAGCCTTTTTTTACTAAACTACTTACTTCTACTAAAGTACTTACTGGTTTACTATTTGCAAAATATTTGTTTCTTATTGGTGATACCTTTGAAAAATCATTTATATCTGTCAAAAATATTTGTGTTTTTACAACATCATCTAAACTAGAATTAGCTTCTTTTAATATTTTTTGAATACAGTTAAATACATATTCTGTTTGACCTTCTATGTCTTCACATACAACATTTCCATTTGTATCTTGAGCAATTTGCCCTGTAACAAAAATCATTTCTGCTGTACCTATATCTATTTTTATTCCATGAGAATAAGCTCCCATAATTTCTGCACCATTTTCTGGTATTAAACTTTCTTTAAACATTTTATTTTCCTCCTTAAAATTGATTTGCTAGTTGATCAATTAAAACTCCATTACCAGTTTCTGACCAATCTATTTTTATACTATCAAATCCCTCATGTTTAAAACTATTAAGTTTTTCCATATCTTCTTTAGATATTATAAAATCTAATGCTTCTAGATTGCTATTAATATTATCTATACTGGTTGATTTTATTAACGCCATTATACCTTTTTCTTTAATTAACCAATTTAATAATATTTGATTTTGTGTTTTATTGTATTTATTGGCAAGTTCTAATAATATAGGATAATTAGCATTTGCTATTCTATTTCTTTTTAAAGCTTGATAACAAATAAATTTAATTTTATTTTCCTTACAATAATCTATAATTCCAAGATTTTCGTTTAATTTACATTCTAAATTATAAACACCTTCAAAACTATAAACTCCATATTTTTTGTTTATTTGTTTTAATTCTTCTAAATTAGAATTACTCATAGAAATGTGTCTGACTTTTCCTTTATCTATTAGTTTTTTTATTTCTCCATAAGTTTCATCTAATGGTATTTTAGATACATAGGAAGCATGAACTTGAACTGCATCCACATAATCAATACCCATTTTATCTAAATATTTATTAACTTGTTTTTCAACATCTTCTGCTTTTTCTATATATCTTTCTAAATGAACCATCAAGAATATTTTACTTCTATCTACAACACTAAAAAAATCTTTTAAAAATTCAACCACTTTCTCATTATCATATACAAGTGCTGTACTCATAAAATTTTGTCCTTTTTCTACTGAATATAATAAGCCTTTTAATGTATTTTCTTTATCATCTAAATTTAGTTTATATGTTCCAATTCCTATTGGAACAAAGCATTCTTTTTCTATCATTGCTTTCACCCTTCTTTTTATTTTTAATACACTCTTTTAATTTATATCACAAATTTACAATTTTTCATAGTATTTTTCCAATATTTACAAAACATATTGGTATTAGAATAGAAATATAGACACAGAATTTTACACTTACAAAAAAAGATGTTAAAATAAAATCAGAAAAGAGGTAAGTGTCTATGAGTAAACAATATAACAGTTATACAGAAGAATTTAAGAAAACAATAGTAGCCTTGTACGAATCAGGGAAAAAAGTAGCAGAATTAGTAAGTGAATATGACCTAGAAAAAAAGTTAATATATAATTGAATAAAAAAATACGGAAAAGTAAAGACAGAAGCAGGTTTGATAACAAATAATGATGAATTATTAAAACTAAAAAAAGAAAATATGAGATTACAAGAAGAAAATGAAATATTAAAAAAAGCAATGGTCATATTCACACAAAAATAGAAGATAAGATAAAATTTATTGATAGTATGAAAGATAAACACAATATAAGGCTTTTATGCAAATGTATGGGAATCCATCATTCAGTATATTACTATCATAAAAATAATAAAACTAATAAATATAAAGAAAATAATAAAGAGCTAGATAGACAAATAATAGAAATATATACTGAATCAAAAAGAAGATATGGATTACCAAAAATAAAGAAGATACTAGAAAACAACGGAATCATGGTAAGCCAAAAACGAGTAGCAAGAAGGATGAAAAAACTAGGAATACGAAGTATAGTGGTGAAAAAATATAATTATGCTGCAACTAAAAGAGTAGATGATACAAATAAACCCAACTTATTAGAACAAAATTTTAAGGCAATAAAGCCAAAGGAAAAATGGGTTGGAGATATAACATATATTTATACAAAAGAAATAGGATGGACATATTTAGCAATTGTAATGGATTTATATGATTTAAAAATAATAGGATACTCATATGGAAAACATATGACAGCTAATTTAGTAATACAAGCATTAAACAATACTGTATGTAATGTAGGAATAGAAGAAGGAATGATATTTCATTCAGATTTAGGAAGTCAATATACATCAAATGATTATGAAGAATTATTAAAAACACTAAAAGTAAAGCATTCATATATTAAAAAAGGATATCCATATGATAATGCAAGTATGGAAAGCTTCAATGCCATATTAAAGAAAGAAGAAGTAAATCAAAGAAGTTACGTAATATTTGAAGAAGCAAGATTAGCAATATTTGAATTTATAGAAAGTTGGTATAATAACAAAAGAATACATAGCAGTTTAGGATATATTACACCAAATGAAAAAGAAAAATTATACTATGAAAAAACAGCATAATCTTTATAGAAAAAAGTGTAAAAAAATGTGTCTAAATACTTGACCTAAATCCAAAAATGAGAGTATAGAAAAAGTTGTGTAAATAAATCCTTCCGTGATAAAATAAAAAATA
>CAOKEO010000060.1 GCA_948467495.1 uncultured Clostridium sp.
TTATCTAATTCATCTAAAATATCTTGTATGTCAATAGGTCCTCCCATTGCCTGTGCTTTTGCACTTAGCTGGGCTAATCTCAATTGTTCTTCTATGGCTGCTTTCTCGGTGGCTATTTTGGCTTCTTGAGCTTTGGTTAAAATTCCATTTTCACCTGTTAGGGTTGCTACACTGATGGTAGCTAAAATTAATAATACAATAATGGTAATAACCAAGGCTATCATGGTAATTCCTGATTTCTCTACAACATCTAATTTGAAAGTTTTTTTCTCATCTTTTTGTACTTCTCTTTCTTTCATCATTTTTCCTCCTTATTTTTGTCTAAACTGTATTTTTTTTCTATCTTCCTTCTAATTTATCATTTCCTTACCTATTTTTTTTATTCATACATCATATATATCACATCTATTTTTTCTTGTAAAGTGATTTTATGTTACATTTTCTTTACACTTGTAACTATTCAAAGGTGATATATTCCAATTAGAAAGTTTCTATATTTTTTATTGGTAACTCCCAGCTGCGAACAGACTGTAATCTTGCTGGTTCCCCCGAATTGTTACATCATAAAAAATATAGAAACTTTCTAATTAAAATGTATTACTTCTGAAAAGTTATAAAAAATTTGTAACTTTTCTAGCTTTCTATTTCTTTTTTTTACTTTTTGTAATATAATTTCTATAGCATACAAATAAATGTAACTACATAAGTATCTTATACTTTTCTAGCGTGCTTTTTCAAGCCCTCTTAAGAAAGGAAGTTATGAATCTATGAAAAAAATTCTATTTAAAGGCTGCGGAACAGCCATCAGTACACCTTTTGATGAAAATGGTGTTAATCTAAAAGAATTTGAAAAGTTAGTAGAAAATCAAATTCAAAACAAGGTAGATGCTATCATTGTTTGTGGAACAACTGGAGAAGCTTCTACCATGACAACAGAAGAAAAAATAGCAACCATTTCCTGTGCGGTTAAAACTTCACATGGAAGAATTCCAATCATTGCTGGTACAGGTGGAAACAATACCAAACAAGTCATTGAATATTCTAAAAAAATAGAAGCTTTAGGTGTTGACGGACTTTTAATTGTTACCCCTTATTATAATAAATGTACACAAAATGGTTTAATCCAACACTTTCAAGAAATTGCTAAAAATGTTTCTTTACCTATTATTTTATATAGTGTACCTAGTCGAACTGGTGTTAATATAGAACCTAAAACTTGTTTAGAACTTTCCCAAATAGAAAATATTGTTGCCATTAAAGAAGCCAGTGGAAATTTATCACAGGTAGCTGAAATTGCCCATTTATGTGGTGATAATTTATCGATTTATTCTGGTAATGATGATCAAGTATTACCAGTGCTTTCCCTTGGTGGAATTGGTGTTATCTCTGTCTTATCCAATGTAATGCCAGAATATACTCATCATATGGTACAAAATTTTTTGGACGGTAATATTAATATTGCTACTCAAATGCAATTAGACGCACTTCCTTTGATACACGCTTTATTTAGTGAGGTAAATCCAATTCCTGTGAAAGCTGCCTTAAATATTTTGGGGTATTCGTATGGTATTCCTCGATTACCGCTAACTCCAATGAGTGAAGAAAAACAAAACATATTAAAAGATGAATTATTTAAATTAGTAAATTAACTTTATAAAAATGCAAAAATTAAAAGAAGAAAGGATTTAAAAATTATGTTAGAAGTAATGGTAAATGGATGTAGTGGAAAAATGGGACAAATTGTTTGTGATTTAGTCGAACAAAATGAAAATTTAGTATTAAAATGTGGATTTGATAGAAATGTAACTGGCGAATTTGCTTTTCCTGTATTTGATAAAATTGAAAATGTAACGGAAAAACCAGATGTTATTATTGACTTTTCGGTTCCTGTTGCGACTTTTAAAATCTTGGAATATGCAGTTCAAAACAGGGTTCCAATTGTAATTGCTACTACTGGTTTTTCAGTCGAAGAAGAAAAAAAGATAGAATCATATAGTAAAGAAATTCCTATTTTCAAATCAGCAAATATGTCATATGATATTATGATTATGAAAAAATTAGTACAATGGCTTGCTCCTTTATTGAAAGATACTGACATCGAAATAACAGAAACTCATCATAATCGAAAAATAGATAGTCCCAGTGGAACTGCTCAAATGCTTGCTGATTCTATTAACACTTCACTTGGAAACCGTCTTCATTATGAATATAACAGACATGACAAACGCGAAAAAAGAGATAAACAAGAAATTGGTATGAATTCAATACGTGGCGGAAATATTGTCGGTGAACATGTTGTTCAGTTCTTTGGTGAATTTGAAACATTTGAATTAAAACATACCTCTTATTCAAGAAATGTATTTGCTGAAGGTGCATTAAAAGCAGCTAGCTTCCTTGTTAATCAGCCAAATGGTTTATACAACATGGAAGATATGTGCCAAATCTAACTTTTTCATTATATAGAACAGAAGGGGCATGATTAAAATTTTTTGACCTTTTAGATTACTCACATGCCCCGTCTTTGTTCGCTCGCAAATTTGCTTTAGCAAATTTGTGTGAAATGTATTGATGTTATAGAAAAATCTTTGATTTTTCCTATAACATAAAAAAGATTGCCAAAAAGGATTCTCCCTCATGGCAATTTTTGATACTATTCTGCTGATTCTGTTTTTACATCTTCTACAACTTCTTCTTTTACAGTATCTACTGTTTCTTGAACAGTAACATTTTGTGTTTCCACAGCAGGTGCTTCCTCTGGTGCACTTTCTACTGGTGTAGCTTCCTCTGTTTTTGTTTCTTCTACTTTTTCTTGTGTAACTGGAGTTTCAGTTGCTGGTGTTTCAGCTGCATTTTCTACTGTTTCTGTAGCACTTTGTTCTGTTGCTTCTTCAGCTACTGGTTCTTCTACTAAATCTTCTTTGATAATAATTTCTCTGTCTTCAATTCTAGCTCCTACTTGTTCTTTTGTCTTAGCAGCTTTACCAATTCTATCTCTTAAATAGAATAATCTAGCTCTTCTTGCTTTACCTACTCTTACTAATTCTACCTTTTCTACTAATGGTGAATGAACTAAGAAAGTCTTTTCAACACCTACACCATAAGAAATCTTTCTTACAGTAAATGTTTGGTTTACTCCACCACCTTGTACTTTAATAATAATACCTTCAAATACTTGGATTCTTTCTTTATTTCCTTCTTTTATTCTTACGTGTACTTTAACTGTATTACCAACTTTTAATTCTGGTATCTTGTTTTTTAATTGTTCGTGTTCAATAGATTTTATAATATCCATTTTTGAATTCCTCCTTCTTTTTTGAATTCATGAGCGGTGCTTCTTTTACAGCACTTCATTTACTTATTTTTTAATAAATCTGGTCTTTTCTTTTTGGTAATTTCGTAGGATTTTTCCTTTCGCCATTTTTCTATGTTTTGATGATGACCTGATAATAATATTTCTGGAACTGCTTTCTCTTGGAATATTTCAGGTCTGGTATATTGCGGATATTCCAAAAGGCCATTCGAAAAGCTTTCTTCTTGAATCGAATTTTGTTTTATCACATCTTTGACATATCGACTGACACTATCGATTAAAACCATAGCTGGAATTTCTCCACCAGTTAATACATAGTCACCAATTGATATTTCTTCCTCCACAATTTCATCTAAAACTCTTTGGTCAATTCCTTCATAATGTCCGCAAAGTATGATAAGATGGCTTTCTTTGCTTAATTTTTCTACCATTTGCTGGTTTAATTTTTTTCCTTGTGGCGACATGTAAATGACTTTAGCTTGGTCTTGTTTGACTGATTGATAAGCCTCATAAACTACATCTGGTCTCATTACCATTCCTGCTCCGCCACCATATGGAGTATCATCTACTTTTTTATGTTTGTCTTTGGAAAAATCTCTAATATTGACTAAATGAATGTCTATTAACTTTTTTTCTACTGCTTTTCCTATTATACTTTGTTTGAGTGGTTCAAACATTTCTGGGAAAAGGGTTAAAACATCAAATTTCATTTTTTCCTCCATTTGCTTCTTTCCTTATTTTTCAAATTAATTTGGAAAATAATTATTATTTGGCTAGGCAAACGAGTTTTTAATTTATAAGGCGTGCGTGGGCACGTTGATGCTGAGGCTGTTAAAGCTTTGCTTGTTACAGCGTCAGTATGCCGTTGCTTTAAATTAAAAATGAAGTTTAACGACGCAAAATCGCAATTATTTTTCAAATTTCTAAACCAGCAATTAAATGAACCATAATCCTACCCTTTTCTAAATCCACATCTTTTAAAACATCTGGAATCCCTGGCAAAAGGATCTGTTTTCCCCATTCATCTTTCACCACATATACATCATTACTGCCAGTATTAAAAATATCATCTACTTTTCCCAGCAACTGACCCTCATCTGTATAAACCTCTAAGCCTAGCAAATCTACTATATAATACACACCTTCTTCCAAAGGTTCTTCCTTCTCTCTATCTACCAACAGATAACTTTGACGCAATAAATCTGCTTCTTCTATTGAGTTAATACCTTTGAGTTTCATCAATACCATATTTTTATGATATTTCACTTCTTCGACTTCATATTCTTTTCTACTTTTCTTACATTCAATATATATGGTTTCTAATCTGTCAAATCTGTTAATATCATCTGTAAAAGGTTTGACTTTGACCATTCCTTTAATTCCAAATGTATTCACAATTTGACCTATTTCAAGATACTTTGTCATATTTTAAACTCCAATTATCCAATAAATTCAACTGAAACTTTCTTTTGTTCTTTCATGGCCACTGCTTTTATTACTGTTCGAATTGATTTGGCAAGTCTTCCTTGTTTTCCTATAATTCTTCCCATATCTTCATCTGCAACCTTAACCTCAAAAACAATTGATTTTTCGCCATCCATTTGTTTAATTTCAACTACTTCTTTATTGTCTACTAGATTTAAAATAATCATTTCTAAAATATCTTTCATATCCTTTTCCTCCATTTCGAAAAATGTTACGTTTTAACCTGTCCCAAAAAATACTTTTTGGGATAGTCTGTGCCTGTCCCCAAAAGCACCCAAAACACCTACGCTTTTTCGATTAGTGTTTTTACTGTGTCTGTTGGTTTAGCACCATTTTTAATCCATTTTTCTACTTTTTCTTTGTCTAAACAAATTGTTGCTGGTTCTGTCATTGGATTATAAGTTCCTAATTGCTCGATTATTTTACCATCTCTTGGACTTCTTGAGTCTGCTACTACAATATGATAAAAAGGAGCTTTTTTCTTTCCTTGTCTTTGTAATCTGATTTTTACCATTTTTTTCACCTCCTAATTTTACTTTTTATTTTTTATTCTATCTGTTATATAAGTTATCCGATAGGATTTTTCAGTCTTTATTTGAATGGAAACGGGTAACTTAAAGTTAATAACTTATTAAATTTTAAAGTTTTTTAAGGCTTTTTGGTCAATTCCATTTAATAGATTTTTCATACCGCCTTTACTATTTTTCATCTTTTTCATCATTTTTTGTGTCATTTCAAATGATTTTATAAATTTATTGATGTCTTGTACTGTTGTTCCACTACCTTTTGCGATACGTTGTCTACGACTAGCGTTTAAAAGTCTGGTGTCTTTCTTTTCTTGTTTGGTCATAGAACAAATAATGGCTTCTATTTTTACAAATTCTTTGTCATCTACTTTTAAATCTTTGATTTGATTCATCCCTGGTATCATTTTCAATAAAGAAGAAAACGATCCCATTTTTCTTACTTGTCTTAGTTGTGCTAAGTAATCGTCTAAATCTAATTCTTTTTTCTGAAATTGTTTTTCTAGTTTTTCTGCTTCTTCTAAATCAAATGCTTCTTCGGCTTTTTCTATGACAGATAATATATCTCCCATTCCTAGAATTCTTTGTGCCATTCTGTCTGGATGAAATATTTCAATATCACTTAGTTTTTCACCTGTTGCTGCAAATTTAATCGGTCTTCCTGTAACTTTTTTTACGGATAAGGCAGCACCACCTCTGGTGTCACCATCTAATTTGGTTAATACTACGCCATCGATTCCGAAGTGCTTCATTAAATTTTTCTGCTACATTAACCGCATCTTGCCCTGTCATGCTATCTACTACTAACATGATTTCATGTGGCTTGGTATTCCTTTTTAAGTTTTTCAATTCCTCCATTAATGCTTCATCAATGTGTAAACGTCCTGCGGTGTCTAGAATGATAACATCATTTAATTTTGATATAGCTGTTGACATGGCTTGTTTGGCTATGTGAACTACATCTTTTGAATTTTCATTGGCAAATACGGGAATGTTTAATTGCTTTCCTACTACTTGTAATTGCTCGATAGCAGCTGGTCGATACACGTCACATGCTACTAATAATGGCTTTTTCCCTTGTTTTCGTAACAGATTTGCCAGTTTTCCTGCTGTTGTTGTTTTACCAGAACCTTGTAATCCTACTAGCATAATAACAGTTGGTGGATTGGGTGTGAAATTAATTTTACTTTCGGTTCCTCCGAAGTAATTCTACTAATTCATCTTTTACAATTTTAATCACTTGTTGCCCTGGTGTTAAAGATTTCAAAACGTCCTGCCCTAGTGCTTTTTCTCCGAATAGTTGCAACAAAGTCTTTTACGATTTTATAATTGACATCAGCTTCTAAAAGTGCAAGTTTTACTTCTCTTACCATTTCTTTTAAGTCTGATTCTGTTATTCTTGCTTTTCCTCTGATTTTTCTTGTTATTTCTTGTAATCTAGAAGATAATCCCTCAAAAGCCATTTTCAATCACATTCCTTCCTTATCTGTGGTTTCTAGTTGGAAGAAAATAGTTGTTATCCCTTATTTTCCCAACTTATTTTTAGACTAAACAATTCAATTCTTTTTTTACGGTTTCTAAAATATTGGCAATTTCTTTATCGGAATCGTTTACTTGAATTTTTGTTAGTTCTTCTAATACTTTTTCAATTTTCTTTTCTTGATTCAACATCCTTTTCATAAACATTAACTTTTCTTCATATTCGAAAAGTTTCTTTTCCCCCTTTTTCAAAATGTCTCTAACTGCTTGTCTAGTTATCTGATTATTTTCTGCTATCTCTGATAATGACAAGTCATTGTTATAGTAGTCATCTATGATTTCATATTGTTTTTGTGTCAATAGTTTGCCATATATTTGATTTAACATACTTATTTGTACGTTTCTTTCCATAGTCACTACCTCTTTTCTTTTTGTAATGCTAATATACTTTACACCATTTTTTTCATTTTGTCAAGGGTTTTTCTTTTTTAAGTTTCGCTTTTAGTAATTATTTTTTACTGTTCGGCGTTATTAATATTCCTTTTTATAGTGAAAGTTTAATATATTATTTTTGAAATACCGCGTAAGCGACTAAACGAGCAAAGC
>CAOKEO010000061.1 GCA_948467495.1 uncultured Clostridium sp.
AACCTATTGCTATTCAACATATTTTCCAAAATTCTTGATTAATAAAATCATTCTTAATACCTCTATCTAATTTAGAGTAAAAAAATACACCTTGATTATTTCAAAGCATACAATTAAACACATATTTTATTACTCTTTATCATATTGGGATTTACAATATTACTAACTCTTTTAGGAACTGCATATCCAACATTTATATTATCTTTTAATACTAAATCACTGCTATTTTTATCATAATCATAAGCACTTCTATTACAGTTTACAAATTGTAAATCATTTTCTTTCTTTTTAGTGGATAAATATTCATTATCTCTATTTATCTCTACTAATAGTTTTTGATATTCTTGCTTTTCCTCTTTTTCCTTTTTTCTTCTGTTTTGTGCATATATTCTTTTTTGAGTTTTGTTCTTCTCTTTGTTTTTCTGCATTCTAGTTTCCTTTTCTCGAATATATCTTGAATCTTTTTGAATTATCTTTGTTATATATGGCATACCAACTTTTAATTTCTTTGCTATATCTGTTGGTCTTAAATGTTTTGTAAAAAATAATTCAATAATTTTCTCTTTTGTACCTCTGCTGTCTAATTTGTGTTTTATTTTTCTCACCTTCTTTCTTATTTAGATTCTCTATTCTAACAAACTACAATTTCACACCTACAAATAAAAACAAAATATACAAATCAAATTACTTTACTGTGTTGTTAATAGTCTGTTTAAAATCTTAAACACATTGTTATTACAAACTTTTCTCAAAATTTAGTGAATTTTCATTCTACAACTTTTAGCAATCAGTTTTGAAAAAAGTATTGTAATTATATCACTATTATAGTATAATAAATATAGAATGTCAATAACAATTTATTATTTTTACTGAATTGTTTATCATTTTTTATAAAATTTGATTTTTAGAAGGGAGATAAATTTGTATGGAACTACCAGAAGTAACCTTTTTTAGCGATTTCTACTTTTGGTTTAATACTGAAACAAAAAAAGAATATTATGCTACACCTTTATATTTTTATAAAGCTGATTTCTATTTAGATACTGAAAATAAATTAAGAGATGTATATTATAAGGAAACTGAAGAAACAGATAATGGCTTAAAGCATCCTGCCTCTTTATACTTTCCATTTCACGAAAAATTTGGGCTAATGCTATTAAGATTTTTAAATGCTGACTTGTCTAACTATGAAATGGCTAATAAAACTTTCTTTTATGCTTATGGTTTTGAGATTTTAAGAGATTTAGATAAGGATTATAAATTTGAATTAAGTAGTAATTATGTCAGTAATGAAATTTATCTAAAAGCAACTACTAAAATATTTGAAGATTTACAAGAAAATCTAATTGATTTACAACAAGAATTAATAAAAGCTGTTACCTATATCTATAACTTAAATAACAATAGTGAATTAGAAAAATACGCATATACAGAACGATTTGCAGTTTATTTAATAAAGAGAATGGGAAAATTACATACATATTATAAAAATGACTTTGTTATGAGAGATAGTTATTCAAAGAAATATCAAGAATTTAGTAATAAAAATGAATATGACATATTAGAATCTTTACATACTAAAAATATGTTTCTTTCAATGAGTGATACTCATAAAAGTAACGATTTATCAAGTGTTTGCTATGCTATACTTGATGAACTATCAAAAACACCTAACTATCCAATTAAAAAATGTCAAAATTGTGGAATGTACTTTATTCCAACTTCAAAAGTAGATGAAATTTATTGCGACTATCCAAAAGAAAATTCAAAAACTTGTAGAGATTTAGGTGCTTTCCAATCTTATACTGAAAGATTAAAGCAAAATAAGGCTATGGGCGAATATAGAAGAACTTATCAACAAAAATTTATGCAAGTTAGAAAAAATAGGGAAAATAAAGAACTTTCTAAAGATTTTGAAACTTGGAAAAAACAGGCTAAAGAAAAAATTAATCTTATGAAAAAAGGCAAACTTACTGAAAATGAAGTTTATGAGTGGGTTTTGAAAAATAAATAATTTTCAATTATTAAATTTATATTATAATACTGCTATTATTAAATAATATTTCTAATTAGCTACTATATAATGGAGGAATTAAATGAATAATTTAGAGAAAAATTTATATACCAAACATGAATTAAAATTTGACCAAAATGGAAAATTTAAAATATTAATGATGTCAGATATTCAAGAAACATTAAATTATGATGTGAGGACATTAGAATATATGGATAAATTAATTGAAACAACTCATCCTAATTTAATTGTTTTAGGTGGAGATAATTGTGATGGAACAATATTAAAAACAGAAGAAGAATTAAAAAAATATTGAGAAATTTTTACTAAACCAATAGAAAAACGAAAAATCCCGTGGGCACATATCTTTGGCAATCATGACCATGATGTTGAAATTGATGACATTACAAAAACAAAAATATATGAAAATTTTGAATATTGTATTTCAAAACATACCGAAAATATTTATGGAACAACTAATTTTGTATTACCTATTAAAAATTCAAAAAATAATAATATTGCTTTCAATATTTTGGGATTAGATTCGAATAATGAAATAAAACATTCTAATATAGATATAGACAAAAATATAAAATCAATGAACATGCCTTCAATATCAGATAAATGGGATATTGTACATTTTGAACAATTGATGTGGTATTGGAATAGCTCAAAAGAAATAGAAAATCATTGTAGCAATAGAATAAATGGAATTTTATTTATGCATATTCCACTATGGGAATTTCAATATATAGTTGATAATTCAAGACTAACCAAATGTATAGGTAGTACAAAAGAAATTATGAAAATAGGAATGTTTAATTCTGGGCTATTTTCTACTATACTTCAAAGAAGAGATATAATATGTATTGCTTGTGGTCATAGCCATAATGATTGTTTTGAAGGAATTTTTTGTAATATAAAAATGTGTTTAGATGCCTGTGCTGGTTTTAGTCCTTATGGAACAGATGATTTAAGAGGTGGCAGAGTTTTTGAAATCAATGAAAATGATACTCGTGCCATAAAAACATATATGGTACATTATAAAGATTTAAAATAATAAATAGAAGAGACCTTGAGCATTATACTTCAAGGTCTAAATTTTCTTTATTTTTGAGAGTATGAGAGTATCGAAATCCAATTTACACAACTTTTACGATAGGCTCTTATTTTTACATAAATTAAATATTCCTATAATTCTAAAATATCTCCATCTTGCAATATCATTAAATTATCTATATCTAACTTTTTTGCTTTTTCTCTTGTTTTATCATGCATATGTATAGGGATAATTTTTAATTTTGGATATTCTTTTAACAATTCTAATATATTATTTATTCCCATATGAGATTCATCTCCTATTTCTAATGTCATATCAGAAATTAAATAATTTACTTTACTTGCTATATTCTTCACACCTTGACAAAAAATTGAATCTCCTGTTAAGCCGATACTTATATTTTTGTCTTTTATAATATATCCATTAGCATATTTTATAGTTAGATGTTCATGTTCTATTGGTTCATTTAAGATTTGCAAGTCATCACATATTTTTTCTATATTATTTACTTCTTCTGCATCTATAAATTGCTTTTTAGCTTTTCTTGCAGAATTAAAATGTGATAAATCTATTAGATTTTCTACTGTATTTTGTGTTATTTTATCTGTTATAATTTTTGTTGATAATTCATTATTTTCCTTTTGATAATTTTCCTTATACCATAAAAGAAAAGGTGTGTCAAAGCAATGATCAGCATGTGTATGTGAAATTATTACTGTATCTATTTTTAATATATCTATATTTTGTCTTATCATAGCCTTTAAATTGCCATTTGGAATATCAAATAATATATGATCATTTATTAGTACACTAGCACTATTAGTCAAATCAGGAATAGTACCTGTTCCTATTAATTGTATTTTCATAATGAATTTTCCTCCTTTTCGAGATAATATTATCATAAAGTAGTATTTATTACAATATTTTTTTATATTTCTAAATCCCATTCTTTTTCTCTTTCTTCCTTTTTTAACTGTTTTTCTGGATTAATTAAAATATTTGTTTCTTTTTCAAAATCTCTAACTAATTCTTTTGACTCTCCTAATCCAAATTTTTTACATACCCATTCTATAAATTTTTCTACTGTTTCATAAAATCTATCTACAATTTTGTGTAAATGGCTATTTTCCTTTTCTAATATTTTAATTTTGTGCTTATATTTGTATTCGATATCAAATTCTTTTTCTTTATACTCAGCCTTGATTTGTTCCACTTCATTGTGTAAATTGGCATTATCACTCATTATTTTATCTCGTTCTTTTTGGTATTTCTCTGCCTTTTCAAACATTTTTGATTTTGTTAATAATTCTTGTTGTAATATTAACTTATCTTGGTACAATTCATTTATTAGATTATCTTTAGGTTTGATTATTTCTTCAAGTATTTTTTCATCTCTCTTTTTTGAAAGCCTATTTATATTAATATCAGCAATATCTGGAACATTTGGCAATTCTAATTTCATATTTTGTAATTTCTCTTTTGTTTGTTCATAATTTGTTATATTTTTATATTCTTTCAATGTATAATGAACTCTATCTGTTTCTTCTTTTGGTAATCCTCTTTGCAAGTCAAATCCATTTGACACCATATATTCAAAAAAAGCATTTTGTAGTTGTCTATAACTATCTTTTGCTTTCCAAAATTCACTACAAGCCAATTTATCAATAGGATTTCCTTTTTTATCTACTGTGTGAACAACAGGCAAAAAAAGTAAGTGCATATGAGAAGATTTCTCATCATAATGCACTTTTGCAGATAAAATATACTTTTCGCCTAAATCTTTATATTCACATACAAATTTATATGCAGTAGCAAAATATCTTTTTGTTTCTTCTTTACCTATTCTTTTGAAGAAGTCATTATCTGATGTAATCATATATTCACAAGCTACATTACTTACTGTTTTTATTTGTCCTTTTAAATCATATTTCTTTAAAATTTTATCAAATTCTTTCACATAATTAAATTCTGGATCTTTTAATGAATAGTTTAGATGTGATTTTGTCCTATCTATATCCTTATTTGAATAATGTTTGTTCTTTCTTTCATCATGGCGATATACTGCCATTAAATTTTCTCTTTTGTATTTTGCATTTCTTATTATTGCATAACTCATATTTAACCTCCTTGCTCGTGTATATTCACACGAATAAAATTTTTTCTTTGAACTTGCTCAAAGGCACTTTTCTAAAATGTGCAGTAAACACACTACAACACTTTTTTAACGCTACCCGCTAAAAGTGTTAGTGTGGCAGGGAAAAATTTATTTTTCCCCACACCCCTTTGCCTAAAAAATATCTACATATTTTTTAGGTTTTAGTTAAAATTGCTATTCGCAACTTTAACTAAAAAATCAGCTATCAAAGTAGTCTACCTACTCTAATAGCTGATTTTCTATATGCAAATGCCATAGCTTATACTAGCATTCTACATTTGCATATATTTTTTGTAATGCCATAATAGTATATTTTCCTTTTCATTCATATTATTTTTGAATTTAAGCCAACTTTTATTGTTTATTGTATAAATTTATATTTCAAAAATGTAGATAAAAAATTTCCATAAAAATAAGCTTCAGTTTTATTTCTAAATCTAAAGCTTTCAATTTTCTCGACACTGTCGAGATTTTATTCTTCTTTATTTTGCTGCTTTTCTATTTCTTCAATATCCTTAATGTGTAATTCGATTTCTTCTGCTTTTGGTAATTGTGATTGTAAATATTCTGGTATATCTTGCAAAAGTTTGTATTCACTAACTCCAACAGGTTTATTTATATCTTTTAAAGCATATTCTGCTGTTAGTTTATCTTTTTCCTTACATAACAATATTCCAATAGTTGGATTATCTCCATCTTTTCTTAACATATCATCTATTGCAGATAAATAGAAATTTAATTGTCCTGCATCAGTAGGCTTAAATTTTCTTGCTTTTAATTCTACTACAACATAACATCTTAATTCTAAATGATAAAATAGTAAGTCTATGTAATAATCTGTATCACTTACTGTTATCTTATACTGATTTCCAACAAATGCAAAACCATTCCCCAATTCAATCAATACATTTTTTATTTTTTCAATCATAGCATCTTCTATCTGTTTTTCTTTTACTTGTCCTTTTAAAACAATAAAATCAAATATATATGGATCTTTCATTGTTTGCATAGCCAAATCACTTTGAACATCTGGCAATGTATTTTCAAAATTTGTTATTTTTTCTGCAATAGCTTGTCTTTCATACAGTTTATATTTTATTTGATCTGCTAAAACATCATGTGACCAACCATTTTTAATTGTTTCTTTCATATACCATTTTCTAATTTCCATATCTTTAACTTTACTTATAAGCAAGATGTTATGTGACCAAGGTAATTTGGCAGACAGTGTCTGCAATATTTCTATATTAGGATATTCCTTATAAAAATTTCTCATATTTCTTAAATTTCTACTTGAAAATCCCTGAATATCTGGAAATTCTCTTTTTAAATCTATTGATAAATTATCAATAAATTTATTTCCCCATTCTATATTGTCTAATATTATTTTTCCAATATTCCAATACATATATATCATTTCTGTATTTACTGCTTGCATTGCTTTATATTGTGATTTTAATATTTCTTGTCTTATATTTTCAAAAATTTCTTTATATTTACTAACATCAATGTTATTTTCCATTATTTTCCTTCTTTCTAATTTGGCAGACACCGTCTGCCAAATTTAATTATCCTTTATTAATTGGCATTATATCACTTATTTTCAATTTTTTCATTATAAATTCAAAAAAAG
>CAOKEO010000062.1 GCA_948467495.1 uncultured Clostridium sp.
TGTTGCTTCATAAAAAATATAATAACCTTTGTGAGAAATAAAAGAAATGTGACAAAAAAGGGCGCCCCTCTTGTCACAATCTATTAATTAGGCACTTGCAAAAAAGACGAACTTATGATATAAAGGAAGCAGAGAAAAGATAAAAGAAAACATCAGGAAAATGAGGTGAAAAGATGATAAAGGCTTATGCAAAATCAGATGTAGGCAAAATAAGAGAAGTGAATCAAGATTACTATTATCTATCTGATTCACTAGACAAAGTACAGTTATACATGTTAGCAGATGGAATGGGAGGATACAATGGCGGAGAAATTGCAAGTGAATTAGCCATACAGACAGCAAAGAGTTATATAGAAAACAATTTTGAAGAAGTAAACAAAGATAAAGACAGTATTATTCAGCTAGTTGCCAGTAGTATGGAATATGCTAATATGGTGGTATATGAGAAATCAAAAGAGAGCAAAGAATTGGAAGGAATGGGTACTACTTTAGAGATTTGTTTAATATATAATAACAAAGCATTTATTGGACATATAGGAGATAGCAGGATTTATAGGATTCGAAAAGAATTTATGAGGAAATTGACACAAGATCATAGTTATGTTCAAAAGTTAGTAAAAGATGGAACCATTACGCAAGAAGAGGCAATTCATCATCCACAAAAAAACATGTTAATGAAAGCCTTAGGATGTAATGCATTTGTAGAGCCTGATGTTATGGTAAAAGGCTTCTTAAAAGATGATATTATCGTAATGGGGTCAGATGGATTAACCAATATGGTTTCACAAGAGGAAATTTTTCGTTTAGCTAAAAAAGATATGGAACAAGCACCAAAAGAATTGATAGAAAAGGCAAATCAAAATGGAGGATATGACAATATAACAGTTGTCATTATAAAAAATATATAGACAGTCTACAATCAAACTTAATTTAAGGAGAGATAAATATGAATTTAGAAGGAAAGCTATTAGGAAGCCGATATGAATTAGTCGAGAAAATCGGAAACGGTGGGATGTCTACTGTATATAAAGCTACCGATAAAGTTTTAAAAAGAGACGTAGCCGTTAAAATATTAAGAGATGAGTTTACAACGGATGAAGAATTTATTAAGAGATTTGAAGCAGAAGCACAATCGGCAGCAAGATTGACACATCCTAATATTGTTTCTATTTATGATGTAGGAGTAGAGGGCAATTTATATTATATCGTAATGGAGTTAATTCAAGGGAAAACATTAAAGGAAATTATTATAGAAGAAAGAGGACCGCTACCTTGGAAATGGTCTGTCAATGTAGCAATTCAAATTGCTTCTGCCTTGGAGACAGCTCATAGAAACAATATTGTTCATAGAGATATTAAACCACATAATATCATTATTACAGAAGATGGTATTGGAAAGGTAACAGATTTTGGAATAGCAAAAGCAGTTTCTAATTCAACCATTACAGCATTTGGAACCACCATAGGTTCTGTTCACTATTTTTCACCAGAACATGCGAGAGGCGGATTTACAGACGCAAAATCTGATTTATATTCGTTAGGTGTTGTGATGTACGAAATGATAACTGGGAAAGTTCCATTTGATGCTGATACACCAGTGTCAGTTGCTTTGAAGCATATGCAGGAGGAACCAGAAGAACCAATTGCTATCAATCCTAATGTACCAACCGCTATTAATAAAATGATAATGAAAGCGTTACAAAAAGATGCGACTATAAGGTATCAATCAGCATCAGAAATGTTAGAGGATTTGAGGAAATCTTTAAAAAATCCAGATGGAGATTTTGTAGAAGAATACGAATATGATGCAACTGCCAGAACACAAAAAATTAATATAGATATGTATGGAAACATAGAAGATAGACCAAATAGCAGAAATAAAAGCGGGAAAAAAGAAGGAAAATTTAAACAGTTTATTAAAAATCATAAAGCCATTAGTGTAGTAGTAGGATTAATGGTATTGTTTGCATTGAGTTTGGGTGGAACACTTGCAGTGTTAAATATAACTAATCCTGCTGAAGTAGAAATGCCAAATGTAGTTGGATTATCCAAAGAAGAAGCACAAAAAGAGATTGAGGCTGCTAAATTGATATTTGAAGTAGAGAAAGAAGAATATAATAAAGATGTTCCAGAAGGATATGTTATTTCACAAGATCCAACTTATATGGAAAGATTTAACAAAGTAAAAGAACAAAGTACAGTAAGTGTTGTTATTAGTAAAGGACAAGAAAAAGCAAAAGTACCAAATGTAAAAGGAAAAGAAAAAGAGGAAGCAATCAAACTAATAGAGGATGCCAAGTTAAAAGCAGAAGTAGTAGAGGAAACGAGCAAGACAGTAAAAGAGGGCTATGTAATTAGCCAAGAAACAGATTCAGATACAGAGGTTTTTGCTGGAGATACAGTAAAAATACATGTAAGTATTGGAACAGGAATTAAACAAGTTACGGTAGTTGGCGTGATTGGGCAGATAGAAGCAAATGCTAAAAAAGCGTTAGAAGGATTGGGATTAAAAGTTAATGTATCTTATGATGAAGATTCATCTAAAGATAATGGTATTGTATTAAAACAAAGTATAGAAGCTGGAAAAGAAATAGATGAAGGAACTGGTATTACAATAACTGTTAATAAGTTAGCTGAAAAGAAAAATGCTACTATCTATGTAAATATGAAATCTATAACAGGAGGATATACAGAAACACAAAATAATACAACAACTACAGTTAAGAAAAAAGCTAAATTAAGAGTAGAAGTCAATGGAGAGACAATTTTTAACCAAGAAGTAGATAAAAACAATGCCAAAATTAATACGGGAGCTGGTAAAGTAGTGGCTACAGGAAGAGTAACAGTAAAAGTATTTATTGATGAAGTAAAAGAGAGAGAAAAAGATATCGATGTAAGAGAAAATAATACTTTTACGTTTGATTAGAATATAAATGTAACCTAATAATAGTTTCAATTAATAAAAAAATTCAGTTAGATAATTGCTAATTGAATTTTTTTTCTATATAATAAAGAAGTAGAATAAAAATTGATGAATAATAGGAGGATTCATGCAAGGGATTATTATAGAAAATATTGCTAATTTGTATAAGATAGCTATAAACAAGATAGAGAATAGTAGTAAAACGAAGAAACAAAAAAATGATTGCCAAAAAGGACTATCCCCAATGGCAATTTATGAAGCATTAGCAAGGGGAAAATTCAAAAAAGAACAAATAACACCTGTTGTAGGAGACTTTGTTGAATTTGAAATTACTGATGAGGACAATAAGAAGGCAGTAATCAATCAAATATTAGATAGAAAAGTGTATGTAAAAAGACCGAAACTTGCCAATATTACACAAATTGTGTTTGTTGTTTCTAGCAAAGATCCTAAGCCAGATTTGTTAATGTTAGATAAGCAATTGGTTTTAGCTGAGTTTTTAGGTATCAAATCGTTAATTATATTGAATAAAACGGATTTAGATAGTAAGAAAGAATTCAAACGAATTCGAGAAATATATGAGAACATAGGCTATGATGTCATAGAAACAGAAGCAAATAATCAAAAAGGAATTGACCAATTAAAGCATAAATTAAACAATAATGTCAATGCATTTTCTGGGAATTCAGGAGTAGGAAAATCTACTTTGATTAATGGGATTTTTGAACAAGACATGACATTAGAAGGAGAAATTAGTCAAAGAAATAAGAGAGGAAAAAATACAACAACAGCTACTAAATTGTATCAAATAGATGAGGATACTTATATTGCTGATACACCAGGATTTTCGACGTTTTCCATTGAAGAGATTGAAAGTAAAAAATTGGCCAATTATTTTATAGAATTTAAAGATAAAATTTCTAATTGTGAGTTTCTAGATTGTACCCATAGGAAAGAGGAAAATTGTGGCATTAAAAAAGCAATTGAAAATGGAGAAATTCATCCAGAAAGATACGAAAGATTTTGTAAAATACAACAACAATTAAAAGAAAGAGAGGAGAAAAAGAAATGGTAGAAATTTCAACATCTATTTTATCCATTCAAGAGGGAAAGGAAGCAGAAAGTTTTTTTCAATTGGAGGCAGCAAAAACAGATTATTTTCATATTGATGTCATGGACGGAAAATTTGTGGAAAAGAATACATATGAAAAAATGTTAAATAATGCATTTTATATCAAAAGAATTTCCAATTTACCATTAGATGTGCATTTAATGGTAGAAGAGGTGAAATCCACTATAGATGATTTTTTAGTAGTAGAACCGAATATAATTACATTTCATTTAGAAGCTTGTAAAAATAAAGAAGAGGTATATGAAATCATCAACCATATCAAAGAAAGCAATTGCAAAGTAGGAATTGCGATAAAACCAAATACAAAAATAGAGGAAATATATGAGTTTTTACCTTATATTCATATGTGTTTGATTATGACAGTGGAGCCAGGAAAAGGTGGACAAGCTTTTTTAACAGATATGTTAGATAAGATAGAGACATTGAAAAAATATGCAGAAAAACAAAATTTGGAATTAGATATAGAAGTAGATGGTGGCATTAATTTAAAGACAGCTCCAGAAGTAAAAAAGGCGGGGGCTAATGTTTTAGTATCTGGTACAGCGATTGTTATGGCAAATGATTTTAAGGTGATTATCAATGAATTAAAGCATTAAAAATAAAAAATATTTTAAGCAATTAAAAAGGAGAATAACAATAGGAAAGTTATTATAGCATGATAATTTTCCATAGAAGATAAATATGCCAGAATTAAGATTTTGTAGCAGTTTGCTATTTAGTACAAAATCTTAATTCTGGTTTTTTATAGGTAGTTATACTTTTGCTATATTTTCTGTTTTATTTTTGAAAACTAAGTTAGAAATTATCATTCCTAATCCTAAAACAACAGTAATAAATCCGATAATAGAACTAATAACAGGAATTAAGTTAAGTAGCCACAATACAATAGTACATGCTACTAACATACCAAATGTGATGATTCTTTTTTCAATGTTGAATTGCTTGCAAATAATATTATTTATCGTAATGATAAAGATAGATGTACTAATCATCATTAATATAATCAATGTTATTATTAATAATAAAGCGATATTAGAAGTCAATCCTAAAGTGAATAATAGAATAGCAGCTAAGATACCTACAATTGGTGTTAAAATTCCAAATCCAATGACAGGTAGAATTTTTTTGGTTGTTAATAAAGAAATGTTGTTTTTTAGGAATTTAGGGGCAAGCCATAAACATAGTAACCAGATAATAATAACAGTGGCAAGGAAAGTTCCTAAAGACATAATTTGTTTTTGAAAAGTATTGCCTTCAAAAAATACTTCTTTTTCAAAAGTGGTTTCTCCTGTTACAATTCCTTCTGGTATGGATACTTCTTGCTTTGCAGAATACTTTAAATTACCATTAATGGCAGCATTTTGAGGAGTTTCATTTGTTTGTTCTTCACGATTGGTATCAGTATTTTGCACAAAATCAAGATGATTACAATCGATGTAGGCATTTCGTCCAATTGTACCTGAAAGTGTAACGGTATTAGCACCTACACGGATATCTCGATAAACATATCCACTAATTGTAGTATTTTCAGAAGCGGAGTATAAATCATAAACAACGCCTTGTATAATAACATTTTTAGACAAAGTAAATAAGTTACTAAATACATAACCATCTTCTCCAATTGTAACAGTATTAGCACAAATAAAAGCGTCTCCACCAACTTGTGAGTTAATGGTAACATGATTGGCTACTACAAATAAGTTTCCGTCAATAATGTAATCAATGGTAACATTATCACCAGTTAGATAAACATCAGACTTTTTAAAATCCTCATCGTTTTCATCTGTATTATCCATTTCCGAATTATTGTTATCCAAATTTAGTGGTTCAGTTGTTTCATCTTGATTGACTGGATTATCAGTGGTTTCGTTTTCTGCCTTTACAATAGGAAGTGTAAAAGCCAAAATAATTACAGATAAAATAGCAATTATTTTCAATTTGTTTTTTAACATGTAAAATTCCTCCTAAAATTATTAATTTATAAAAAATATATCTCTTTATTTTGTTTTTGTCAATGAATTATTCATTATTTTTTGAATTATTCGTAACGATTCGTTACTGTTCAGCATTATTAATATTCCTTTTTACAGAGAAAGTTTAATATATTATTTTTGAAATACCGCGTAAGCGACTAAACGAGCAAAGC
>CAOKEO010000063.1 GCA_948467495.1 uncultured Clostridium sp.
AAATTTATTAAAAAATTTTTAATAAATCTATTGACAATTAATAGTTAGTCTTTCTACTTAAGATAGTATAATTATATATTTTATGGAAATTTTTTACAATTACTTCTATACAAAACGCCATTTTTTCAATTCAAAAAATGCCAAATACAAAACTTATAAAACAACTCTTGCACTTGACATTTTTCGACTTAATTTTTGAGACAAATGAGACCTATCCCCATTATTTCATAGCCTCTTCTACTGCAACAGCTACAGCTACTGATGCTCCAACCATTGGGTTATTACCCATTCCGATTAATCCCATCATTTCAACATGTGCTGGTACAGAAGATGAACCTGCAAATTGTGCATCGGAATGCATTCTTCCCATGGTATCTGTCATTCCATAAGAAGCTGGTCCAGCTGCCATATTATCTGGGTGAAGAGTTCTTCCTGTTCCTCCACCTGATGCAACTGAGAAATACTTTCTATCTTCTGCTAATCTTTCTTTTTTGTAGGTACCTGCTACTGGATGTTGGAATCTTGTTGGGTTGGTTGAGTTACCTGTAATAGAAACGTCTACATCTTCCATCCACATGATAGCTACACCTTCTCTTACATCATTTGCTCCATAACATCTAACTTTACTTCTTTCTCCATCAGAATATGGAATTTCTTCCACAACTTTTACTTTTCCTGTGAAGAAATCAAAATCTGTTTTTACATAGGTAAATCCGTTGATTCTTGAAATCACTTGTGCTGCATCTTTTCCCAGTCCATTTAAGATAACTCTTAATGGTTCTTTTCTAACTTTGTTGGCTGATTTTGCAATTCCAATTGCCCCTTCTGCTGCTGCAAAAGACTCATGTCCTGCTAAGAAAGCAAAACATTTTGTGTCTTCTGATAATAGCATAGAAGCCAAATTTCCATGTCCTAATCCAACTTTTCTGTCATCTGCCACAGAACCTGGAATACAAAATGATTGTAATCCCTCTCCTATTGCCTTTGCTGCATCTGCTGCTTTCGTGCATCCTTTTTTAATGGCAATTGCTGCACCTAAGGTATAGGCCCATGCTGCATTTTCAAAACAAATTGGTTGTACTCCTTTTACGATTTCATAAGGATTAAATCCCTTTTCTTTACATATTTCTAATGCATCTTCAAAATCTTTGATTCCGTATTTTTTCATTACTGGTTTGATTTGGTCAATTCTTCTTTCATAACTTTCAAATGTTACTGCCATTTTTATTCCTCCTTATTTTTTATATTCTATTACCAAAATTTCTTATAAAGTTCTCTAATTCTTCCATTTCATTATATTGCAAATATTTTTGTAAAACTCTCCAACACTGTTCAAACGTATATCCATAGATTAGTTTTCCCTTGGGTCAATCTTCTTAACAGCCTCATCAAATCTTCCATATGTACCAGAAGCCTTTTCAATTGCTTCATTTGGTTCGATTCCAGCCTTAATATTATCCATCATTTTACCTAAATGAACATATTTATAACCAATAATTTGATCATTTTTATCTAAACCAATCTCTACTATGTATCCCTCTGCCAAATTCAAATATCTAGGTCCTTTTAAAGAACTTGAATAAATCGTACCTACTTGACTGGTATGTCCTTTTCCTAAATCTTCTAATCCTGCTCCTACTGGAAGACCACCTTCCGAAAAAGCTGTTTGGGTTCTACCATATACAATTTGTAAAAATAACTCTCTCATGGCAGTATTAATCGCATCACATACTAAATCTGTATTTAAAGCTTCCAATAAAGTCTTTCCTGTTAAAATTTCTCCTGCCATAGCAGCTGAATGTGTCATTCCTGAACATCCAATTGTTTCAATTAATGCTTCTTGAATAATTCCTTCTTTCACATTTAACGTTAATTTACAGGCTCCTTGTTGTGGTGCACACCATCCAATCCCATGTGTTAAACCTGAAATATCTTTAATTTCTTTTGCCTTTACCCACTTCCCTTCTTCTGGAATTGGTGCTGGTCCATGGTCTACTCCTTTTGCGACTGGACACATTTCTTCTAATTCTTTTGCATAAATCATTTTAATTGCTCCTTTCATTTCTACATTTATTTTATAATTTTATATATGTTGTTTTGTTTCATCCAATGTTACTATATAAATATTGATAAGATTTTGAAGTGACCAAAATAGCTCTACAAATGTTTAAAATAAAACTGTGAAGGGTCCTGTTTTCGGGTAGAGTTACAGTTTTATTTTTAGCATTTGTTAAGTGTTATGTAGGGTAACCGAAAAATCAAATCAATATTTATATAGTAACATGAAATAATCACACACACATAAAATAAATAACACTATTTATCTTTCATCTTTTCTATTTCTTCTTTTGATAATAACAGCTGATTTTTCAACTTTTTTTCTGTCGTTTCTACAATTTCTTCCACATCTGGTATAGTCGCATTTTCATTACTATAAGCAATCACATTTTCTATATCTCGGATATAGATACCAGAATCATAATGTTCTTTTCTGGCTAATGTTTTAGCACCTAACCTATAACGTCTCAAAATCTCCCTATCCTCTTTACTTACTTGCTCCTCATCGATTCCTAAATTTTGATAACGCCATATAACATGTCTTTCATAGCTCGAAAAATCACTATGCGTTAAATCGGTATAATCATATTCGACCTTGAACTTTAAACTTTGAATTGACATGGTTAAATTGGTCCAAATTTCTTTTGCTTCCGATTTTTGAAATTCGTGTCTTAATTCTTTTATTTTACTATATAAAATTTGAACGAATCTTATATATTGATTCTCATCTAAATTAAATTTAGTTGGTATTTCATACACATTAACTGGTTTCTTTTTAAAGATACCTTTTGGAATATAATAAAAGAATAATTCTCCTGTCTTTCCTTCTCTGTCTGGTTCATCCAAGATAGAACTATAAAGATATAACTTTTCCCACTTTTCTGGTATCATATAAAATAATTTTCGTTGTATGTCTTCGTATATTTCTTGTATTTTTTTTGTATGGTTTAACATATCCCTTTTATTCCTTTTATCCTCTATCTAATAAACTCTCTCCTGTCATTTCCTCTGGCTTTTTAAGATTCATTAAATCCAACATCGTTGGTGCTAAATCTGCTAGTTTTCCTCCTGCTTTTAACTTTAAAGAATCATTGGATGTTACTAAAATTAATGGTACTGGATTCGTTGTATGTGCCGTATGTGGTTCTCCTGTGCTATAATCTATCATTTGTTCTGCATTTCCATGGTCTGCTGTAATTAATAGATTCCCTTGCTTTTCTTCTACCAATTCTACCACTTTGCCAACACATTCATCAACCGCTTCTACAGCTTTGATAGCTGCTTCCAAACTTCCCGTATGCCCTACCATATCGGTATTGGCATAATTTAGTATAATACAATCGTATTTATCATTTTTGATAGCTTCTAAAACTTTTTCTGTTACTTCATAAGCACTCATTTCTGGTTTTAAATCATAAGTTTCTACTTTGGGAGATGGCACCAATATTCTGTCTTCTCCTTCATATTGCTTTTCTTCTCCACCATTGAAGAAAAATGTTACATGAGCATATTTTTCTGTTTCTGCAATACGTAATTGAGTATATCCATTTTTACTTACATATTCTCCAAAAGTATTGTGTAATGCATCTTTTTCAAAAGCAATGTGTACATTTGGCATGGATTCATCATAATTCGTAAAACATACATAATATAAATCTAAATCTTTTTTATTTTCAAATCCATCAAAATTGGAGTCTACTAATGCTCTCGTGATTTCTCTAGCCCTATCAGGTCTGAAATTAAAGAAAATAACAGAATCATGTTTTCCAATGGTTGCCACTGGTTCTTCTCCATTACAGATTAAAGTTGGCTCTACAAATTCATCAAATACTTCCTTTTGATAAGAATCTTCAATGGCTTTCACAGCATTACCAGCTTTATTTCCTTCCCCTTTTACTAGAGCATCATAACATTTTTTAACTCTTTCCCATCTTTTATCTCTGTCCATAGCATAAAATCTTCCTGAAATACTTGCAATTTTTCCAATTTCTTTTTCTGCCATTTTGTCTTGTAATTGGATAATATAGCTTTCTGCTGATGCTGGTGGTGTATCTCTTCCGTCTAGAAAACAATGCACATAAACATCTTCAAAATCTCTTCTTTTTGCCATTTCTAATAATCCATATAAATGTCGATTATGACTATGGACTCCACCATCTGATAACAAGCCTAAAATGTGTAATTTAGAATTATGTTTTTTACAATTTTCAATGGCTGCTATAAATTCTGGATTGGTAAAGAAATCTCCATCTTCAATTGATTTGGTAATTCTGGTTAATTCTTGATACACAATTCTACCTGCTCCAATATTGGTGTGTCCTACTTCGGAATTTCCCATTTGTCCTTCTGGTAATCCTACATCTAAGCCACTTGTATGAATTTCAGTATTTTCATATTTTTTCATTAGTTTATCGATATTGGGTGTTTTGGCTAACTGGATGGCATTTCCATCTCCTTTTGGATTATCTCCAAAGCCATCTAATATCATTAGCATTGTTAGTTTGTCTTTCATTTTCTACCTTCCTTTTCTTTTGAAGACGATTTTGGGGATGCCCTTAGCTGTGCGAGCATTAAGCGAGCTTACAGATAAGTAATGCCTTTAGGGACGGAGGAAAAAATCATCTCCTTAAAATTTGAATTTCAAATAAAATAGTTATATTGCTAGGCAAATTTAATTCAAAACACCGCAGATGTACGTTTGTATTTCGAGGATTTTTGAATTAAATTTAACAACGCAAGATGACTGTTATTTTTGAAATTGGACTATTTTACTAAATTCCTCTGCCTTAAGACTAGCTCCTCCCACTAAGCCTCCATCTATATCAGACATTTCAAATAATTCTTTGGCATTTGTACTTTTTACACTTCCGCCATACTGTATTATAACCTCATCTGCTACCATTTGTCCATAGATTTCGACAATTTTATTTCTAATTGCCTTAATACTGTTATTAGCATCTTCTTTCGTTGCTGTCTTTCCCGTTCCGATTGCCCAAATTGGTTCATACGCTATTATCGTATTTTTAACTTGATTTTCTGTCAATCCTTCTAATGCTAATTCTGTTTGTTTGGTTATGATTTCCTCCGTTTTTCCTGCTTCTCTTTGTTCTAATGTCTCTCCCACACATACAATCGGTTTTAAATCATACTGGAAAGCTGCTTTTATTTTTTTGTTGACAGTTTCATCTGTTTCATTAAAATATTGTCTTCTTTCTGAATGTCCAATCATGACATATTCTACATGGATAGATTTTAGCATTTTGCCAGATACTTCTCCTGTATAAGCTCCACTTTCTTCAAAATGCATATTTTGTGCTCCAATTTTGATATTGGTATTTTGTGCTGTTAATAAAGCATAAAATAAATTTGTGTATGGCACACATAAAATCACTTCATTTTCTGTGTCTTTTACTAATGGTACTAATTCCTCAATAAAACGAATAGCCTCGTTTGGAAGCATGTTCATTTTCCAGTTTCCTGCAATTACTTTTCTTCTCATATAACTCTCTCCTTTTATATATTTTCAATCTGTTAACTTAAATGAAAATTGAAACCTCAAACTCCTAGTGATATAATA
>CAOKEO010000064.1 GCA_948467495.1 uncultured Clostridium sp.
GCACAACTAAATTCCAGTTTTAGAATAAATCTGGAATTTACTTTTTCAATTAAACCTTTACGATTTTTTAAACAAAAACACTTGTAAAATAATAGAAAATATGTTAAAATATTCATTAGTGATAAAATAAACCAATTAAAAAGCAAAGTAAATATATAAGGAAGATAAAGAAAGAGAAAATGGTCAAGGCTGAAAACCATTTGTAAGAAATATATTGAAATTTCACTTTTTAGGTCTTTTTCCGAAATAGAACGAAATGGAAAGTAAGAAAAAGCGGTCGAACCGTTAAAACGAAAATGAGGTTAGTAGTAAAAAAAACTAATGAATTTAGGTGGTACCACGATAAGAAACATTTCGTCCTAAAAAAGCAGGGCGGAGTGTTTTTCTATGCTAAGGAAAATCAAAATAAAAGATTTAAAAATGGAAATGGATGAAAAAGGATGTGGTCAAATGATGCAAAATAAAAATTTAGAATATTATTTAGATTCTAGAATATATACAAGTGAAGAAATACTAAAAAGCATAGAACAAACCAAAAGAGATTTTCCCAACAAAAAAATAGAAGTAGAGATTCGTCTGAATGATTTCGGAGTTTATATCATCACTTTTAAATTTGAAAACAAGAACAATTACTTCAATAAAATAAAAATAAGTTTTTGGAAAAAGTTTCAAAAAAATGTATACTTAGAAAAACGAACCAAAAGTAGATTAGAACAATATTATGGTGAAAATCGTTATGGAAAATATAAACCAACCCAAACATATCGTCCTTATTAGTTCGGAAATACAAGGAAGGAGAAGAAATAGGAATGAAAGAAGAAATGGCAAAAATCAGGGAAAATTCAAGAAAAGAAATCAATGATTGTAAAGAGGAAAAGCAATTAAATGAATTAAAAGTAAAATACCTAGGTAAAAAGGGAGAATTAACTACTATATTAAGAGGCATGGGAAATTTGGCACCAGAAGAAAGACCAGTCATAGGAAATTTGGTAAATCAAGTAAGAGATGAACTAGAAAAATTAGTACAAGAAAAAGAAAAAGAATTTAATACAAAAGAATTAGAAAAGAAATTGAAAACAGAAAATATAGATGTTACAGAACCAAGCAAAAAAGTGAATTTGGGTTCTTTGCATCCTATCACTCAAATTGTAGAGGAAGTAGAAGAAATTTTTTTAGGAATGGGATATAAAATAGCAGATGGACCAGAGGTAGAAAAAGCAATTTATAATTTTGACCAATTAAATACGCCACCAGATCATCCTGCAAGAGATTTACAAGATACTTTTTACATTACAGAGGATATTGTTTTGAGAAGTCAAACGTCTCCTGTGCAAGCAAGAGTCATGGAAAAACAAAAACCACCGATTAAAATTATTTGTCCAGGAGCCGTATATCGTTCTGATAGCGTAGATGCTACACATTCACCAGTGTTCCACCAAATAGAAGGATTGGTAGTAGACAAAAATATTGCTATGACAGATTTAAAAGGAACGCTAGAAATGTTTGCTAAAAAATGTTTAGGAGAAAATACAAAAATTCGATTTCGACCACATCATTTTCCATTTACAGAACCAAGTGCAGAGGCTGACGTTTCGTGTTTTGTTTGTGGAGGAAAAGGTTGTAAAGTATGTAAAGGAGAAGGTTGGATTGAATTATTAGGATGTGGAATGGTACATCCTAATGTTCTAAAAAACTGTGGCATTGACCCAGAGGAATATTCTGGATTTGCTTTTGGATTTGGAGTAGAAAGAATTGCTATGGCAAAATTCGGAATTGAAGATATGAGATTATTATTTGAAAATGATGTTAGATTTTTGAAACAATTTTAAGGAGCGTAAAAATATGGGATTTTTGAAAAGAAAGATAAAACCCAATAAAAACTATAGCTTGAAAGAAGCTTTAGCATTATTGAAACAACCTGAATATAAAGATTATACAACTATATATGTAGGAAAAGGAAGCTACCATATTATACCAGTTGAGAAAAGCAGGCAATTAGAAAAAGAAATCAACAGAAAAGAAAGTTCTCAAAAAGCATTTTTGGAGAGATTACAAGTAAAAGGTAAAAGGATGGATAGAAAATCAGCTGAAATAATAGATTTCAACGAATACAGACAAAGTAAATATGCAGATGAAAGAGAAGTAGGTTAATAGATAAGGAGAAAAAATTATGAAAGCAAGTGTTGAGTGGTTAAAAGAATACAGTGATATCGATATAGATAGTATCACATTAGGAGACAGGCTAACAATGACAGGCTCTAAAGTAGAAACCATAGATCAATTAGGAAATGATATTAAAAATGTAGTAGTTGGGAAAATTTTAGAAATTGAAAAACATCCAGATGCAGATAAATTAGTCATAACCAAAGTAGATGTAGGAACCGAAAAATTACAAATTGTAACAGGTGCTAACAACATAAAACAAGGAGATATTGTACCCATTGCAAAACATGGTTCTGAATTACCAGGTGGGATAAAAATAAAAAAAGGAATGCTAAGAGGTGTAGAATCTTGTGGAATGATGTGTTCTGTAGGAGAATTAAACCTTAATATAGCAGATTATCCAGGTCAAATTGACCATGGTATTATGATATTAGACAAAAAGTTAGAAAAAGACTTAGGAAAAGATGTTGTTGAAGTTTTAAATTTAAAAGAAGACATCCTTGATTTTGAAATTACATCAAACAGACCAGATTGTTTATCCATTGAAGGATTAGGAAGAGAAACAGCAGCAACGTTAGATAAGCCATTTAAAAATCCAAGAAAAAATATCGATGAAATGCAGGTAGAAACCAAACAAGAATTAGAAGGGCTAAAAGTAGACATAGAAGCACCAGATTTGTGCTATCGTTATGTAGCAAGAATAGTCAAACAAGTAAAAATTGCACCATCACCAGAGTGGATGGTTAGAAGACTAAAAGCTTGTGGTATCAGAAGTATTAATAATATTGTCGACATTACAAACTATGTTATGTTAGAGATGGGGCAACCGATGCATGCTTTTGATATCAATTCGATTGAAGGAAAACATATTACGGTAAGACGTGCCAAAAAGGGTGAGAAAATCACTACCTTAGATGAACAAGAAAGACAATTAGATGAAGAAAATTTGGTCATAGCAGATGATAAAAAAGCAGTAGCCATAGCAGGTGTGATGGGAGGATTAAACTCAGAAATAGAAGCAGATACCAACACAGTTGTGTTTGAATCGGCTGTGTTTTATGGAGGAAGCGTTAGAAAAACAGCTAAAAAAGTAGGATTAAGAACTGAAAGTTCGTCTCGTTTTGAAAAAGGGTTATCAGCAGAAAATGCCTTAAGGGCAGCGAATCGAGCAGTAGAATTAGTGGAATTATTAGGGGCAGGAAAAATAGTAGAAGGAAAAATAGATGTCTATCCAACCAAGCAAAAGATGAATGAAATTCCATTAGACATTCCAAGAATTAACAATTTACTGGGAACCAATTTATCGAAGCAAGAAATGATGGCTATATTAGAGAAAATAGGAATTAAAGTGGAAAAGGATATGGTAGTGGCACCCTATTTTAGGATGGATTTAGAATTTCTTGCTGATGTGGCAGAAGAAATAGGACGTTTTTATGGTTATGATAAACTAGATATTACATTAATGAAAGCAGATACAACATTAGGAATTCGAAACAAAGAACAAAATATCAAAAAAAAGGTAAAAGAAGTATTAGTCAATAATGGATTTTCTGAAATTTATACATATGGTTTTGTGAGTGAAAAAGAGTTAGAATTATCAAATATTAGAAAAGAAATCAAAGAATGTGCTATTACCATTCAAAATCCATTAAGTGATGAATATAAATTGATGAGACCAACAACCATCCCAAGTATGATGCAAACATTGGCTACAAATGCCAATAAGAAAAATCAAAATGTAAAATTATTTGATTTATCAAAAAGCTATAAAAATACCAAACAAGAAATAGAAAATGGAGAAGTGCCATTACAAGAAGAAATTTTAACCGTTGGTATGTATGGGGAAGAGGTTGATTTCTACAGACTAAAGGGAATAATAGAGAATATATTTGAAGCAATTGGAATCCATCGCTACGAGATAGAAAAAGAAACTGAAAATACTTCTTATCATCCAGGAAGATGTGCAAATTTAAAAATAGGAAACGATATCATTGCCACTCTTCGGAGAAGTTCACCCACAGGTATTAGATAATTATGAAATAGCTAAAAGAGCGTATTTACTAGAAGCAAATGTAACTAAAATGGTAAAATATGCAAAAGAAAATAAAAAATATAGGGAAGTGCCTAAATTTCCAGCAGTGGAACGTGATATAGCAGTGATTGTAGACGAGTCAATAGAAGTAGGACAGATTGAAAAGATAATTGCCAAAAAGGCTAAGAAATTGTTAGAAAAAATGCAATTGTTTGACATTTATCGAAATGAAAAATTAGGAGAAAATAAGAAAAGTGTGGCTTATTCTTTGATTTTTAGAGATAAGAGCAAAACATTGAGCGATGAGGAAGTTAATGGGGTAATGGATGCCATTATTTCAGAGTTGGAAAAAACGTTAAGTGCTAGTTTGAGAAAATAAAACAAAAAAATGTAGACAAAAAAAGAAAAATGTAATATGATAATATCATATTAAGAAGGATACAAAGGAGGAAGGGAAAATGGAGGAAGAAAAAGAAGCAAAAGAAGTAGAAAGAAAAAGATTAAGTCCAGAAGCAACTATCATACTAACAATAGGAGGATTTGCTTTGGCAGCTGTTGTAGTTGGAATTATGTACCTTATTTTCAGAGGAGCTTAAAGCAATTAGGATGTTTCTTTTAGAAAAGAAATGTCCTTTTTTGTTCTTGAATTGATGGTAATAAAAGTTTCTAATAAATAATTGTTACTGTCAGACTTATGATTTATTTTCTTATGTGAAAGTTTAATATATTATTTTTTCATAC
>CAOKEO010000065.1 GCA_948467495.1 uncultured Clostridium sp.
TTTTTATTTTAACATGTCCTTATCTTTTCTGTCTAATTTAGTATAACCGATTCAAATCCTATTGATGAAAACTTAAAAAATACTGACCCTTTAAAATGGCTAGGTCTTATGAATAATTATAAATATTCAGTTAAAGAAATTATAATAAAAGAACTAATCTACATTTAGTTTTACAACTTTTGTAAGTTTTTTTGAAAAAATGCTATACTTTTTCAAATTTTTAGTGTATAATTAAATAAATTAAGGAATACTATGTATTGTAGATAGATATTCTACTAGGTCTGAAAGAGTCTAACTCAAATAGGACCTGACCCGAGCTAATTCAAAGAATTAGCAAAAGCCATTCAAAAACGAATGGCTTTTAATATTTTTATTTACATTTTTATTAAAGCTAAAATTAAAACACATATAAATATACCTAAAATCATTAAATATTTTTTAAAACTTATTTTTTCTTTTAATATAAATCTCGAAGCTAATATTGTAATAACAATAGAACTAGTACTTATTACAGAAATTACAGAAACATTTCCGTTTAATAATGCAAATCTATCAAATATAGATGAAGAAGCATCTAACAATGATTGTAATATAAAATATCTTTTTGAATTTACCTTTCTAATATCTATATAATTCCATTGTTTTGTTATTAAACAGTATGCTAATATTCCTATAATTATAATTACAGCATAATTAAATACTACATATAAAGGGCTTTGATATTTAGCAACATATATTTTATTTATAAAATTAGATATACCATTAAATACTACAAATCCATATGAGTACATAATTGCTTTTTGTTCTAATTTTTTATCTACCTCTTTCTTAGCTTTATTATCCTTATTTTTTGCTACCATTATAGATAATACTACTAGTATACTAGAAACTACTAATTGTAATATTGTGCAATTTTCTTTTAAAATTATAATTCCTAATAAAAATGTTACAACTACTTTAGCTTTCTGAATAGATGATGTTATTGCAACTTTTCCATATTTGGTAGCAGAAATCATACAATAAAAACCTATAGATTGCATTATAATTCCTGGCAACATTGTTATTATATCTACAAAATTTAAGTTTGTAATAAATTCTGGGTTCGCAATTAAACTAACTAAAATCATAATAGAATGGTATGATAAAAGTCCCATTATTGCAATTCTCTTCGGCTCATTATTCGAGCATTTTTTCATTGCAACTGAAGTAAATCCACTAATTACAGTTGATAGTAAACACCAGTATAACCACATATATTTCTTCTCCTAATCCTCATATATATCATCATTTATTTTTAATACCATTTTTATGAAATGAGTTTTAAACCCTAATCTTTCATATAAATCTTTTGCAACATTTATTCCTGATACATCTAAAGACATATCTTTATTTTCTTTTTTTGCAATATCAATTATTTTATTTAATGCTATTGTTCCAATTCCTTTGTTTCTATACTTTTCATCTATAAAGAATCGATATAAATATATATCTTTCTCGTTATTTTTTATTCCAATAAAACCTACCATTACTTGATTATACATTATCTTATAGTATTCTTCATTTTCTTCAAAAGTTAATTCTTCTGGTTTTATTATTCTTAACTGATATATTGGATCAACTGTATTATGATGTTTCCATTCTTCTATAATCCATTCTCTAAAATAATCATTATTTTCTTTTTCTAATTTAATTTCCAATCTTTCCACTTTTTAATTATTCCTTTCTTCTATATTTTTTACAAATGCTTTATCCCTATTTTCATCATATCCTAATTTTCTATATAATTCATGTGCACCTTTTCTATGAAATCCACTAAATAACCATATTCTTCTTATATTTTCCTTTTTTGCAATTGCTTCTGCTTTATTCATTAATTTTGTTGCAATTCCTAATCTTCTATATTCTTCGTTTATTGCTAAGTCCCATATTGTTGCTTCTTTTCCAGATGGCAATGTTAAAATATTTAGTGTTACTGTTCCTACCAAATTATCTTTTATATAATACCCTAATACATGAATATCTTTATTTTCCTTTGATTCTTGATAAAAAGTTTGTATTTTATCGTAGGTTGCTGTACTATTAAACACTCTTTGTTGTATTTTTTGTAATTGAATAAGGTCTTTTTCTTTTATTTCATCTATCATATTATCCCTTTCCATATTTCCTCCATTATACTACTTATTTACATTAATATAATTATTTTCTAAATTCTCTTATTTTTTAGCAAGTTTATAATATGCCTAAAATCTTTACCATTAAAGAAATACTTTTCTGCTTTTGTAAATGCAATATTATTTTTTCTTTTATAATCTAACTTATCTATTACTGTTAGCATATCTGAAACTTGGAATAATCTTTTTTTAATATGGTCAAATTCTATTTTTCTTTCAACTTTTGGATTAGTAGCAAATAAAGTATCTAGTATTGTTGCTAGTGTTTCTTGTCCATTATCATAATATATAACAATTTTATCAAATGTATCAAAATACGCTTTATTATCATTTATAAATTGTCCTATCTCTCTTGCCAATGCCATATTAAGTTGCATTTTCTTGTTGATATATTTTTTATCTATGATTACAGTTCTTATCTTAACTTTAACTCTATTTGAAAAATAGAATATAGCCCAAAATATACTTTTTCTTCTTTTTAAATCAAAGTGTGAATAATCTCCTCTTTTAGCAACTAAATATGCTAAATGTATCATTCCATCATAATTAAGTTCATCTAATTTTCTGTTTAGATATTTTAGTTCATTTTCTATTGAATTAGAACTTTCGTGTAATGTAAATGAAACAGCATATAAGTCTGAACTTCCTTTTACAAAGCCAAAGTCTCCACTTTCATCTATAAATATATTTAATCTTTTTATTGTACTCACCTAGTTTTCTTGTTAATTTTATCTTATATAACTTTTTCTTTAGCAATTGACATATTTATACCATAAAAGTACTATTTTCTCAACATTTTTTTCGATAAAATTTGACTTTTTTCAAAAATCGTGGTATAAATTATCTGTATTCTAATTAGGAATACAAGAATATTGATGTCTTCTTTGGAATTTTGCAATTCCTCAGATGCCAGGCGAAAACGAGTCGCATATAGGATTGCGAGCTGGTTATTAGAAAGTGTGAAAATTTTAAAATAATAATAGTAAACTTGTCCAGTATTTAGAAGTAATTAGAAAGCCATGAGTGCAAAGTTCAATATTCTATTTACATACACACTATAAAATGAGTACATATTGAAAACTCAAATTTTGTTTGAGCTTATTAAATTTGTATTCATGTAGGTAAATAGAGTATTGGTATATCGCTTATGGTCTTTTTGTTGTATATAAATAATCTTCTGTCCTCTCTATTTATACAGAAACAAAAAGAGCTTAACAATTTATTTTTGGTATGTAAATAAATTGTTAAGATAAGCAAAAGAATATATGAATGGTATTAAATATATTCTTTTGCTTTGGCGAAGCCAACATAAATTATCTATCGTAAGATTAGATAATTTATGAGCCCTCCGCTAGGAGCCCAACTAGACATCTTTCCAAAACGAAGTTTTGAAAGTGTCATAGTGGGTTACATACTTTCGTTAGAAAGTTATGTAACAGCTCCCTTTGGTCGCTACTTGCTACCTACAGAAAGGGAAATATATTGGACAAGAACAAAACAAATTATTCAGTAGCTAGAGTAGAAACTTATACTAAAACAAGTATAACTAAAGCTGAAAGACACAATGAAAGAAAAAACAAGTCATATTCTAATATGAATGTTGATTTAACTCAAACACCTAATAATATTCATTACAAAAGATGTGAAACTACCTATAATGAAAAATTAAAAGAACTAATAGATAATAAACAAGTATCATTAAGAGGTTTAAGAGCAAATGCAAAACTTTTTGATGAACTCATATTTGATATTAACTCTGACTATTTTGAAAAACATGGTGGTTATGAATTTGCAAAAGAATTTTATGAAAGAGCATTCCACTTTGCTGAAGAAGAAATGGGGGCTGATAATATTATATCAGCAGTAATGCATGCAGATGAACTAAATACAGCTTTAACAGAAGAATACGGAAAACCTATCTATCATTATCATTTGCATGTTATAGCACTTCCTGTTGTAAGAAAAGAAGTAAAATGGACTAAAAAGTGTAAAGATAAATCTTTGGTTGGAACAATAAAAGAAGTAATAAATCAAGTAAGTCATAGCAACAAATGGAAATCAGAGCAAGTATTAGATAATCAAGGAAAACCTGTATATGATAAAAAAGGCAATGCAGTTCTAATAAAATCATATAGCTTATTACAAGACAGATTTTTTAAGTATATGTCTGATAGTGGTTATAGAGACTTTATTCGTGGTGTCAAAGGTAGTAATCAAGAACATTTAGATGACTTGCAGTTTAAAATAAAAAAAGATACTGAGAGACTAGAAAGAATTACAAATAAAGTTGAAGAAAAAGAATCTTCTTATAATTCCTATATGAAATATAATAAGCAAATTGAAGACATTTCCAATTTAGGAAAGCAAAAGAAATTTTCTAAAAAGATTGAACTAGAGCAAGAAGATTATGAGAATTTAACCGAATATGCTAAAAAAGGAATTGTCGCAGATAAAGAAATATATGAGCTTAATAATAGAATTGATAATTTAAGAAATGCTGTAGATAAGTGGAAATCTCTGAATCGGTTATACTAAATTAGACAGAAAAGATAAGGACATGTTAAAATAAAA
>CAOKEO010000066.1 GCA_948467495.1 uncultured Clostridium sp.
AGCTTCTAGTGGAGTTTTTTTCTTAAACTTACATCGTTTAATTTCTTATTCATTTCTTATTACAAAATATACTGTATTATCAAGCCTACTAATGCACAAACTATTAGTGCAATAACTTCTCCTTTCAAACTTTCCTTTATGTGAAACCAATAATTATGGTATTCTTTTGTCATATCTTCTGTTCCTTTAAATACAAACTTTGAATCTTGACAAAACCAACAAATATCAATTATAAGTGCATCATATATATTTACAATAGTCCATATTATAAAACCATATCCAAATCCCTCTATAAATGTTGTATAGCCATTTATATATCTTAATATTAAACTTATTATAATAACAATAACTATTGAGGCTATACTTTTTACCAAAAATTTATTCTTTGGTGTTGGGATTTTATCTTTATATTCTGGGATAGTTTTTACTCTTTTTTGTATTTTAGGTGGATAATTATATAATGTTGCTATTGGATTTTTTGACATTATATATACCATAACTGTAAATAAAATACATAATATAATACTTTCTACTGCTATTATCATATTTATTATTCTCCTTTAATGTTTGTAATTTATCTTTTCCCTATATAACGACATACTTTACTTTTATAACTTATATAATTATCTCCAAAAGTTTTTTCTAAATATTTTTCTTCTTGAAGTATTTGAAAATGTAACATAATAATAGCAAATAATGAAAAAATTATTGTTAATACATTACAATATAATAAAGTAATACCTATATACATTAAGTCAAAACCTAAAAATGCTGGATTTCTACTTATCTTATAAATTCCATTAGAAACCAATTCGATTTTATCTTCACTTGGTATTCCTGCTCTCCAACTATTCTTCATTGTTATTACAGATATTAAAAACAATATATCTCCCAATGCTCCAATAAAAAAACCTATGAATCTAATACCACTATTTAATATAGTTAAATCTAATATAATTGAAACAAGTTGTATTGGTACAATTAAAAATGTTGCAATAGACATTAAAATCTCTACTGTCCTAATGCTTGAATTTTTATAATTTCCAATTTGTCTTGTTTTAATTCCTTGATTTTTTTGAATAAACATTTTAATAAAATAAATGTTATAAAATACTATTATTATTAATAATGCAAAAGTTTTAAAAATCATTTTTCCCTCACTTATACATGTAAGTTGTTGAGATGATTATAACAAAAAAAACAACTATCTGCAATTATATATTTATACATATCACAATTTATATCATTATCTTATTTTGCCACCACCAATTACAATATTATCTATATAAAATACTGCTGATTGTCCTGCTGTTATTGATTTTTGTGGTTCATCATATATTACTTTAATGTTATTCCCATACGGAATTACTGTAGCCTTATAGGCTTTTGAAGAATATCTCGTTTTTACATAGACTATTAGTTCTTTTTCTAATTTATTAAATAATAGCCAATTAACATCTAAAACAATGAACTCTTTTTTATATAATTCTTTTTCATATCCAACAATTAATTCATTTGTTTCTTTATTAAATCCTATAACATATAATGGTGTAATATTAGGTATTCCTATTCCTTTTCGCTGTCCTATTGTATATTTGTATAATCCTGTATGAGTTCCTAATACATTTCCATTTATATCTACAATATTTCCTTTGATACTTTTTATATCAGAATTATTTTCTAAAAATGCCTTATAATCTCCACTTGGAATAAAACAAATATCTTCACTATCTGGCTTATGTGCTACTGGCAAATTATGTTGTTCTGCAATTTTTCTTATTTCTTCCTTACTGTTAAATTTCCCTAATGGTAATTTTAATTTATCTAATAATTCTTTTGGAATATTATATAAAACATAACTCTGATCTTTTGATAGTGCATTTGCTTTTTTTAACACATTTTGATTATATTCTTTTGAATATTCTATTTTAGCATAATGACCTGTTGCAATATAGTCGCACTTTAACTCTTGTGCTTTTTGATACATGCTTCCAAATTTTAAATATTTGTTACATTCTATACAAGGATTTGGTGTTTTACAATTTGCATAACAATTTATAAAGTCATCAATTACATATTTTTTAAATTCATCTTTAAAGTTTAAAGTGTAATGTGGTATTTGTAAATAATCACAAACTCTTTTTGCATCCATAGTAGAAGAAATATTACAACAACTTCCCTCAATTTCTCCTTCAAATAGTTTCATTGTAATTCCAATAACTTCATATCCTTGTTCTTTTAAGAGAATGGCTGAAACACTACTGTCAACTCCTCCACTCATACCAAGTAATATTCTTTTTTTCATTTATATACCACAACTTTCACAATTATGTTCTTTTAAATTGCATTTTTGCTTTATCTCTTCTTCTGTTAATTTTCCTTCTTTTCTATAATAATCTGCAATAGCTTCGTGAATTGCCTCTTCTGCTAAAACTGAGCAATGTAACTTTACAGGTGGAAGTCCACCTAATGAATTTACTACATCTGTATTCTTTAATCGTAATGCTTCTTCTAATGTTTTTCCTTTTATCATTTCTGTTGAAATACTACTCGTTGCAATTGCTGCACCACAACCAAAAGTTTTGAATTTCACATCAACTATGATATTATTCTCTACTTTAATAAACATTTTCATAATATCTCCACAAACAGGATTTCCAACTTCACCTATTCCTGAAGCATTTTCTATTTTTCCAACATTTCTTGGATTTGTATAATGTTCTATTACTTTTTCTGAATATTCCATTATTTATTTTCCTCCTCGATAAATTTTTCGTATAATGGCGACATTTCTCTTAATCTTCCTACTATTTCTACTAAATTCTCTACGAGATAGTCTATTTCTTCTTCTGTATTATATTTTCCTATGGAAATTCTTAAAGAACCATGAGCTATTTCATGTGGTAGTCCTATCGCTAATAATACATGAGATGGATCAAGTGAACCTGATGTACAAGCACTTCCACTTGATGCACATATTCCCTTTAAATCTAAATTTAATAATAATCCTTCTCCTTCTATAAATCTAAATGAAATATTGCTATTTCCATGTAGTCTTTTTTCCATATCTCCATTTATTTTGATATATGGTATCTTGTCTTTTACTTGATTTATATAGTAATCTCTTAACTCCTTTATTTGTTTGGTATGTTTTTCTAAATCTCTATATGCTATTTCAATAGCTTTACCCATTCCTACTATGGCAGGTACATTCTCCGTTCCTGCTCTTTTATTTCTTTCTTGATGTCCACCATTCATAAATTTTTGAAATATAATACCTTTTTTTACATACAATACTCCAATTCCTTTTGGTCCATAGAATTTATGAGCTGACATAGACAAACTATCTATATTCATTTCTTTCACATCTATTTTTAGACTTCCTACTGCTTGTACACTATCAGTATGAAAATAGATATTGTTTTCTCTTGCTATTGTTCCTATTTCTTTAATAGGCTGAATTGTGCCTATTTCGTTATTGGCAAACATGATGGAAATAAGTATGGTAGTATCTTGTATAGAATTTTTTAATTGTTCTAAATCAATGATTCCGTTTTCATCTACATCAATATAACTTACTTTAAATCCTTCTTTTTCTAATTGTTTGCAAGTTTCTAAAACTGCTGGATGCTCTATTTTAGATGTTATAATATGATTTCCTTTTTTCTTGTTATGATAAGCAATTCCCCTTATTGCCGTATTATCACTTTCTGTTCCTCCTGATGTAAAATAGATTTCCTCTGGCTCTGCATGGATTGCTTTTGCAACTTTTTCTCTTGCAGTTTCTACTACATTTCTAGTATTTCTTCCTAATTTATAGATAGACGAAGCATTTCCATATTCTTCTGTTAAGTATGGCATCATTTCTTTTAAAACTTCATCATCTAATCTTGTTGTTGCTGAATTATCAAGATATATATGTTTCATTGTTTACCTCCTATTATTTTACTAGGAATTATTATAATATCTTTTTCCTAGTATGTCAATAGGAATAGAAGAATATAAAAAATTAAGTAGCCTCTCATACTACTTAATTAAATCTTCTAATGTTTTACTGTCTATATAATCATTTATAACTTTATCTAATCCATACCAAAAAGAATGAGTCTTACAATTTTCTTTTCTATTGCAATAATTATCATCTATTAAACAATCTAATGGTGCTAAATCTCCTTCTGTTGCTCTTAAAATATCTCCAATTTTATATTTTCTAGGTTGTTTCGTTAATTTATATCCTCCAATGTTTCCTCTTGTTGTTTCTATAAATTTTGCCTTTGATAACATTGTCATTATTTGCTCTAAATATTTTTTTGATATTTCTTGTCTATCTGCTATATCTTTAACTGATACATATTCTCCATTACTATTTACTGCTATATCTATCATTACTCTTAAAGCATATCTACCTTTTGTTGATATTTTCACTTTTTCTGCCTCCTTGTAATTTCATTTTATAATTAATCTCAGCGATAACTTACTATTAGTCTTTCTAGTTACGACCTTTTAGATTCATTCCTAAAAGTTGTAATTCAATATCAATTTTATTTACTTCAAAATTTTCAAAACCATATTTCTTTAAATCTGTTTTTGTTTTATCAGACAATTCTCCTAAAGTTCTTATATTGTTTGGATTGTCAACACTTTTTTAGACAATTTTTATAAGGACACTTTTTTATATTCA
>CAOKEO010000067.1 GCA_948467495.1 uncultured Clostridium sp.
TAATCTGGCATTTAGTCTTTCATTTCAAGCTGGAATTTACTTTTTTACTTAACCATTTCTTCAAAAAAATATGTATCTTATATTTCTATAAAATACATATTTCAAATTTAAGTTTTATCTCCAAACATTCATATTTTTATTATCAAATTATTACAATATTAAGACAATGTAATGCAACAAGTTGCAACATTCTCTAAATATTGCATAAGTAATCTGTAACTCTTCTTCGCTTCGCTATGCATAAGTTATCTGTAATTCACTTTGTTCATACAGCTAACTTAACTTCGTTTGAACAGCTTACTTAACTACTCCGCATACCATATCAACTTCTATCGTTACCTTAATTTTATTATTTTCTACTCGCTTAACCTTATTTTTGCCTTTTCGCTCAAAACTAATAAAATCTTCAAATGCAGTAAATTCAACTATTGTATCGAATCTTTTAGATATAGCACCGAGCAACACTCCACGTGGCTAGTAAATGGAAACCTATCTACACTATTTTTTATAATCTCTTTCTAATATTTTTATTGACTGTTCTGTTGGCTCTAACCCATATTCATAACTATCTTTAAATATTCTAGGTAATTTCTTTAATCTAAAATTCAAATCCTCTAAATCACATATATTAAAATCTAAATTCTCCGTTCCTAACCAGTTAGAATACATTTCATAATCTTCACCTTTTTTTATCTCAAAGGCTTTTTTAATATCTTCTAATCCCATCGTTCCACCACAATCTTCTATTATTCCAAAGCCTTCACCCTCAATTACTTTTGGCAATTCTTTTCCATGTATATTTTCATCTTGAAATATTCTTTCTAATACTACATTAAATCTCCAGTTATCTCCAAAATCATATTGAAATTCCATGTTTTCATTTTCTTTATCTAATACCCATTTCAATTTCACATCTTTAGCGTCTTTTAATTCTCTAAATCTCTTATCTAATGGTGGAATAATATTATCATCTTCAAATATACATCCATATTGTCCAATTTTAAATAAATCATCATCCTTAAAATCCTCTATATGCTTATTATAATATTCCAAATTATTAATAATAAAATTATTTAATTCATCTACTTCAAATAAATATAAATGACTTCCTCGCATTTCAAACAAAGTCATTAATATATAAGCTAATCTTGCTATTGTCATATCATTCATAACTTGAAATCTTCTCCATATTTTTGGTTCATAGTCTTGCAATTCTGCATACATTTGATATATTGGTTTACTTGCCATATCTTTCATCTCCTATTATTTTATAATTTTTTCTTTTATTAATGAAGTTATTTTTTCTTCATCATAAGATTTCCCTCCAGTTTCAAATCTTAATATATCTATTCCATTCTTTCTTACTATATTGTCTTTTAATTTGTCTTTTTCTAATTGTTTTGGATTATTCTTATGGTATTCAAAACCATCAACTTCTATAAATAATTTTGGTTTATTGTCCATCTTATCATATATAACAAAATCTATTCTTGCACCATTATTTACATATCGTTTTTCTTTGTCATTTAAATTATCTACATTATTAAGCATATTTCTAAGAAGTATTTCTCTTTCATATTTATAATCCTTATAATCTTCTTTTTTAAATTCATTATTTAATATTGTATCCATTATGTTCTCACTTTTAAATTTAGATTTATTAAGTAAATTAGTATTTAACTTTTCTAGCTTTTTTGAATACTCTTTATATAACAAATCAAATACTGAAACTATTTGACTATCGATAATTTCAGAATGTAATTCATTATATTTAATATATTTTATTAATGCTTTTATATCATTCCCTTCTTTATTGAATAATTTCTTATCAGTTACTATAACAAATTGTTCAATTGCTCTCGAAACTGCAACATTTATCATACAAGAATCATCTACAAAATCAATACCTTTTTTGCCTTGATAACTGTTATCTAATACAGTAGAAAGTATCATCAATTTCTTTTCTCTTCCTTGAAATTTATGAATTGTATCACTTTGTATATCTTTCTCAGTAGCTTTTTGTATATTATTGGCTTGCATTCTATATGGAGTTGTAATTCCTATTTCATCATTGTTATATTTATTTATCCTACTATCTTGTAAAATTTCCTCTTTGATAGATTCTAACTCTCGTTCATTATAGGTTCCTTTTTTATTACCTCTTGTAATTTTCCTCATATGATTTCCTTCTGGTGTATAATATAATATTAATGGCTTTTTTACCTTTAGATGCTCTTTTGTAGAAAATGCAATTAATTCATTGTTATAATATCTTTTATTGCAAAATTCTATAATTTGGGGATGACACCTATAATGTTCTTTTAACGTTTCTTGTGGTAATTTTTTACCATAAGTTCGTAATATTGCTGATAAGATGCTATTTTCAAAGTAATCATGACAGATATCAACTTCTTTATTATTAATCTTTTCTTTTATAGTTTTATCTACTATTTGTGGTAATTGCTTTTCATCACCTACTATTATAGCATTTTTAGCACAAGATAAGGCAAGTGAACCAGCTAATAAATCTACTTGTGAAGATTCGTCTATTATTACATAATCAAACATAAAATTACTTGGTATGCAATTTCTCAAAGAATATGTTGTACTTAATACAATCGGAAATACTTGTAAGAACTCATCCATATTTTTCTTATAACTTTGTAGACTAAATTCTTTGTTCTTTTCCTGATACTTTTCATATAATCTTCTTTTGAAAATTTTTTTTGAAATATCTTGATGTTCTTTTTGCAATCTTTCAAAATCGTGTTTTTCCAAATCCTTTTTTATATTTGCATATTCATTTTCAAGTTTTTCTATTTTCATTTTGTAGAATTCCTTTTGTAAGTTTAATATAATATCTATTAAATTTTCATCTAATGCTTTTAAATTTATAATTCCATATTTAAGTAATAACTTGATTTTATATAACCATTTCAGCTTTATTTTGCCTTCGTATAGCAATTGACTATCTAACATAAACTCTAAAATTTTGTCATCTGTTCTATTATAAAACGACAATTTTTCTATTTTTCCAATTTTTTGTTCTTTATAGTATTCTTCAAAGTATTTTTGTTCTAGTTTAAACTCCTCTATTTCTTTCTCTATTTTGGCTTTTTGGTTATTTTTTTCTAATAAATCATCTAATACAGTATTTAATTCTTGTACACAATTTAATAACTCACTTTCTTCTTCCTTTACATCAAAATTTTTAATATTGGGTTGCGGAATATTCTCAAAAAACTCTTCTCTTTTACTTTTTCTTCCTAAGTCTACAACTATAAAGTCGTATTCATCTTTTTTTAGTTTATCTTTTACATTCTTTACAGCTTCATTATTATTTGAAACTACTGCTACTGTTTTATTTTGCATAATAGCTAAATTCGATATTATATTTAGTATTGTTTGTGTTTTTCCTGTCCCTGGCGGTCCTTGTATAATGGATATGTTACTTTTGAATACATTTTCCATTGCTCTTTTCTGGCTTAAATTAAATCTAAAAGGATAAATTATATTATTGTTCTCATTTTTTTGATTTTTCAACTCAATTTTATTAATATAATAATTTAAAATACTATCTTCATTTATATAATTTAATTTTCCATACTCTTTTTTTAAGAAACTTTCTTCTATGGTTTTTTCTGTTTTGCTTTCTTCTTCCTCTTTACCATTTTTTACATAATTTGATATTTCTCTAAAATATTTAATTACGTTCTTATTCAAGTTTTCTATTGAATTAGGTTTAAATGACAAATCATTATATCTAAAAACCTGCGTTTCTCCACTTGTATATATAACCTTTATAAATTCATCAAATCTAATTACTTTACCAATATTAAATAATATCTGATTTTTATAATATACATCTTTTTCTTTTAGTTCTATATTTTCAGCATTCTTTTTTATCTTTATATTATTACAACTATAATTATATATTTTTTTATTTTTATAAAATTTTACATCTACTGTTCCATTTTCCTTTTGCGTTATTGATTCTATTTCTTTTGTTTTGTCCTCTCCATTAGCTATTATTAGTATTTCTTCTTCATCCATTATTTATTTTCCTTTACTTCTTTTATATTTTTTATTTTACCATATCTTTCCAAAAAAATAAAGCATACTACAATTAATCAATTGAATAGTAGGATACTTTATTTTTATCTCTATTTAATTACCAATCCCAACTTCACAACAGGATTTTTTGTACTTAAGAAAACACCTTTAATTTCAATACTTTCAGGAACAATTTGTGCATTTTCTTTACCGTTCTTTAGTGTTACATCCATGTGTACTGTTGATTTTGAAATCCCAAATTTTTTAGCAGCTCCTCTTACCGTATCTTTTGAATCTATTATATAATGCGCTAATCGAATAGCACGTTCCTCAATTGATATACATTTCATAAAGCAAACCTCCATTGAATACTTTTGTTTAATTGTATTCTTTTGGATGCTGGGTTAGAACTTTAATTTATTTGTACTCTTGTGATAATACCATAATTTTTGGTTCACAATCTCACTTCGTTCGAACGGCTTCTTTTTTGGTTCACAATCTCCCTTCGCTCGATTGCGTAAGTTATCCGTAACTCACTTCGTTCGAACGGCTTCTTTTTGGTTC
>CAOKEO010000068.1 GCA_948467495.1 uncultured Clostridium sp.
ATAAATTTATTAAAAAATTTTTAATAAATCTATTGACAATTAATAGTTAGTCTTTGTATTATTCACATTATAACATAAGTATATTTTTTTGCAACAAAAACCAATCATAAAAATAATGGAAAATAGTTTTCGTTCCATTCATTTTTGCATAAATTCTAAATTGATTTTAGGGCGCCCTTTCACGTCAAGCGTGAACAATTTCCCTAAAATCAATTAAGAATTTCTAACGCAATGAATGTCAATTCAAACTATTTTCCATTATTTTTATGATTGGTTTTCTTACTATTTATTATCTAAAAGCTTTTTAATTTCCTCATTTCTCTTCACTTTTTTCGTTGTTGTCTTAATTAACTCTTCCTCTGTTAAAATCATATTTTTGATATATTTATAAGGAGGAAAAGTCTTGTTAATCTCCTTAATCTTTTGCCAAATGACCTCTTCCAACTTTTCTTGTGAAAAATCTGGATATTTTTCCTTCACTACCTCTGTATCATAAACCACTTTAACAGAAAGCTTGATATCATTCTTATCCTTGTTATCTGGCATACCATAAACGATACATTCGCTCACCTCATCTAAGCGGTTAATCAAGGTCTCTAATTCATCTGGAAACACCTTTTTACCATTTTTTAGAACAATCATATCCTTCTTTCTTCCTGTTAAGAACAAATAACCTTCTTGATCAAAATAAGCCAAATCTCCTGTATAGAACCAACCATCTTTTAACACTTGATTAGTTGCTTCCTCATTTTCATAATAGCCAAGCATCACATTTGGTCCTTTGACTCTAATTTCTCCAATGCCCTGCTCATCTTGGTTATATAATTCTAATTGCACATTCTCCATAGGAAAACCAATCGAACCATATTTCATTTTTTTACAATTTTCAGCTGCGATAACTGGTGATGTTTCTGTTAGCCCATATCCTTGCACCACATTAATTCCCAATTCATTGAATCCTTGTGCTACTCGTCTATCTAAAGGAGCACCACCAGAAATTACAAATCGTAAGCTTCCTCCCAATTCGTCTAATATTTCTTTAAACAATTTCTTTCTTACATCAATCTGTAACTTTAATAAAAGATTACTAATTTTTTTAGCCAATGCAACTACCTTTGTTTTTCCTTTTTTGGCAACCCCTTGCTCAATTCTCTTATAAATGGCTTCTACCAATAGGGGAACACCTACAAAAACAGATACTTTATACTCTTTCAAATTTTGGGCAATATAACGAAGACCATCTGGAAAAACAGTTGTTACACCAAAGGCAAGCATAACAATCATACAAGTCGAGCCAAAAATATGATGAAATGGTAAAAATGCTATGTTGACATCTTCCTTTCTAATATCTTCTACTAATTGCATACTATATACATTAGAAGCAATATTATTTTGGGAAAGCATAACTGCTTTTGATTTGGAAGTAGTACCAGATGTGAATAATAAGATATTCATTTTAAAGCTATCTATTTTAGCTTCTATATACTCCTTATTCCCTGCTTCTAAAATTTCTTTTCCTTCTTGTTTTAATTGTGGAATAGAATTATATCCTTCTTGTTCTGACATACAAATATAATTTTCTATGTTAGCTTTTCCTCTTTTTTTGATTTCTTCGATATTTTCTAAGTATTTTTCATCAAACACTAATACATCTGCTTTGCTTCTTACTAAGCAACTTTCTAACTCATCTACTTGTAATTCCTTATCCAATGGAATGCTAAGAATACCACCTAATAAGTTTGCTAGATGTGTCATGACCCATTCATAGCGATTTCTTCCTACAATAGCAACTCTTTTATTTTGATAGCCTAAGTTGTAAAATTTGGTTCCTAATTGATTCACTTCTTTTAATAATCGTGTATAACTTATCTCCTCATAAGAAACTTCTTTCTCTTTTTTATGTTTGATGGTAAAAGCTGTTTTTTCCTTATATTTTTCTACGGTATGATAGATAAGCTCCTTAACGTTTTCAAATTCTGTGGCTTCAAAATATTTTTCTCTTCCCATAATTAGTTCCATTCCTTTCTCAAGGCATAAATATCTGGTACAAAAACAATTACATTTCTATAACCAGAATTGCAATTATTTTTAACCTTTTCCCTTAATCTAGTATTTATTACTAGATTAACATATACCTATTATCCTGTCAAGTGATTGACTATGTATTCAAAACATGATATTATGTTATAAAATTACTCTTTAGTCTTATCAATTATTCGCTCAAAAGTTCATTCTATTTTTTACTGGTAACTCCCAACTAGCCAGTCTGTAATTGCATAACAAACTGTAAGCTTGTTGGTCCTCACGAATTGTTACTTCATAAAAAATAGAATAAACTTTTGAATTAAAATATAAAAAATATATTAAATTATAATGTAAATAAAAAGGTGATTTATGATGAATGCAGAAATAAAAGACTTTCATTTGCCTAGATGGAACGAGCTTCCTACTATCGATTTATACATAGACCAGTTAGTTTCTTTATTAGAACAATATTTAGCTGGTTATATTAAAAGTGATAATGAAAAAGAAGATAAAATTATAACAAAAACCATGATTAATAACTATGTAAAACATAGTGTTATTAAACCTCCTATTAACAAAAAATACAATAAAGAACATATTGCTTCTTTGTTTGTTATTTTTGTATTGAAACAGGTTTATAGTATGAATGATATAAAAAAATTAATTGATTTAGCAATTGAGACCTCTCCTACTGAATTAGCTTATAATCGCTTTTGTTCTGAACTCGAAAAAGCCATTCGTATTGTTTTTGCTGAAAAAAACTATGTGAAAAATAGTAAATTATCAGAAGAACAATATATTCTTAGAAATGTTGTGCAGTCTTTTGCTAATAAGTTATATGTTCAAAAAGTTTATTTGAAAAAATAGGGACATGGGGACGCAGATGATGTCCTTATTTTCTATTGATACAAAATAAAACATCCCCATTGCATATGACGTTTACTGCTGAATTAACATACCTTTAATATTTTCTAATTCTTCTTTGTTTATTCCTATGTATTTCATGATTTTTTCATCTGGCTCCCCAAATTGTATCATGTTTTTTACCGTTTCTTGTATTGCTTTTTTTATTCCCTGTTTCATTCCTTGTTTGATACCTTTCTTCATGCCTTTTTCTATACCCTTTTCTATACCTCTTTCCATACCTAATTTTTCACTTTCTTTTTTTGCCTTTTCGCTTTCTTTTAATACCTGATACTTATAATCAAGTAAAAACTTTGTAAATGGACTCATATCTTGTACCTCCTTTTTATTTATTTTTTCTAACATTATCTCTGCTTTTTCTGTTCCGACAATTGGTCTTATTATATTAACAATAATCTCAGATAAAGCCTCTTTATCTTTTGGTTCTTGTATTATCTCTATAATTTTGTTCATTTGATTATTTATTTCATGTTCATCTTTACATTTCTCAATTATCATAATACTACTAAATAAAGTTCTTTTCTTAAATAATTCTTCAAAAGTATAATCATGCACAGTTATCAAATTATAGGATAAACTGATGGCATAATCTTGATAACTCTTAGACTGATATTGCTTTTGGTCAAAGTTAGTTGGAAGATTCCATTTTTGAAAACCAGTATAAATTATGATTGGTATGACAATAGGATATATACTATTCCCTTTAAAATATGTATTTTCTCTAATGGTTTCTTTTCTGACAATTTCTCCTATATATTCCCATATTCTCAATAGCATTTCTGGATGAATTGTACTCTGATGCTCGATTAAAAAATATACTGGTTTATCGTTTAGTCTATATAAAATATCGGATTGTCTACTTTTGTAAAATCTTGTTATAAAATCAGTTGGACATTGTATTATTTGTGTTTCTTCTATTTTTTCCTTCAAATCAAGAAAATCATTTAAAAATTTTATCATTTCTTTTTTTCTACTTAAAACATTTCGAAACATTTTATCATGTCGTTTGTCAATTTCTTTTACTATTTCTTTGCTATAAGTTTTATCCTCTACTGTTTGATAAATTGTTTCTTCTTCTTTTAATACTATTGCCTTCTTGTTTTCTAGGTATTTCCTATATTGTTGATATGTTATATATTTCATTCCATTCCTTCTTCCTAATTATAATTTATTTTATTCTATTTGTCAAATTTTATTGTATAGTAAAACTGCATTTTTATATCATCCTCTTTTTTATTACCATGTTTTGGGATTTTTCTCGAATAAAATTTTTGAAATAAACTTTTTTTGAATTATGTTTTTATCATAATATGTTTTTGGATAGAAGTCAATACTATAATTTACAAAAATTTATAAAAAAAATTATAGATAATCGAGTAGAGGATAACACTTAATGTGCTTTTCCCCTCTCACACCACCGTACG
>CAOKEO010000069.1 GCA_948467495.1 uncultured Clostridium sp.
TTCAAGTTATCAATCGGAAGGAAATCCGATTTACACAACTTTTACGATAGTCTCCCAAAAATAAAAATCGAAATTTTACAGTGATTATATTCTTTAGAACTTACCTTTCAAATGTAACATGTTACTTTTTTCCATATATTTATGAGATTATTATATATCTTGATTTTAAGTATCTTTCTTTTCTAATTCTCTAATTTTGTTCATACTCTTTTCAGTTAATTCTTTATCTACCATGAATTTTCCATCTTTTTTTCTTAGTATCGTTCCGAATTCAATATCACCTGCTTTATTTTCTACTTCTACACAACCACTAGTTAGATTTCCAAATCTTTGAGTAACATTAACTTTTCCATCTTTTTCTCCCATAACAAAATAAGTATTACTATCTCCATAACCTTTTGATTCAATTATCTCTATTAGAGAATCTGATACAAAATCTAAAATTTTCTCTACTATATTCACTTCATTTGATTTTCCTTTTACTTCTTTTATTGTTTGTGCAATCAGTTCATCTTCATCAATATTTTTCTCTACTTTATCTTTTAAATAATTATTATCTATAACATATCTTCCATTTTCAAACTTTAGTATCGTATCATAATTTAAACTGTCATATAATTCTTTAGAAAAATCAGTTTCACTAAAACTTACACCTGTATCTTGATTTATAAGTGTAATATAATCTCCTTCGAATTCTTCTACTTTATAATGCGTTCCTTCTGTTTTGAAACTATTATACAAATTTTCTATGGAATCATCTATTTCTTTTTCCTGTTTTGCTAAATTATCAGTAAGTTGTTTATCTATTACAAATTTTCCATTTTTCCACCTCAGAGCTGTTCCTATTTCAGTATTGTCTGGAAATTCCGACTGATGCATTCTTCCTGAAGATATACACTTTCCATTCTCGTATGTTTGAACATTAAAAAATTCATTCCCGCTTACGATATAATAATACTTATCATTTATCTCATTGTTAAATGTTTTTAATAAATCAAGTGTATTTTCTGCTATTTTATTTTTATTATCTGTATTCTTTAAATAACTCGATAATTCATTGCAAAAATCTTGTATTCCATTATCTACTTTTTCTTTGGTATTCTCTAGTATTTTGTTAATTTCTAAGTTTATAAAAATCACCTCTCATATTTATTTTTTATAACTTGTGGATTTTTTATAGAATATAAATATTTCAAAGCAAATGATTGTGTTATTTGCTTTTCTATTTGCCAAGAATGGCTATTCGCTAAAATAAAAAATTTTAAAATTTAAAATTATATTTGAAAAAACTAGTGATATTATATGATAAATTTATTTAAAATACAATATCTTTTACAGTTTTTATTTAGAAAAAAAGAACATACGAAAAATATGTTCTTATAACCTAATTGCCCTGTGCCATCTAAATTAATATCTTCTCTGCATTCTATATCAATAGTTTCTCCGTCACTTATAACCCAAATTGTACCTTGCTCTTTAGTTATGTATATATTATTATCTTGAATCCCAAAATTTCTTAATCTTTCTAAAACTTCTTCTGATGGATGATTATATTTCTTATTGTTTCCTGCTGAAATAATTGCATATTTAGGTTTTACTCTTTCTAAAAATTCTATAGATGTACTACTACTAGATCCATGATGACCTACTTTCAGTATATCTACTGTATCACATTTTATTTCTTTCTCTATATCTGTTGTTATATCTCCCATAAATAAGTAATTTGTATTAAAGTAGCTTAATCTTATTGCTATTGAACTGTCATTCTTTTCGCAATTCATATCATTTTTAACTGATACAATTTTAAAATTTGCAACGTCTAAATTAAATTCCTGATTAACTTCAACTTTAGATATTTTTATTCCTTTTTGATTGGCTAAGTTTTTTATCTCTTGATATTCTTTTTCACTTTCTTTTATCCCATGTGGCATAAAGATATTTTCTATTTTTATATTATCTATTATATCTTTAGTTCCTCCACTATGGTCTATATCTCCATGCGTAATCACAAAATAATCAATTTGATCTATAGCTTTATCTTTTAAAAATTCTACTATATATTCACCATCTGAATCTTGCCCTGCATCTATTAGCATATTCCTATTATTAATTGTTATTAGCGTACAATCTGCCTGTCCAACTTTAAAATAAAAAATATTCAATTTATTTGAGTCAATATTTATATCATTATATTTACTATTTACTTGTAAATCTTGAAAATTATTATTTACATAAATTATACTTAATAAAATCATTATAATAATAAAAACAATTATTGCTGATATATTTTTTATTTTATTCTTCATCTAATAACTCCTTCTTATATTCTCTTCTTATTAATTTTATAAATTGTACTGTCTATTTTAAACCATATTAATAGTTCATATAGTTTACTTCTGCACATATTTTTGATTCTTATGATTTGGTTTTTCTGGTATAGTCATCTGTAACAATCCTTTTTCCAACAAAGGTTTTAAGTATAGCATTGTAAAGTTTCTTGCATGTTTATCTTCCATGTATTCCATTATTTCTTTTTTGCTATGTGGTTTTTTACAAAATTCTAGTATCTTTATTTCTTGTTCATTTAACTTAGTCGGTTCTTGGTCGGTCTTTTATATCATTTTCAAATCCGATTTTTCATTTTTTCTAGTTTATATTTTTCTTCATTATTGTACATTTCTTCTAATATGTTATCTAATTCTATTTGCTCTGAATTATTTGCTGGTGTTACTTTACTTTTTATTGGTAATCCATATTTTGCATCACATATGATATGCGCTCTATATCCATAGTGCCATTCCTTTTTGGTTGTTCTATCTTTCATTTGATATGTTTTACATGAATGACTTGCTTCATGGTCTGCTCTGTTATCTTTACATTTTTCTTTTTCATATGGTTTCGCATATGTATCTAAGAATTTTCCGTCTATTGCACAATCTTCTCCAAATCCATCCAGTTTGTCATACATAAATTTTACTAGTTCTTCAAATATTTCTTCAATTTCTTGCTTACAGTTTTTTAATTTATTTAAAAATCCTGTGAATACTCTTGCTGGTGGGACTAAATGTTTTCTTTCTCTACAATACTTATACTTTCCTTCATTTAATCCACATGCTATCCTTAGTTGTGAGTTTCTACTTAATTCTCTTCTAAATGATTCAACACTTCTATGTCCAAATATTTTCATTGCATATATTAAGTTTAACATAGTTCTTACTGGATAATCATTTCTTCCGTTTTTTCCTGCACTTTCAAGCTTTTTACATAATTTTTTATCATCTATATTCTCAAAAAATATTTTTAATCTTTCTAAATCTCCTAAATTTTCTATTTCTCTATAGTCAAATATTGATATTTGTGATATATTATTCATAGATTTTTCAACTCCTTTGGTTGTGTTTTTTAGCAATTACATTATATCAAATTAGAGTTAAAAAGTCCATAAAAACGCTTGAAAAATCAAGCGTTTTTAGTATGTGCGACAGGCATGTCGTTTAGCTAATCGGTGAAAGTCCGTATTGGAGGTA
>CAOKEO010000070.1 GCA_948467495.1 uncultured Clostridium sp.
AGTCCTATTTTATATATCTTAAGGGCTTCGATTTTTCTTTTTTGTAATTCTATTTTTTGATCTAGTAAACTGAAAAGATTTGCTATTTTTTCTTGTTCTTTTTCATTAGTAAAATTAATATTTATCTTTTCAAGTTCTTCTTGAGAAATGTTATAATGTTGAGCACCCGCACCTTTTATAATTATTTTTCGTCTATTGTATGGAGATTTTAAAAGATAGTTTAAAAATAATGGATTATAATTTCCAACCTTCTTGCCTCTTATAACAAATCCCCCAAAAGTTGCAACTTTTTCTTTATCTAAATAAACATTCGACTGACCAATATCATTAAAAGTTTCCGAACTACGTTGAAAAACAATATCACCATATTCTACACTATTTTCATTTAACATCTTTTCATTTATATCTACTAGTCCTTTTATTTTATCATAAGTAATGAATGTGTTATTTAATATATCTCCAACACTTATATATTTTATGCCTCGACCATAAGAATCTTTATTTGCATTAATACCATTTTTAAATGATAATATTTGTTTTAAATTAATTATTTTCCATTCGTTTTTGAATTCTTTAAATCTCAGTTTAGGTACTGCCAAATCCTCACCTTCAATCTGTCCTTAATATTTAACCTTAAAGGTTATAAAATACAAATATACTATATCATAAAAATAAAAAATAGTGAATAACTTAAGGGCAATTTTCAGAAAATGTAGGTTTGTCAAACATATGTCACACTTTCTTAGAAATATCTATTATTGAAATACCTAGTATGACTTCTCTGTACTTTATCCTTGCATATATTCTATATATTTCTCATTTGGACTCTTCCATCCTAATGGTTTCATTGGAAAATTATTATACTCTTTTTCCCAATATTTTAATCTATTCTTAAAGTCTTCAAAACTACAAAATACTTTATTATAGTAAAATCTTTCTTGGTCTTTTCTATGACTTCTTTCTACTTTTCCATTATGTCTTGGCGTCTTTGGCTTTATTAATTTATGCTTTATTCCTAGTTCTTCTAGTTTCTTTTCAAACATTGTCTTCTTTTTTGTTCCTTGCCAATTTAGTCTGTTTGTAAATTCAAATCCATTATCTGTTTGTATGCATTCTACTTTAAATGGCAATTTCTTTAATACTATTTCTACAAATTCTGTTGATGCACTTGTACTTTGTTCTTTACTTGCCCATAATACTCTTTTCCTTGTATATTCATCTATTGCTGTGTACTGGTAGTATCTTCCATCTCTTTCTTTTACTTCTTTTGTTAAATTTTTTAATGGTACATATTTTACATCTATTTGTACTCTTTCTCCTGGGTATGTCATCTGTTGATACATCTTTGGTTCATATTCTTTCTTTTTACTTAGTGCTTTTTTATATATTCCTAGTCTTTGCATTACTCTATATAGACTTGTTATACTTCGTGTATATCCTGCTTTTCTTAGTTTTACCCATAATACCACTAGTCCTGTTTCTTTATTTTTATATTTATAATCTTTTATTTTCTTTATTTCTTCTTTCGTGTGTTGTTTTGGATGAGAATGAGGTCTTCTTGATTTATTCTTTAATGATTGTGCTGTTCCATCATACTTCTCACGCCATCTATATATTGTTTTTCTGTGCATTTTAAACTTTATTGCTGCTTTTGTTACTCCATGTTTGTAAGAATATTTTATAACTGATTGCTTATATAATATATCTTGTGTTATACTATTCATAGGAAATACCTTCTTTCGATATTTTTTTGTGGTAAAAATATTATATCATATTTGGTATTTCCTATTTTTATTTTTTACATTTGGGTGTGACATATCTATTGTAAACCTATAATAACTTAAGGGCAATTTTCAGAAAACTTTTTACAAATTAAATCAATACATTTCTTTTTTTGCGACATTTGTGGATGAACATACAAATTCAAAGTAATATTGACAGTAGCATGACCAAGTAATTCACTAACTGTTTTATAATCTACACCTAATTTAATGCAATTTGTTGCAAAGGTATGCCTAAGTCCATGAAAATTTATTTTTTCAACTTTTGATTTTGTTAAAACCCTTTCAAAAAATCTTCTATATGTTCTAGGTTCTACCCATCCTTCAGAACAAGACAAAACATAATCATCTGGATTTGTTTTAAACTTATTTAATTCTTTTGCAAATTCTTTATTTAGTGGTATTTCTCTTTCAGCATTATGGGTTTTAGGATTTGTTATTATTATTTTTGATTTATTAATTTTATTATCTTTTATATATACTCTTTGCAAAGTCTTATTTATATGTAAAATATTGCTTTTAAAATCAATGTCTTTCCATTGAAGAGCACATAATTCACCTATTCTAATTCCTGAATATAATGTTAATAAAATCCCTAAATTTTTACTAGATTTATTTTTCATAATATAACTTGTTAATTTATCTTGATTTTGTTTAGAGAGTGTATATATTTTATCTTTTACATTAGTTTTTGGGTAAATAAAATCAAGATTTAAATTTTGTATTAAATCTTCTTTCATTGCAAATTTTAAACTACTTTTTATTATTGCAACAATATCTCTAATAGTTTTATTAGATAATCCTCCTAACTTATCTAGTCTTCCTGATTTATATTTATTTAATAAAAATTCTTGAATTATTTTATTATTTATCTCCTTTAAATAATATTTTCCTAAATCTGGTGCTATATGGTTAGAAATAATATTAGAATAATTAGCATATGTAGATTCTTTGATATAGTCTTTTTTATATGATAACCAATCCCAAATCCAATCTTTATATAATACTTTGTTTTTTGCTTTAAATAGCATATTTTTCACCTCCATATTAATTATACAATGTCTGTCATTTAAGTGTATTAAGGTTAAATATTAAGGACAGATTGAAGGTGAAAATTTGGCGGTACCTAAACTGAGATTTAAAGAATTTAAAGATGAATATAATACATATAAATTAAATGATATAGTAGATTTTTATAAAGGAAACACATTATCTAAATCTGATATTAAAGAAAACGGAAAGTTTCCTTGTATTCTATATGGAGAATTATATACAAAATATAATGAAATAACAAATAAAGTTATAAGTTATACTGATAGAAGTGATAAAAATCTTTTTCATAGTAAAATAAACGATATTTTGATTCCATGTAGTGGTGAAACTGCATTAGATATTTCTACATCAACTTGTATATTACAAGATAATGTAATTCTTGGTGGAGATTTAAATGTATTGAGACCTAAAATGCAAAATGGAAAATATTTGAGCTATTTATTATCTAATAAGAAGAGGTTGATTATTGCCAAATATGCTCAAGGAGATTCTATTGTTCATTTATATGGTGAAAAAATTAAAAATATAAATATTGACTTGCCTACAATTGAAGAACAAGAAAAAGTATCTAAATTATTAGAATTTTTAAACAAAAAAATTGAACTACAGCAAAAGAAAATCGAAGCCCTTAAGATATATAAAATAGGACT
>CAOKEO010000071.1 GCA_948467495.1 uncultured Clostridium sp.
TATTTTTGAGATTTCAATGTACTAATCTTTCATTTTAACTTAACAGATTCCTTTTTATTATGTTTTACTCGTATTTCTTCTTCTTCCCCTGGCACTCTTAGGTTTTGCATTTAAGGTCTCTTCTTTTGTCTTCTTTGTCTTAGAAGTAGTGGTTTTCTTCTTTGCTTCTTGTTTCTCTTTTTTAGCCTGTTCCTTTTTTTCCTTTTTAACTTGTTCCTTCTCTGCTTTTATTTTAGCATTTTCATCCGCTTCACGAATCGATTTAATTCTTTCATTATACTTATTTCTAAACTTACTTTTTCCTTTTGGTACTTTTACACGTTTTTCCTCTTTTCCCCTTTTTTCTTTTCTTTTCATAGACTTTTTAATCTTATCAATTCTTTTTTCTTCTCTTAATTTTGTATTTAGCATTAAATACTGTGGATCATTTTGTTTATCTTGATATTTCAAATCATCACAAATCAACTCAATAATAGAAGCAGCCACCAAGTTAGGGTCATGTCTAATATGGTCATTGGCTATCATCGATAAATTTCTTTGTAAAAATTTAACTCCTTTCACCTTTTCAATATCTTGTTGTACTAAATCTTGCCCTTCTACATTATATTTTTTTATAAATTCTGGTACCACTTCACCTGTATCATAGATACAATAATCAACAATTCCATTTCCACAATGTTCCATAATGGCATTCAAATGATCTGATACACTATAATTATCCGTCTGTCCTGGTTCTGTCATAATATTACTTACATATACTTTAATAGCAGAACTTTCTTTAATCGCTTTTGCCACTCCATTCACTAATAAATTAGGAATAACATTCGTATATAAACTACCTGGTCCAATAATAATACAATCTGCACTTTTAATTGCCTCTACTACTCCTGGTGCTGGTCTACAATTAGATGGTTTCAATAAAATACGATTAATCTGTGTTACCTTCTCTGTTACTACTTCCTGAATTCTTGATTTTTCTTCTACCATATAACCATTTTCTAATTCTGCCACCATTTTCATCTCATCTAAAGTAACAGGAATAACCTTCCCAATCATATTTAGCACTTCATTACTTTTAATAATAGAATCCTCAAATTTACCATTAATTTCTTTCATAGCTGAAAAATAAATATCAGAAAAACTAAGCCCCTTTAATTTTCCTTTGGTAAACTCATAATTAAATAATTGATCAATTTCTCCCTCTTTCGAAGCAAGAGAAACAATACTATCTTTTACATCACCTAACGGTAATACTTCTAAAGCCTTTCTTGAATTAGTAGCACCCTCTCCATAATCTGAAATAGTTACAATAGCTGTCAAATTACTCGTATAATTTTTAAGACCTGAAAGTACTGTATTTAAACCTGTTCCCCCTCCAATTACCACAACATTTGGACCTTGGTCATAAATCGTTTTATTAAAAATCAATGATTTTATATTTACATTCTTTTTATTATCCATACGATTATCTGTAGACTCAATCAAAACTTCTAACGTTCTTTTATTCAGAAAAATAAGTCCTAACACGATAGAAACAAACCCCAATACAAATATAACAATTACCTTCCCAACCTCTTGGAAAGAAATCTCTTTCATAACTAATATTTCTGCCAATCCATAGCAAGCAAGTAAAATTCCTATTAATATCAAAAATATCCATCTTTTCATTTTATTGCTTGATTTAAACCATTGCATAAATCCACTCATTTCTTACTTTCATTCCTTTCTTATCTCCTCTGGGTGCTTTTTGGGACAGGCACCGATTATCCCCAGAGGTATCTTCTGGGACAGGCACCAATTATCCCTAAATGTATTTTTTGGGACAGGTTTCCTTGCCATAAAAAAGCTTCTTTCATTTTTCCCCTATTATTTCTATTTCTAATTCAATTTTTTTCTGAAATTTTTCATATACTGTATTCTTAATATGTTCTACCAATGCTAATACCTCTTTAGCAGTCGCATTTCCCTTATTGATAACAAATCCACTATGTTTTGTTGATACTTCTGCATCTCCAATTCTATAGCCTTTTAATCCAGCTTCATCAATTAGCTTTGCTGTTATGAAATCAGTTCCCCTTTTAAATGTACTTCCTGCACTTGGATATTCAATTGGCTGATTTTCTCTTCTGTATGTTGCATATTCTTCCATTTTAGCCTTTATCTTTTCCTTTTTCCCTTTTTGTAGATTTAAGGTTATTTCTGTGATGATGTATTTTTCTTTTTTGAATTTACTACTTCTATATTCAAATTGTAATTCTTCGTTTGTAAATTCTTTTTCCTTTCCCTGATAATCGATACATCTTACTTTTTTTACAATATCCTTCATTTCTTTTCCATGAGCACCTGCATTCATTCTGACTGCACCACCTATGGTTCCCGGTATTCCAGATAGCTCTTCTAATCCTGTTATTTGCTTTTGTAAACATATTTGTGCTAATTTTCCTAACTTTTCTCCAGCTCCTACTGTAATTTCTATCACTTCGTTTTTTTCCTGAACTTCTATTTTCTGTAATTTTATCATTAAGGTTATTCCTTTAATTCCTTTATCTAATACCAATAAGTTGCTACCATTTCCTACAATCGTGATAGGAATATTGTTTTGATTAGCAATTTCTAAAACTTCTTTTAAGTCTTGCAAGTTTTCTATCGGAATAAAATATTCTGCTAATCCTCCAATTTTAAAAGTCGTATGCTTTTTCATCGACTCCTGATAAAATATTTTACTTTTGGATATCTTTAGATTTTTAATTTGTTCTTCCATTTTTAAGAAGTTCCTTCCTCTTATTTTTGTTTACTATATTTTATTGACTTTTTTTACTTTCATTACTATAATTTTACGTTTTTTATTTTACTATAATTTAAGCAAAAAAGCAAGGTTTCTATTTTTTAAGTTTCCGTATTTGTAATTTAGAACAAAAGAGACATGATTAAAATTTCTTGACTTTTTAGAGTACTTTTCATGCTTCATCTTTGTTCGCCCGCGAACAAAGACGTTAGAATTTTTTTGTTTATAAAATAACCATTTCTCCCACTGTGCAAGCACAGTGGGAGAAATAGTTGGCTTAAAGTTTCTCATTCATGAGTCAATACATTGCGTCTTAATTTTTCTCCTGATTGAAATGTAACGTCCCAGATTCCATGTTGTACCAGCTCTACTTTCCGCACGTTATTTAATCTTAGGCTACTAAACTTTCCATCATCTTTTTCAGAAACTACTATTTTCCCTCCTGACGCCGCCTGAAAAACAACATCTCGTGTTTCTGGAAATGGAAAAACGCTTTCTACCCGGACTCCTGTGTTGTACAACTCCTCCATTTCCTTAGCCATTGCTTTCAAGATTTCATTGTTAAACTTAAACATTTTTTCTCCTTGTATAATAGATTTAGGTTTTTAAAAGGTTACCCATAAACCTTTATA
>CAOKEO010000072.1 GCA_948467495.1 uncultured Clostridium sp.
CTCTATTTACCTACATGAATACAAATTTAATAAGCTCAAACAAAATTTGAGTTTTTAATATGTACTCATTTTATAGTGTGTATGTAAATAGAATATTGAATTTTGCACTCATGGCTTTCTAATTACTTATAAATACTGGACAAGTTTACTATTATTTTAAAATTTTCACACTTTCTAATAACCAGCTCGCAATCCCTTATGCGACTCGTTTTCGCCTGGCATCTGAGGAATTGTAAAATTCCAAAGAAGACATCAATATTCTTGTATTCATGTTGAATACACATAATATATATCACGAATTATGTTGAAAGTCAAGAAATTTAGCATTTTTTAGGCAAAGTTTGTTGAAAATAGACATTTTTTATGATAATATGCTTTTAGTAAAATTAAGATAAGGAGCAAAAAAGTGAGAATAGGTATTGATATAGATAATTGCATATCTAATTTTGATGATACATTATTAAAAGCATATTTAAAACATGATAAAGAGTTAAGAAACACAGGGATTATAAATGAAAATCCAGAATATTTAAGAAAAGGAATGTTTGATTGGGCAGATGAAGAAGAAAATAGTTTTTATAATGCAAATATTGAAGAGTTTGCTAAAAAACTAAAGCCATTAGAAGATTCATCTTATTATATAAAAAAGTTAAAAGAAGATGGACACGAAATATATATTATAACTGGAAGAAATAATGGAGAATATACAAACCCTCATCAATTAACAAAAGAGTGGTTAAATAAATATGATATTGTATATGATAAATTAATATTTACAGATGCCTATGACAAACATGCGAAAACAGTAGTATGTTTAGAAAATAATATTGATTTAATGATTGAAGATAGTACAAGAATAAGTTTAGATTTAATAAATAATGGTATTAAAGTTTATACAATGAATACAAGATATAATCTAAAAGAACAAACATTAGATAGAGTTTCAAAATGGAAAGAAATATATGAAAGAATATCTAAATTAAACAATAAAGAAGATAATCAAAAAGTAAATGTTATTTTAGATACAGATATATATAATGAATGTGATGACCAATTTGCACTATCTTATTTATTAAAATCACAAGATAAATTTAACATTGAAGCTATTACAGTAGCACCATACCATCATGATAATAATATCTCAATAGAAGAAGGAACAGACAAAAGTTATAACGAAATTATTAAAATATGCAATTGGTTAAATTTTGACTGGACTAACAAAGTATTCAAAGGTTCAACAGATTATGTAGTAAATAGCTATAGCGAAGAAAATGACGCAGTAAATAAAATTATTGAAATTGCAAGTAAAAATGATAAAACTTATATTTTAGCAATAGGAGCAATAACAAATGTGGCTATTGCCATAAAGAAAGAACCTAACATAATTGATAGAATTGAAGTTATTTGGCTTGGTGGAAATAGCTTTTTAAGTAAAGATAATAAAGAGTTTAATTTTAAACAAGATATCCAAGCTGTAAGAACTGTTTTTGAGTCAAAAGTAAAACTAACTATTATTCCTTGTAAAAATGTAGCATCAAATTTAAGAACTTCAATATATGAATTAGAGCATTTCTTAAAAGGAAAAAGTGAATTATGCGACTATTTATGCCAAAGATTTTATAATGATGGTGTGCATGGTGTTCAAGAAAGAAGAGTAATTTGGGATATTAGTGTTATAGCTTATATGATTAACAAAGAATGGTTTGATACTGAAGAAGTTAGCCAGCCTAATATTAATGATGATACTTCTTATGAACTAACAGAAAGCAATCATAAAATTACAGTAGTTAATTATTTGAATGTTGATGAAATATACAAAGATTTATTTGAAAAGTTAGGAGAAAATTAAATATGAAAATACTAAGTTATAATATTTATGGTGTGAAAGACACAGTATACCCAATACCTAAATGGGAAACAAGACAAAAGAATATACAAAGAATTTTAAATGAATTACTGGCTGATAAAGAAATTAAAGTATGTTGTTTTCAAGAAGTAAATCAAAACAATATAAATTTATTAAATGAAACATTAGAAAAAAATAATTTTAAAATATTAGAAAAATTTCCAATGAAAACAGAATCATATGACCAATATAATATAGTTGCTATTAAAAATGAAAAAGAAATTAATATTAAATTTGTATATTGTTTACCACATGGAAAAGACATAGAATACAAAGAGATAGAAAATCAAGTAATAGATTATAATATGAGTGACTATAGAACAACTGTATTTGTGAATTTGGAGTATAATAATAAAAAATTTCTTATTGGAAATATTCATACAGATTATATTTCTACTGATGGAAAGATAAAAGGTACAGTAAAATCTTTGAATTACATGGATTCAATAAATAGTGATTATAAACTTATTATTGGAGATATGAATATGGTTTGTCATATGTCAGAAGTGTACAATATACTAAAACAAAATAATAATTATGTTACTATTTCTAGAAATAGTAAGTTTGATATTTTAGATAATTCTTGGCAAGGATATGGAACAAAAGAACAAGTTAATGTTGATTTCGCTTTTGTAGAAAAAAATAAAGTAAATGTTTATGAATATCAAATTATAAAACAAAAAAATATGAAAGATGAAGGTTCAGATCATAGACCAATTATTATTACTGTAGATGAAAATTAAGGAGGAATTTATGAAATTAACAAGTAAAGAGGCTATTCAAATGTTAGAACAAGAAAGAGACAAAACTTCAAATGAACGTTGGATAAATCATTCAATATGTGTTGGAAATGTTGCAGGGAAGATTGCAAAAGCTTTAGATTTAGATGAAGACTTTGCTAAAACTTTAGGTTACATACATGATATTGGAAAAAGATATGATTATATTGAAAATGGAGTTTTTCCACATGCTATGAAAGGTTATGACTATATAAAATTATTAGGATATGATGAAAGCTATGCTGGAATTTGTATTAAGCATTCATTTTTAAATAATGATATAGATTGTATATCAAATGATAGAGATGAAACAGATAGAACTAATCCTCATTTTGAATTTGTAAAAAATTATATAAAAAATGAATATACAATTTACGAAAAAATAATTAATCTATGTGATTTGATGTGTACTACTAAAGTCCTAACAATTGATAAAAGAGGTATGGATTTATTGTTAAGGCATGGAGTTTATGCTAAAACACATTATCACATAAAAGAAACATATAGATTAAAAGAATATTTTGATGATTTGTTGGGTTACAATTTATATGACTTGAATCGGTTATACTAAATTAGACAGAAAAGATAAGGACATGTTAAAATAAAAA
>CAOKEO010000073.1 GCA_948467495.1 uncultured Clostridium sp.
TAGTATTTTTGAGATTTCAATGTACTAATCTTTCATTTTAACTTAACAGATTCCTAATTTCTCTCGTAATCCCTCTGCCTTAAAGTTTTGCTCCAACAAGTTCGGCTTATCTTTTTCATCTACTTTTCCTTTGCTTCCACTTGGTTTATATTTTTTTACTGTTATTGACCTTAATCCCATTTTCTTCATTCTTCTTGCTACTCGTTTCTGACTTGCTTTAATTCCTCTTTTTTCTAACATTTTCTGGATTTTTGGTGAACCATATCTTCCTTTTGACTTTTCATATTCTTCTTTTATCTCCTTGTCCAGTTTTTCATTTGCTTTATGATAGCTATTTCCTTCATAGTTCTGATAGTAGTAATAATCACATCTTGATAAACCTATTATCTTACATAGTATTTTTATGGGATACTCGCTTTTGTTATTTTCTATAAATTTTACCTTTTCTATGGTTTTGGCGTAAATATGGCAATCGCTTTTTTTAATATTTCATTCTCCATTTTTAATTGTGCATTTTGTTTTTTTAATGCCTTCATCTCATACAACGTTACTGTTGTTCCATCTTCTGCTTTTATTTTCCCATATTCTCTTACCCATTTGTATAATACTGAATTACTTATGCCATATTCACATACTATTTCTGTTGGTGCTTTTCCTTCTTGATACAATTCTACTATGTTTTTCTTAAATTCTATATCATATTTCCTATTTCTTGCCATTTTTTGACACTCCCTTTCATTTTCGGGCTACATAATTTATTGTACACCCTCCACACTTTTGTGTCTATATATCTATTCTAACACCATTACTTTAAATTACTATATTTCAACTTAATTATTTTGTAAATATTCTAATATTTCATTTTTTATTTTTACTTTTTCTTCATAACTTATATTTAACTTTTCAATGCTTCCTTTTATTAATAATGCTTTTATAAATGCTAAATTATGTACATACTCTTTGTTATTTTCCATATTAACTTTAATCTGCATTTCACACCTCTCATTTTAAATGTATGCCTACTATTATTTAACTATTCAAATATTGAGGTTAATTTTTTACTAACAACTTTTAGGCATGACTTGATTATATAACACTTTATTATGTTATATTTTGTCCTTCACTATATAAGAGTGCAATTATAAAATGGAAATGGTCATTTTTTTAATTTTTATTTTTTCTTCATTCATTTAATATTGAGAATGTAAAATACCAAAAGTATAAATTTTAATACTAACTTTTGGTATTCTTGTTTTATATCCATTCTTTTATTAAATCTTTTGAAATATTCAAATTTCCTCTTCCTATGCCAATTTCTATATCTGGTTTAGGTTTTCCATGATAATCACTTCCACCACTAATATACAAATTATTTTTTCTAGCATACTCTACTAAAATATCTTTTTTATTATCATCTGCTGATGAAGGATGAAAACATTCTATTCCATCTAATTTTGTTTCTTTTCTTAAATTATCTATAAATTCAATTGTATTTTCAAATTTATATTCAAATGGATGAGCTAAAAATGCTTTACCTCCTGCTTGATGAATAATATCTACAACTTCTTGCGATGAAGGTCTAAATTCAATATAGTTTATAAAATAACTACTATTAGGATTTGATAAACCTTTTCTACAAAATATTATCATTGATTTTGTAAATTCACCCAATATTTCATAATTTTCTTTGTGTCTCATTAACTCTGCATAAATTAATGGTTCTATAAATTGATTTGCTTTTTTAGGCTTTTCTATTTTGGTTTCATCGTATTTAAGTCCATGTTTATCACATATATCCAACAATCTTTTATAAAATATTGTCTGTTGTTCTCTTAATTTTTCTTCTAAATAATATTTTTGGCACCATTCATTCATCACATCTGTATCCACATTATATCCTAATATTTCAACATTTCTTCCTTGTGATACAGCATTTTGTTCTGTCCCTGTAATAATTTTACCTGTAAAATTATTTTCCTTCATGGCTTTATCATTATATTGTTTACAGGTATTATAATCTGTTATTGAAATATATTCTAATTTTCTTTCTTCACACATATTTAGTATCTCTTCTACGCTCTTATCTCCATCTGAATAAGTGGTATGCATATGTAAATCTACCATAATTTTCTCCTCTTTCTCATCAAATTTATGTAATCATTTTATCATTTTTTTAATTTACTCAATAAAATTATGGTAATTTATAAACTCTCTATATTACTGACTGACAGAATTGTTATTATAATTATTTTTATTAATATTATTTCCTTGTAAATTTTACACCTCTATAACTGTAATTTTACAATTCTAAATGTCTAAATTTTTACTATAACATTTTCGCACACTTATAGTATTTAATCAATTATCGTATAGTTTCATATAGGAGCAAAAATTGCCTCACAATTTTTGCAGGAAGAGGGCGAGTCACGAATCTCCTATACACAGTTTAAAAACGAAGTTTTTAACGGATGCACTATAAAAAAATGTAGGTCAAATGTGAGTCATCTTTTTTGTTTATTCTTTTTACTATACAATTCTATTTCTCTTTTGTTTTTCATAATTCAAATTCTTCTTCCCTCTTAACATGCTTTTTAGCTTTTCTTTTCCTATCTTTGTTGACAGTTTTACATTCAGCTTGTCCATCTAAAATAATTGTTTCATTCAATATTCCTTTGTTTTTAATCTTAGAAAATACCTTTGCAACATCTTCATAAGTAACATTATAATTTTCTACTTTTACTTGATTTTTCAATGTTTCTTCCTTTTTTGAAAATGCTGTCATCAGGTTAGGGGTGTTTCTGCTCCTTGCCCTGTTGTTAATTCTACATCCATTCCATTTTCTTTCAAATATCCATTATTGATAGCTACATATTGTGGTGCATAAAAAACAGAACGTGTTACTTCATTTACTTTTATCGTCTTTAATCCTTGATTATTTTTATTTCTCTGGTTTATAATTGTTCCTACTATGCTAAATAACATGGCAAGAATTACTACAATTACAATTATCAAAAATTTCTTTTTCAATCTTTTCCTCCTTTTCTTAAATATGGAAACGTAAATATTATCCTCGAATATTTAGAAATAGATACATTATTTACGTCCCATGTCCGCTATTTATATTTTTTTGAGTGTAGGATAAATTTTTCTAAAAATAACACTGCTGCATACAT
>CAOKEO010000074.1 GCA_948467495.1 uncultured Clostridium sp.
TTAGTATTTTTGAGATTTCAATGTACTAATCTTTCATTTTAACTTAACAGATTCCCATTTTCAATGATTTCAACTAAAATTCCATCTGGGTCAGCTATAAAAAAGTAAGGTTTTCCTAATCTACCTACTTTTAGCTCAACATCGCTACAAATATTATTTTCTACTACAAATTTTTTAGCTTTTTCTATATCTACTACGCCAAGTGCAAAATGTTTAATTCCGATTACTGGTAAATCGGTTGCTATCTTTTTAGCAGTTTCTGGCAATTTTGTATGTTCTTGATAACAGAATATTTCTAATACAGTATTTTCTAGCTTTAACATTTCTATTTTTATGCTTCCATCTTCTGCTTCCCATGATTTAAATTCTTGAAATCCAATTTTTTATAAAATTCTACACTTGCTTTTTTATTGCTTACACTAATGGCAATATGATTGATATTGAACATATCTCTATTCTCCTTTCCTATTTCTCCCATATCTTTCTAATAAAATTTAAAGATATAGTAGATAATGTAAAACCAATAACTGGCACCAAAGAACTTAAAAATATATTATTAATTTTATTAATTAAATACGAATAGATAATAACTACAATATAAGTTAATATACAAATACATATTTTCCTTGTTCCACTTGTCTCCCATTTTTTATCTAATTCTACTTTTTGATTTCTTTGTTTGATTTGTTCAATTTCTTTCTCTAACTCTTTATTTTCCATTTTCTATCTCTCCTCCTACTATATTTTAATTAGTATAATACTAATGATAATCAAAATAGCTGAAATAATTTTTCTCCATAAATTATCCTTTTCCTTCAAAAATAAATATCCTACCAGAACATTTAACATGACTGACAAGGCACATAAGGGAGCAACAATCGTTACATTTCCTAATTGATAAGCTCTTAATGATGTAATAATAGTAATCGGCCAAATAATCGCTGTTATTAGTATTGCTTTTTTATTCCCATTTACAAATTCATTCTTTATTTCAGATGGTTTAATTCTTTCAAAAATCATAATTAGAATAGCTGGTATCGTTAAAGTAATTCCCGCATACATGGGTAAATTGAAATGTTCTGATATATTAACATCTAAGAATAAGGCAATGGTAAACACTAAATTTGATATAATGCCTAATAATACATATTGATTAAATTGAATTTTTCCTTTTTGATAGAAAACTAATACATTACTAAATATAATTAACATGGCACCTATAAATTTGGCTAAAACAAATTCTTCTTTAAAAAAGATTAACTCTGCTAATATCATAAATGTAGTAGATAATTGCTGGAGTATATTAAAAGTAGAAGCCTCTATTCCACTCAAGACTTTCGTATCTAATCTATCTTTTATGGTATAACAAATGATAGAAATTCCAAGTAGAATGTAAATTCTAATATCAGTTGGAAATCTAATTTCAAAAAATAGGCATAAGATGAAAGCTGTTAAACCTCCTATCATTTCTAATAATACAGTTAAAGCTCCTGTTTTTTGTATTTTCTTTGTAGCTTGTTTATAAAATTGTGTAAATACAGTTATCATTATTAAATATAAGATTACATATAATAACCAATTGTTTACAATTTTCATTGTTATTTTCCCCTTTTACTAACTTTTTATTTCATTTGCTCCAATACTGGAAATTCTCTTCTGTACTTTCTTTGTTCCTCTAAATTAAGTTCTTGTGTAATCATTCCTTCTTCTGTTTCTATATTAGACATCATTTTCCCCTCATAAGAAATCACTTGGGTATTGCCACAATTTCCTTCTCCTGTTTGATTACAAGCACAAAAATACACTTGATTTTCAATTGCCCTTGCTCTGGTTAATACATTCCATGCGATTTCTCCTGTCGCTTTTCTAAAATGAGATGGTAAAAATATTACCTCTGCTCCTTCTTTAATTAATTGTCTAAAATATTCTGGATATCTTAAATCAAAACATATACCTACTCCCATTTTTACCCCATCTAAATTAAATAATCCATTAGTTTTTCCAGCAATTGTTCTTTGTGTTTCATCTATCATCAAATTTTCCTTTTTTACTTGATACATATATTTTTTATCATATCGATGTACGATATTTCCTTCTCTATTGATAACAAAGCATGTATTAGTTGTTTTATTAGATTTTTCATCTAATAAATTAATACTTCCAAGTACTATATTTACATCATTTTCTTCAGCAAAATTTTGGTATTTCTCTATATCTTTTAGGGTACAACATCTTTGCTCATATTCTTTTCCCCAATAGACAAATGATTCTGATAAGCAAATAATATCTGTTTTTTCTAATACTGCTTGCTTCATATATTTTAATGCTTTTTGTTCATTTTCTTTTCTTGTTCCAGTGGAATCCATTTGAATTAATGTAACTTTCATTATCTACCTTCTTCCTATTTTATTTTTTCAAGTATATCATAATTCTATTTGCTTTACAATAAACAATACCTAAAATAATGTAAACTATGTAATTATTCAGACGTCTTGTCTTTTGGCAATAAAAACTTCTATATTTTTTATGAGGTAACAATTCGGGGGGACCAGCAAGATTAAGTCTGTTATAAGATTACAGACTGTTCGCAACTGGGAGTTACCAATAACTTTCTAATTGGAATATATCACCTCTGAATTGTTACTAAACTAGTATATAAACAAAGGACACTCTCTAATAGAGTGCCCTCTGCTGAAAAGATTAGGCTCTTTTCAAGGAAGTTAATCATCTGGAAAAAATTCTCTTCTAAATGCTTCCATTTCTTTTTGTTGTTTTTGAACTCTCTGCTTAAACTCTTTTTCTTTCTCACAGTTTTCTTTCCGTATTCTTTCTACTCTTTTACGGTGTTCTTCAACTCTTTGCTTAAATTTCTGCTCAAACTCTTTGGCTTTTTCATCGTCTTCTTTTGTTATTCTTTTCATAAATAAAATTCCTAAGTCTAGCAATTGACTTATTTGCTCCCAAATGTTATCTGGAACATTCATGACATTAACCTCCTTGTATAATAGATTTAGGTTTTTAAAAGGTTACCCATAAACCTTTATAGAT
>CAOKEO010000075.1 GCA_948467495.1 uncultured Clostridium sp.
TAGTATTTTTGAGATTTCAATGTACTAATCTTTCATTTTAACTTAACAGATTCTAATATTATTATGTGCATATTTTAACATAATTTTTAAAAATATTCAAATAAAAAATGTAATTGTATATTTGGATACGTTCTTGTATTTGCATTTTACATAAAATTGTAGTATAATATAAATGTAGTACAACACCATTAGCAAACAATAAAAGGAGGATAAACTATGGCTATTTTATTTGAACTTAAAGGGAAAGAGGCAATTTTCGATATGGAAGAATTTTGTCGGCTCAAGGACGAATTAACTTATGTCGGTCGGTTTGCCACTAAGGAAACATCTAAGGTAATTCAGGGAACGATTATTCAGTACAATGGTAAATTCTACACAACTGAAATACCTTTTCGCTCAGGAGTCGGTAGCAGTCCTGCAGACGAGGAAGGTATGGTAACAACATCTGTAGAGCTGTTTAATACTGATTACGTTCCTGAAGAATGCAAACCATTGAGCGATTGCCCAATACATCTCAACATCTGGGATGTTTCCGTCGATGACGAAGGACCGATTGACAGTTATGCTTTTTACAGCAACCAGTTGGAAGAAGCTAAGGAAGTTGTAAATGGTAACAAGGACGTTGACATCTTCATAGACGGCGTACATATTGCCAGAAAAGATTTCCTTGAGAGCTAAAAGTTCTCCTTGCAGGTTAATATGACCTGTACAACAAATCCCCTCTAAGTATGATAAGATTTAATCAGACCTAGAGGGGATTTTTATGTTATTTTAAAATCTTTATATTATTAAATAAATATAATGCAACTTTATTTTGTTCCGTTGTCTGCATTTCCATAAGTTTAGACATTGCAAACATTACAATTTTATACTTTCCAAAATTTATAAGTGTAGTTCTATATTCTTCATCTATGCTCTTTAGCATATAATCAAACTTTTCAAAATTTTCCTTAGTATTATATATAAGACCAGTCCACTCGCTTTGGCTCATACAAATTGCTAATCTTAGTTTATCTTTAATATTCATATCATTTATCATATCTATCAAATATTTTACTTTATCATTATACATATTCAATTTTCCTCCTTTTAAAATCTAGTATCATTATTTTTTTTTTTATTCTTTGTTTGCTTGTTTTCATCAGGTATAGTTACTTTTCTAGCAATATTATTTGCAATTTCATTATCATTGTTATCAAATATTCCGTTCTTGTATAGGTCATCACTTACAATTTTATAGTTACTATCTTTATCATAGCAAATTCTTTTATGAAAATGGTTCATAATACTATGCCAAAACCCTTTAAATCTCTGTAATTCTTGTTTTAGTTTTTCTTTTTCAGCTTGTAATCTTCCTATAATTTTATCTTTAGTAGAAAGTTCATTTTTCAAACTGCCGATTTCATTATCTTTTAGTTCTATTTCATATTTAAGTGAACAATTTTCTTTTTCTATTTCAAAAGCAGAATGTTCAAAATCTTTAATTGCCATATTCAAGTCATTGACACTTCTTACTGTCTGGGTTATATCTTTTACATCTTCTGTATAGTTTTTAATTTTCTGGACATCCTCGCTTGAAATAACCATATTATTTTTATTCATCAAAGTAGGCTTTAAATTATCTAATATTGTATTTATATCTTTACTAGAATTATCAAGTTCTCTAGTTTGAATATTTGCTTTTTCAAGTTTCTGTTCTTTTTTAGCTAGTTGTTTCTTGATTTCTCTATAATTTCCCATTTCCTTAACATTTATGTCTTGATTTCTGCCTTTTTGCTTTTCTTTTAAACGTGTATTAACTTCATAAAACTTATTATATGACTTAATACAAGCATTTCTCATTTTATCTTGTATTTCAGTAAGTGTTGCCTTTGTAAATAACTTACTTTTTCCTACTTGCTTTTTCATTCCTCTAGTGCAATTTGTAGTTACTGGAACACCTACAATGTGCATATGTGGAGAAACTTCATCAAAATGTATTGTAGCATTTGCTATCTTAAAATCTGGTACAATTTTCATTAAGTCTTTTACTTGCTCATTATATACATCAACCATTTTAAATCTATATCTTTCGTCTTTATCATTCCAAAAATCCATATCTCCAAGTTCTATTATAATTTCACAAGCTACATCATTTTGAGATTCACATACTTTTTTGAAATAATCTTTGATTTTTCTATCTTCACGAGTTTGCTTATTGTTATATTCAATTTTGCTTGTTCAAATTCGTCTAAATATACTTGTTTTACATCATTTACAATATCATTTGTTCCATATATAGTTCTAATCAATTCTATTTGATTATCATAATCTCTTAGATTGTGTCTATTTACATCTGATAAATCTTTTGCAGTTTGAATTGCATTATTTGATAGAGAAGTAGTACCAGATACATTTTCTTTTGCAACTTTCTTTGCTAATTTACTTTTATTTTTATCACTGCCCAAGTGAAAAGAATATGCTAATTCTTGCTCCATAAAATCCCTCCTTTGAATTTTCTTCGTGGCACAGGACTTCGTCTTGACTGAAGTCCTAACCCAGTAGACTTAAGTTAAGTACACTTATAAAAATTTGTATTTATAGACAGCTAAAAAGATATAAAATTATAGTTCTAAAAGTAGTGAAATTAAATTTTAGGAGGTTTTTGTTATGGTAGAGATAACTTATCACAAAGAAGGAGATTTTTTTGTTCCTAACTTATATTTAGAGAAAGAAGATTACGAAAATGATTATATTATTGGAAAGTATGGGCATTTAAGATTAGAATATTTAAAAAATCACAAAAAGGCTGAATATATAATAATGTTTATGAACAAGACTTTAAGAAAACATATTGTTGAAACAGACAAACAAGCTAAAAGAAGATTTGAAATACTTATGGCACAAATGCTAGAGAAAAATTGGATTGTCAACACTTTTTTAGACAATTTTTATAAGGACACTTTTTTATATTCA
>CAOKEO010000076.1 GCA_948467495.1 uncultured Clostridium sp.
ATTTTTTCAACCTGTTTCCTTCGCATTTTCACATTTAACTTAATGACATTGTTCTCTAAACTCTTATCAATATAACAACAATCATTAACGCTAATTATTTTTTAATGATTAATACAACTCTTTAAGTCTGAAATAAAACTGTCTATTCCTTCACTCATATCTTGCATAATATTATAAAAAACTCGAACCAACATTCTCCCATCAACACCGAGAAATTTTCTCAATTCTTCGAACCAATCATGATGGTCATTTCCATCAATCGTTGCCAACATAGTTATTATCTGGCTATCGCTCTTTCCCATACTATCACAAAATTTTTTAATGTTTTCTGCATTATGCAAGTATTCTCTATATAATTCTTCCAATGGTTTATTCCCCGGCAGAAAAACCCATTTCCATTGTAATTTCTCTGTATTTAAATGATTTCTCATATCTCCATCATATACACCTATAAAATCGTATTTAATTCTATCACTTGCCGGAAATTCAAGACGACAAGAGATTGCTTTTTCTCCACCTTCCGCAATGTCGATTGTATATCTTTTCAAAATATATGGAGCCTTATCCTCTAAAATAATTGAAAGAAAATCATATGCAACTCTATCTTCAACAAACAATGTTCCCATATAATTTTGCGAAACACCTAATATGTCTTCAGCCATCATATTGTCATCAGGTTTTGTAACCATAGCAATATTCCCCATTCTACTCACAATTCTTATATTACCATTTTTTATATGTTCTAACAAATATGGCGAATGCGTAGTCATAATTATTTGAATTCCTTTTTCTGCCATTTGTTTCCCCAAGTAATTTGAAAAATGCATTTGTGAACATATACTAATGTATGTTTCTGGTTCTTCAATAATGACAATTGTTCCCTGATTACATTTATTTATGCACCAGAACAAATATAGTAAAAAGTGCTCCCCTCTCCCCATACTTCGAGAATCATATTCTATTTGATCAATGGTAACCTGAAAATATGGCACAGTTCCTATTTCTTCAATTTCTTCAAACTCCCATACTCTGCAATCTTGGTATCTTTTCCCCGTCAAATAACAGATATCCTCTATTTCTTCTTCAGACAACCTATATTCTTCATTTTGTTCAAGTAATTCTTCAAAATTTGCCTGTTTAATAGTAAACTCTTGAATATTATTACTTTCATCACAATCCAAATATATAATTTTATCTAAGTCATATCCAGTATCGCAAAGTCGATATCCCGTGCAATTTGAACATCGGATTTCCTTTTTTTCGCTTACAACCTTTCCATTAACCGTACTTCCTTTTAACTTATGTCTGTCACTTTCTGTTAAAATTACTCCTAAAATATCTTTTACCGCAGCAATTACCGTACTTTTTCCTGCTCCGTTCAAACCACATATTGCAGTTATTCCGTCTGAAAAAGAAATTTCTTGTAAATCGTTTAAGCCATTAAGCTCTACGCCGGATACACTATTTAAATATTTTCTCTTATATGCTCTATCCCAATAATCTGTTTCTTTCGCCTTTCTCATTAAAACTTTTCTCCCCAATTATATTTTTCAACAATTTTCTCAAGTGTATAATTTAAATTTTCAAGTTCTTTAAATGTATTTATAGTATATTGTATAAGTTCTGTTTCGTTTCCCCATAACATATCTCTAAAAACTGTAATAATAATGTCACGATATATAATTGAAAGAGCGTCTGTACTTCCCATACTAGATCTTTGGTTAAAAGTATTGAGCATTATCTCAAAAAATGAATTTCTCTTTTGCAAAGAAGAGAAAACTTCTATGTATCGTTGATCTACTTTTTTGTATTTTCCTTTTATAAAGGCTCTACAAAATTCAAAGTAACCAATAACATTTTTTAATTCCGTATCACTCAAAGACAAATTTCTACGAATAAAAACAAACCAGCTAAAAATTGTTGCTTTATTAAATGAATATTTAAAATCATCCCAACCAATAATACACTCCATAAATTTTTCTAAAGTTTTAGCAACTATCCTAATACACTCATCTGAAAAAGGTATTGCTTGACGATATTGAATCGAAATATCATTAGATGTTATCTTTTTCTTTAATGTTCCCGTTTCAACTGAAAAACAAAATTTTGAGATAATTTCATCGTAAGCCAGCCTGGAATTTGAAAATCCAATTGTTTCTTTACTTGCTCCTAATGCAACAAACTTATTGGACAATTCTTTAACCTGATCTCTGGTAACACCAATATATGCATTCCTTTGTTCTGCAGACGTTAACGCCGTAGGCTGATTTAAACGATAAAATAATTCTGCCGGTTCTTCTGGTTGATATTCTGTTAATCTTATAATAACAATACTATATTGCCTAAATTGCCTTTGCCATTTTTTAGGAAGATCACGATAATGCATACCATCTAGCTGAATAAGTTCAGAATTTTCAGGCAGAATTTTTCCGTCAATACAAATTATATTATCATAAAAATCTCGTATAGCTGCTAATCTTTGCTGACCATCTAATACTTCATCTATGGATTGATTATTATGTATTACATGGATAGGTGGTATCTTCCAACCTCTTAATATTGAATCTATTAACTTTTGTTTCTTCTGAAGTGTCCAAATCTCCCCTCTTTGAAAGTCCGGTTGCAAGTCCATATCTTCATTTTTTATTCGATTTACTATTGTTTCGATTTCTAAATCTGTAGATTCACATTTCATAAAGTTTTATCCTTTCTTACAACTATATTACATTTCAGAGAGAAAATTTCTACTGTTTCTGTTCAAACTGTTTCTAAACTTTAATCTAACGAAATCATAAATAACTTGTTCAATGTCAATTACTACAACTAAACAATTTAT